>NZ_JACCQB010000004.1:0-230669 GCF_015712265.1 Burkholderia sp. 9777_1386 | reverse complement strand
GCCGGGTTCTGCCCGGAGCCGGCCGTCAGCACCTGGCCCATGATCACTTCGCTGACCTGCTCGGGCTTCACGCCCGCACGCTCCAGCACTGCGCGGATCACCGTCGCGCCCAGTTCGGGCGCCGCAACCTTCGCCAGCGAGCCGCCGAATTTGCCGACCGCGGTCCGCGCGGCCGATACGATCACTACATCCGTCATTTCCCTTTCCTCCAGGCCCGCACGACACGGCGCGTCGTTACCGGCCCTGTTAAAAAAACTGCGGTGCACCGGACAGCGTGCGCCGCTGTCCGGTTTTCGTCAATCGCGCTGCAACACGTAGCGCCCGGGCGCCGGCTCGACCACCGGGAATTGCGCGGAACCCGGCTGGGCCGGCGGCGCGACCTTGCGACCGCCGTACGCGTCGAGCCACTCGACCCACGTCGTCCACCAGCTTCCCGGCTGCTCGGTCGCCGCGGCAAACCAGTCGTCCGCGGATTCGGGCAGGTCGCCCTCGTTGACCCAGTAGCTGCGTTTCTTCTTCGCCGGCGGATTGATCACGCCCGCGATGTGTCCCGACGCGCCGAGCACGAACTTCAGCGGGCCCGACAGGATCGACGTCGATGCGTAGGCCGTCTGCCACGGCACGATGTGATCCTCGCGCGAACCGTAGATGAAGGTCGGCACGTCGATCAGCGACAGGTCGACCGACTCGCCGCACACGGTCAGCGCACCCGGCTCGCGCAGCTTGTTTTCCAGATAGGTATGGCGCAGATACCACGCGTACATCGGGCCCGGCAGGCTCGTCGAATCGCTGTTCCAGTACAGCAGGTCGAACGGCGCGGGCGTGCGGCCCTTCAGGTAGTTGTCGACGACGTAGTTCCACACGAGATCGTTCGGCCGCAGGAACGAGAACGTGTTCGCGAACTCGACGCCGCGCATCAGCCCCGGCTGCGCACCGTTCTTGCCGCCGATGGTCTGCTCGCGCATCTGCACGTGCGCCTCGTCGACGAACACGTCGAGGATGCCCGTATCGGTGAAGTCGAGCATCGCGGTGAGCAGCGTCATCGACGCGGCCGGATGTTCGCCACGCGCGGCGAGCACCGCGAGCGCGGTCGCGAGCATCGTGCCGCCGACGCAGAAGCCGAGCGTGTTGATCTGCTCGCGGCCGCTGATCTGCTGCACCGCGTCGATCGCCGCGAGCAGCCCTTCGTTCATGTAGTCGTCCCACGTCTTGTGCGCGACCGATGCATCCGCGTTGCGCCACGACACGAGGAATACCTGATGACCGTTCGACAGCGCGTGCGCGACGAGCGAATTCTCCGGCTGCAGGTCGAGGATGTAGAACTTGTTGATGCACGGCGGGACGATCAGCAACGGCCGCTCGAACACCTTGTCCGTCTTCGGCGTGTACTGGATCAGCTGGATCAGGTCGTTCTCGTACACGACCGAGCCTTCGGTACATCCGAGGTTCTTGCCGACCACGAACTGCGATTCGTCGGTCTGCGAAATCTTGCCGCGCTGCAGGTCGCCGAGCAGGTTCATCATCCCCTGCCGCAGGCTTTCGCCCTGCGTCTCGAGGATCGATTTCTGTGCGTCGGGATTGAGTGCGAGGAAGTTGCTCGGCGCGGCGGCGGCCGTCCATTGCTGGACCGTGAAACGGATGCGCTCACGCGTCTTCGGATCGGTCTGAAGCGCGTCGGCCAGCTCCTGCAGATAGCGCGCGTTGAGCAGATACCAGGCGGCCGCGAACGCATGCGCGGGGGACGCCTTCCACGCGTCGCCGCTGAAGCGGCGGTCCTTCAGCTCTGGCGACTCGAGCTTCGCGGCGGCCGCCTGCTGCATCAGCGTCATGCAATCGCGTGCGTAGTCGGCCTGCAATGCCTGGAGCCGTTCGGGCGGAATCGCGGCAACCGGCAGCTTCAGCCCCGCGAACGGCGACGCCATCGCGCCGAAGTCGAGCATCGACGGCATCTGGAACGGAAACGACGTCGGGAACTGGAATGTCGCGAACGGATTGACGGAGGCCGATGCCGTCGCGGCGCGCGCCGGATCTGCAAAACCGCGCCACGCGTTCAACCACGACTCGAACATCTGCTGCATCGGCTGGGCGGCCGGATCGAAACCGGTGCTGCCCGCGGAAGTGCCCGCATGCGCGGACGTCGACGAATTTTTCGATGCTGTCATTACCTGCCTTACCGGTGATTCGTGAGCGTCAATCGTGAAATCCTGCTCGCGCGCGGCGTGCCGGCTGCGAGCCGGGCCGTCATGCTCTGGAGAGGCGTCTCCAGATTCTGCCGCAGTGCGGTATTTTTATCATTATCGTTTTCCCCATGTGAAGCGCCCCGTCAAACCACTGAACATTTCGGCACGGAGATAATCCGCGCACAACAGACGGGACAAGGGTTCCGGCGAAACATAAAACATTTTGTTTAGCTTGACGTCGGGATTTTTCATTCAGTCGCGCATGCAACGCCGTATTGCCGCCTCAATATCGAGATAACTCGATTTCGCGGCGCAACAAAGCCGGCGCGCATGCGCATGCAATCAATCGGCCAGCCAGATTGCCGCGGCCATGCGCCCCGTCACGCGGTCGCGCCGGTACGAATAGAAGCGCGCACGCTCGGCGACCGTGCACGCCGTCCCGCCGCTCACGTGCGCCACACCCGCACGCGCGAGTCGCAGGCGCGCGAGCGCGTAGAGGTCGGCCAGGAACTTGCCGGGCGCGCCGTCGATCGCGACGAACGCATGACGGGTTTCATCATGCTCCGACTGCGGAGCCGTGTCGAGAAACGCATCGCGCACATCGGCGCCGACCTCGAACGCCTGCGGGCCGATCGCCGGACCGAGATACGCATGCAGCGCGTCCGTCGCGCCGCCCGCAAGCGCCGCGACGCGCGCCGCCGTCTGCTCGACGATGCCGGCCGCGAGCCCGCGCCAGCCCGCATGCGCGGCGCCGACCGCGCGGCCCTGCGCGTCGCACAGCAGCACGGGCAGGCAATCGGCCACCATCACCACGCAGACGGCGCCTGCCTGATCGGTCACGCTCGCGTCGGCTTGCACCGGCGCCGTGGCACCAGGCGCGGCGGCGATCACCGCGTCCGCCTGCACGATCTGCGCGCCGTGAACCTGCTCGAGCCATGCGGCGCCCGACTGGCCAGCGAGGGCCAGCACGCGCGCGCGGTTGGCGGCGACATGGCCGGGATCGTCACCGGTATGCAGGCCGAGATTCATCCCGCCCGGCAGCGCGGCGCCGTCCTGCCAGCGCCCGTACGGGCCTTCGCTCACACCGCCGTCGCGGGTCGTGATCAGCGCGCGCACGCGCGGCGACACCTGCCAGTCGGGCCGCACGCAGTCCTGCCACGTCAACGGCGCCAGGTTCGTCATCGGCACTCACTCCTCCTCATCGTCGTCCAGATACGGCTCGTCGTCGTGATACTCGCCGCCGAAATCGTCATCGTCGTAGACACCGTCGTCGTCGTCGAATTCCTCGTCGCCCTGCCCGAAGCCGAGCGCGGCGACCAGTGCGTTCATGTCGTCCGGCAGCGGGCAGCGCCACTGCATCGCCTTGCCCGTGACCGGATGCACGAGGCCGAGCCGCCACGCGTGCAGCGCCTGTCGCGCGAACCCGTCCGGCAGCGGCGTGACCGAGCGCTTGCCGCGCGCGCGCCCGTAGACCGGATCGCCGAGCAGCGGATGTCCGGCATGCGCGCAATGCACGCGGATCTGGTGCGTACGGCCGGTTTCGAGATCGCACTGAATCGCCGAAACCGGCTGACGTTGCCACAGGCATGTGTCAACCGTGCGGAAATGCGTGCGCGCGGGCTTGCCCGACGCGCCGGTGACGACGGCCATGCGCGTGCGCTCGCGCGGATCGCGGCCGATCGGCGCGTCGATCGTGCCCGCCTCGGGCATCGTGCCCCACACCAGCGCGAAATAGCGGCGCTTCACCGTGCGGGCCTGCAGCTGGCGCACGAGGTCCGTCTGCGCGGCCAGCGTGCGGGCGACCACCATCAGGCCGGAGGTTTCCTTGTCGAGCCGGTGGACGATCCCCGCGCGCGGCAGGCCGGCCGCCGCGTCGCCGTAGCGATGCAGGAGGCCGTTGAGGATCGTGCCGCTCCAGTTGCCGGCGGCCGGATGCACGACGAGGCCGGCCGGCTTGTTGATGACGACGAGCGCGTCGTCCTCGTAAATCACGTCGAGCGGCACGGGCTCCGGCGTGAACGCGAGCTGCTCGGGCAGCAGATCGGGCACGAGCGCGATCTTCGCGCCGAGCGGCACCGGCTGGCGGATCTTCGCCGGCGCCCCGTCGACGAGCACCCGCTGCGCCTCGATCCAGCTCTGCAGGCGGCTGCGCGAGAATTCGGGGAACAGTTGGGCAAGCGCCTTGTCGAGCCGTTCGCCGGCGAGCGACAGCGGCACTTCGACGATACGCGGCGCGTCATCGCCCGCCACGGACGGCACGACGGGCGGCTGCATCGCGTCGCCGGCCAGATCGTCATCGAGGGAATCCCCCGAGGCAGCGTCGGCGGGCCGATCGCTTGGGCTATAATCTTCGCGATTTGGTGTGCCCGGCTGGGCATTCTGCGAACTTGAACGGGTCATTTAGACTGGGTCACCGAGACTTGAAGCTAGGACATGCGAGCATGATGAATTCGACCAAACGCACGGCCAGAACCGTCGCCGCCCGGGCTGCGGCGGTAGCGGCCGCGGCCCTCATCGCCGGCTGCCACGGCTTGCCGCAGAAGCAGGACGAGACGGCTACCTGGTCGAACAACAAATTATACTCAGAGGCCCAGGACGCACTGTCCGGCGGCGACTGGGGCAAGTGCGCGAAATATTTCGAATCGCTGCAAGGCCGCGATCCGTTCGGCCATTTCGCACAGCAGGCGCAGATCAACGTCGCGTACTGCAACTGGAAGGACAACGAACCGGCAGCCGCCGACCAGGCCGTCGACCGCTTCATCCAGCTCCACCCGGATCATCCGGATATCCCGTACGCGTACTACCTGAAGGGGATGATCCACTTCAACGACGATCTCGGCCTGTTCGGGCGCTTCTCCGGCCAGGACATGAGCGAACGCGATCCGCAGGCGCTGCGCGAATCGTACGATGCGTTCAAGGTCGTCGTCGATCGCTTCCCGAAGAGCAAGTACGCGCCCGACGCGGCCGCACGGATGCGCTACATCGTCAACGCGCTCGCGTCGCACGAAGTGCACGCGGCCGACTACTACTACCGTCGTGGCGCGTATGTCGCGGCCATCAACCGCGCCCAGCTCGCGATCAAGGACTACAAGGGCGCGCCGGCGATCGAGGATGCGCTGCACATCATGATCCTGTCGTACGGCAAGCTGAACCAGCCAGAACTCGCCGAGGACACCAAGCGCGTGCTCGCGGGCACGTTCCCCGACAGCCCGTATGTGACGGGCCATTCGCGCCCCGGTGCGAAGAAGTCGTGGTGGCAGTTCTGAAGCACGGCGCGATGTAACATCCGTTGTGCACACAAAAAACCCGGCCATCGAGCCGGGTTTTTTTATTGGCGCCGCATGCAAGCGGCACCGGGACAATCAAGCGACAAGTGCCGCGCGCGCGATCAAGCGCGCTTGTCCGAGCGGTGCTCGTCGAAGAAATCCTGCACGACCGCGATCTCGCGCGTGCGCTTGAACGGCGGCAGGCTTTGCCAGATCCGGCGCCCGTACGGCTTGTCGACGAGTCGCGTGTCGCAGATCATCAGCACGCCGCGATCCGTCTCCGCACGAATCAGCCGGCCCGCGCCCTGCTTCAGCGTGATCACGGCCTGCGGCAGCTGATGCACCGCGAACGGGCTCAGCCCCTTCTTCGTCAACGCATCGAGCCGCGCGGCCAGCACCGGATCGTCCGGCGGCGCGAACGGCAGCTTGTCGATCACGACCAGCGACAACGCATCGCCGCGCACGTCGACGCCCTCCCAGAAACTCTGGCTACCGACCAGGATCGCATTGCCGTACGCGCGGAAGCGGTCGAGCAGCTCGGTACGGCTTGCGTCGCCCTGCACGAGCAGCGGCGTGTTCCAGCCGCGCGCCTCGATCACGTCGCGCAGCTTCGAGGCGATCCGGTCGACCGCGCGCAGCGTCGTGCACAGCATGAACACGCCACCGCCGGACGCCTCGATCGCCGGCAACGCGGCATCGAAGACGGCATCGGTAAACGCCGGCGAAGACGGTTGCGGCAGGTTGCGCGGCACGTACAGCAACCCCTGCGACTGGTAATCGAACGGGCTGGCGAGCGTCATCGAACGACGCGAGCTGAGGCCCATCTGCGCCGCGTAGTGCGTGAAATCGCCGCGCACCGACAACGTGGCCGACGTGAACACCCACGCACGCGGCACACCCGCACGCTGCTTCGCGAAAATCGGCGCGACCGACAGCGGCGTTTCGTGCAGTTGCACGGTATGCGCGAACACCTCTACCCAGCGCACCTTCTCGTTCGGATCGCCGTCAGTGGCCGCGTTGTCGCCTGCCACGGCCGCATCGGCCTGCGCGGCCGCTTCCGCCGCGCCGGGCGCGACCCAGCCGGCCAGCAGGTCCTGCAGCTCGCGGGCGCGCCGCAGACACGCGCCGAGCGATTCCGCACGCTCGGCCTGGCTCGCGAGTGCCGAGGCGAGCGCATCGAGCGCAGCGTCGAGCGCGTCGAGCGCACCGAACATCGGGTGATCGTCGCCGAGCTGCGCGAGCGACATGCGCACGATCTGGTCGTTCGCGAACGCGAGACGCAAGTCGCGCGCCGCGCGCTCGAGATCGCCGCCCAGCTTCACCCACTCGACCGCGTCGCGTGCATGGCTCAGGCCTTCGGCCACCGTGTCGCGCGCGAGCTCGAGGATCTGCGTCGTCGACAGCGTCTCGCCGAAGAACAGCGTCGCCGTCTCCGGCAGCTGATGCGCTTCGTCGAAGATGATCGTGTTCGCGTTCGGCAGCAGCTCGGCCATCCCCGTGTCGCGCAGCATGATGTCCGCGAAGAACAGGTGATGGTTGACGACGACGATGTCGGCCTGCTGGGCCTCGCGCCGCGCCTGCATCACGAAGCATTCCTTGTAGTGCGGGCATTCCTGGCCGAGGCAGTTGTCGCGCGTCGACGTGACCATCGACCACACGGGCGCGTTTTCCGGCACGCTTGCGAGTTCGGCCTTGTCGCCGCTCTTCGTGATCTTCGCGAAGCGGACGATTTCCTGCAGATAGGCCGTGTCCTGCCGCGACGGCAGCCGGCCGTTGTCGGCCGTGCGTTGCAGGTAGTAGTGGCACAGATAGTTGGCGCGGCCCTTGAGCATCGCGACCGACACCGGCACCGCGAGCGCGTTGCGCACGGTCGGGATGTCGCGCTGGAACAGCTGGTCCTGCAGGTGCTTCGTGCCGGTCGACACGATCACCTTGCCGCCCCACAGCATCGCGGGCACCAGATACGCGTAGGTCTTGCCGGTACCTGTGCCGGCTTCGACGATCAGCGTGTTGTCGCCCGCGTCGTTGTCCGGTTCGGCTGCCGCGGCATCGTCCGCCGCCGGCCCGGCCGTTTTGTCGCCGTCGCCGAGACGGCGTGCCGGCCGCTTGCGGGTTTCGAAGATCTCGGGTTCGGGCATCCGGCGCGCGGACGCTTCCATCGCGGACGCGACCGCGCGCGCCATCTCGATCTGCGACGTACGCGGCCGATAGCCGTCGAGCGCGCGCGCCAGCAACCCGCCTTCGCCGAAGATCGTGTCGAGCTCGTCGACACGCTTGCGGCTCAGCTCGAAAGTGCCTTCGGGCGCACGAACGCGCCCGGCGGACGTCGTGTCACGCCGGGCATCGGGGGTGGCTTCAAGCGGTGAATTCAAGGCAAGCGTTCCTGTGTCCAGCGCCCGGGCGGCGCCGGCGCTTGCCAGGCCGCGCTCAGGCGCGCTTATCCGGTTCGAGCTGCGATTGCAGCAAAATGATTTTGTCCTTGGCCGCCAGCTTTTCCTTCTTCAGCCGGTGCAGCGTGATGTCGTCGATGTCGGAGTGTCCTTCCTTCAGCTCGATCTCCCGAGCGAGCTGCTGGTGCTGCTCCTGCAATGCAGCCAAACGGTTGTGCAATTCCTGCTGCTGTTCCGTGTGACGGTTTTGCATAGTTGCCTCCTCATCGAAGCAGCGCGACGGCCGGCGTGCCGACGCGCCCGAGACTGATCCCGATCAATTCAACACGTTACTGCCCCTGCTGCTGTTGCTGCTTGGCCTTCTCGGCCGCTTCCTGCTGACGCCGCTCGACATCGGCCTTGTGCTGCGCGGCTTCCTTCTGCTTCTGCTCGTAGCGCGTGGCGTTGTCGGCCCGTTCCTGCGCCTTCTGCGCCGCCTGCTGGTGCGCCTGGTCGAGCTTGCGCTGGAAATCCGCCTGCTTCTGGTCGTATGCCTGCTTGCTCGCCGCGCGTTGCGGTCCTTCCGCGCCGCGCTGCGCCTGTTTCAGTGCATTCTGCTCCTGCTTGTCGCGGAATGCAGCCGCGTTCGCCGCTTCGTTCGCCGCCCGCTGCGGCGCTTCCGCCGCGTTCCGGGCCTGCTTCAGCGCCTGCTGCTGGTCGCGCTGCTGCGCGCGCACCGCACGCTGCTCGTCGTTGAGCGCGAGCTGCTCCTGGCGAATGCTCGCCCGTTCCTCGCGCATCTGGTCGCGCGCCTTGCCGAGACAGTGATTGACGAAGAACTTGCTGTAACAATCGTGCTCCGCCACCGCATAACGATAATCGTTTTCCGCGGAGCGTTGATTGAGCACTTTTTGACGGGCGTCGAAATCCGGGACGGCGGAGGCGGCAACGGGCGCGGACGCGACGGCGTCCGGCGCGCTGGCGTCAGCGGCCTGCGCGAATGCGCCGGAAGGCCCGGCAGACAAAGCCGCGGCGAGCGCTGCGCCGAGCGCGACGAGAGAAATGCGGGAAGTTGGCAACGTCGTAGGAAAGCTGCGGGACATGTGTCAAATTCTATCACCCCCGGCTGGACGCTCCGCCATTTATGGCAAAATGCCCCGCTTCATTCATCCGCGGCCTCTGGCCCGTCGGGCCCGCCGGGCAGCCCGCCGCTCCGGGCCTGCCGGCCCGCGCCGCGATTTCAGCAGGCAGACAGACCATCCACGACATGACGGAAACCGTAGCACTCAAGATCGTACAGCGCATCGCCACCGAACTGTCCGTCCAGCCGCGCCAGGTCGCGGCGGCCGTGCAACTCCTCGACGAAGGCTCGACCGTTCCGTTCATTGCCCGGTACCGCAAGGAAGTGACCGGCAACCTGGACGACACGCAGCTGCGCCAGCTCGAGGAACGCCTCCTGTACCTGCGCGAGCTCGAGGATCGCCGCGCCGCGATCCTGTCGAGCATCGACGAACAAGGCAAGCTGACCGACGAGCTGCGTGCCGCGATCGACGCGGCCGACAGCAAGCAGGTGCTCGAAGACCTTTATCTGCCGTACAAGCCGAAGCGCCGCACGCGTGCGCAGATCGCCCGCGAAGCCGGCCTCGAACCGCTCGCGCAGGCGCTGCTCGCGAACCCGCTGCTCGACCCGCAGGCCGAGGCGGCCGCGTACGTCGACGCCGACAAGGGCGTCGCCGACGTGAAGGCCGCGCTCGACGGCGCGCGCGACATTCTGTCCGAACAGTTCGGCGAGACGGCGGAGCTGCTCGGCAAGCTGCGCGACTACCTGCACAACCAGGGCGTCGTGTCGTCGGCCGTCGTCGAGGGCAAGGAAAACGAGGAAGGCGAGAAATTCCGCGACTATTACGACTACGCGGAAACCATCAAGACCGTGCCGTCGCACCGCGCGCTCGCGCTGTTCCGCGGCCGCAACGCCGGCGTGCTGACGATCAAGCTCGGTCTGGGCGAAGAGCTCGACGCGCAAGTGCCGCATCCCGGCGAGGCGATGATCGCGCGCCATTTCGGCATCGCGAACCAGAATCGCCCGGCCGACAAATGGCTGTCCGACGTCTGCCGCTGGTGCTGGCGCGTGAAGGTGCAGCCGCATATCGAAAACGAACTGCTCACGCAGTTGCGCGAAACGGCCGAAACCGAAGCGATCCGCGTGTTCGCGCGCAACCTGAACGACCTGCTGCTGGCCGCGCCGGCCGGCCCGAAGGCCGTGATCGGCCTCGATCCGGGCCTGCGCACCGGCGTGAAGGTCGCGGTCGTCGACCGCACCGGCAAGGTGCTCGCGACCGACACGATCTACCCGCACGAACCGCGCCGCGACTGGGACGGTTCGATCGCGAAACTCGCGCGCATCGCCGCGCAGACGCAGGCCGAACTGATCAGCATCGGCAATGGCACCGCGTCGCGTGAAACCGACAAGCTCGCGAGCGAACTGATCGCGAAACATCCGGAGCTGCGCCTGCAGAAGATCGTCGTGTCGGAAGCCGGCGCGTCGGTCTACTCGGCGTCCGAGCTCGCCGCGAAGGAATTCCCGGAACTCGACGTATCGCTGCGCGGCGCCGTGTCGATCGCCCGCCGCCTGCAGGACCCGCTTGCCGAACTCGTGAAGATCGAGCCGAAGGCGATCGGCGTCGGTCAGTACCAGCACGACGTGAACCAGCGCGAACTCGCCCGCTCGCTCGACGCGGTCGTCGAGGATTGCGTGAACGCGGTCGGCGTCGACGCGAACACCGCGTCGGCCCCGCTGCTCGCCCGTGTGTCGGGCCTGAACGCGACGCTCGCGCGCAACATCGTCGACTATCGCGATGCGAACGGCCCGTTCCCGTCGCGCGAGCACCTGCGCAAGGTGCCGCGCCTCGGTGACAAGACCTTCGAGCAGGCCGCCGGCTTCCTGCGCATCAACGGCGGCGAGAACCCGCTCGACCGCTCGTCGGTGCACCCGGAAGCGTATCCGGTCGTCGAACGGATACTCGCGAAGATCAACAAGCGCATCGACGACGTGCTCGGCAACCGCGAAGCGCTGTCCGGCCTGTCGCCGACGGAATTTGTTGACGAACGTTTCGGCCTGCCGACCGTACGCGACATCCTGGCCGAACTGGAAAAGCCGGGTCGCGATCCGCGTCCGGAATTCAAGACGGCCACGTTCCGCGAAGGCGTCGAGAAGGTCTCGGATCTCGTACCGGGCATGACGCTGGAAGGCGTCGTGACGAACGTCGCCGCGTTCGGCGCGTTCGTGGATATCGGCGTGCACCAGGACGGCCTCGTCCACGTGTCCGCGATGTCGACGAAATTCATCAAGGACCCGCACGAGGTCGTGAAGGCCGGCCAGGTCGTCAAGGTGAAGGTGCTCGACGTCGACGTGAAGCGCCAGCGCATTGCGCTGACGATGCGCCTCGACGACGACGCGGCAGCGCCCGGCATGTCGTCGCGCGGCGGCCAGGATCGCGGCAACACAGGGCGCGGCGCCGCCCGCCCGCAGCGTTCGCGCGAGCCGGAGCCGGCCGGCGCGATGGCCGCGGCGTTCGCGAAGCTCAAGCGCTGAACAAGCGAATAGACCCGCCGTCGCCGTACGAAAAAGCCCGCCGAAAGGCGGGCTTTTTCATTATCCGGGTACCTGTGACGCGCGGCCGGACGGCCCGCGCGCCGGGCCCGTCAGATCTCGATCTTCGTCCCGAGCTCGACGACGCGGTTCGCCGGAATCGCGAAGAAATCGGTCGGCTTCGCGGCGTTCTGGTGCATCCATGCGAACACCCGCTCGCGCCAGATCGACATCCCTGGCAGATGCGTCGGCACGACCGTTTCGCGCGCGAGGAAGAACGACGTGTCCATCAGCTCGAACGTCATGTCGTGCGTGCGGCCGAATTCCTCGAGCACGGCCTTCACGTCCGGCGTCTCGTTGAAGCCGTACTCGGCCTTGACGATGTACAGCCCGCCGCCCGCATCGCGCGCGCTCTGGCGCTTGTCGTCGCGCACGTACGGAATGTCGCGCGTGACGAACGTCAGGAAAATGGTCCGTTCGTGCAGCACCTTGTTGTGCTTCAGGTTGTGCAGCAGGCTGACGGGCACGAGCTTGTCGTTGCCGGTCAGATAGATCGCGGTGCCCGACACGCGATGCGGCGGATGCGCGAGCAGGCCCTGCAGGAACGGCTCCAGCGGAATACCGTCGGCCGCCGTGCGCTCCTTGACGATGTGACGCCCCTTGTACCAGGTCATCAGCAGGAAGAACAGCAACGCGCCGATACCGAGCGGCAGCCAGCCGCCCTGCGCGACCTTCAGCAGGTTCGCGCCGAAAAAGCCGAGGTCGATCGCGAGGAACACCGCGATGATCGCGCCGACCAGCAGCCGGTTCCAGTTCCACACCTTCACCATCACGACGCACGCGAGCACGGTCGTGATCACCATCGTCGCCGTCACCGCGATGCCGTACGCGGCCGCGAGATTGTCCGAACTCTTGAAGCCGACGACGATACAGAGGATCACGGCCAGCAGCAGCCAGTTCACGACCGGCACGTAGATCTGGCCGATCGCGAGCTCGGACGTATGCAGCACCTTCATGCGCGGCACGTAGCCGAGCTGGATCGCCTGCGACGTCAGCGAATACGCGCCCGAGATCACGGCCTGGGACGCGATCACGGTCGCGACCGTCGACAGCACGACGAGCGGCAGCAGCCCCCATTCGGGCGCCAGCAGGAAGAACGGGTTTTCGATCGCTTTCGGGTTCTGGATCAGCAGCGCGCCCTGCCCGAAGTAGTTCAGCACGAGCGACGGCATCACGAGCCCGTACGCGGCGTACCGGATCGGCTTGGCACCGAAGTGGCCCATGTCCGCGTAGAGCGCTTCCGCGCCGGTCAGCACCAGCACGACCGAACCGAGCACGACGTAGGCCTGCAGCAGGTGGTCGGCCATGAACGACGCCGCGTAATACGGATTGATTGCCGCGATGATGCCCGGCACGCGAACGATGTGGTACACGCCGAGCGCCGCGATCACGACGAACCACAGCACCATGATCGGGCCGAACAGCTTGCCGACCAGCGCGGTACCGTGCCGCTGGATCCAGAACAGCGCGATCAGGATCACGATCGTGATCGGCAACACGAGATGGGACAGGTGCGGCGTCGCGATCTCGAGACCTTCGACGGCCGACATCACGGAAATCGCCGGCGTGATCACCGCGTCCCCGTAGAACATGCAGGCGCCGAATATCCCGAGCGCCATCAGCGCGCCCGCGACCCGGGTCTTGGAGTCGAGCGGGCGCAGCGACAGCGCCATCAGCGCGAGCACGCCGCCCTCGCCGTTGTTGTCCGCCCGCATCACGAACAGCAGGTACTTGACGCCGACCACCAGGATGATCGCCCAGAACAGCAGCGAGATCACGCCGAGAATCGAGCCTTCGGTCAGCGGAATGCCGTGCGCGGGGCTGAACGCCTCCTTGAGCGAATACAGCGGGCTGGTGCCGATGTCGCCGAACACGACGCCGATGGCTGCTATCGCTAGCGCCCGCATCGAGTGTTGTTGCGTCGAATGCGGCGCGTGTGCGGCGTCGGTCGCGTGAGTCGTGTCGTTCATATGAAGCGTAATAATCGGGTCCGGGTCGGACAAAACGAGCGCTATTCTACTCGCGCCCCCGTGAAACGCCGTCCTGCCGTGTTGCCGTGGAACCACGTGATCCACGCCGCGCATGCAATCCGGCGCGACCTGTGGCAGGGCTGCCATCATAGCCGGGGCCGCGCCGCCTGCCTATCGGGTCCGCCGCACACGCCGCCCGGCGCCACCCGCGCGCCAATGAAAAACGGCGCCGCAAGCGGCGCCGTACAAGACTTTCCTTCGATCGGCCGGACGCTTACGCGCCCGAACCGTCGCGCTGCGCGCGACCGCGCTTGATCCACGCCTCGAGGTTGTGCGGACGAACCGTGTCCCACTCCTCGAACGGCTGATGAATCCACGGATTCGTCGGCAGGAACTGCGTGTGATAGTCGGGCTTGACCTTCGAGCAACCCTTGTACCAGAGCACGGCCGAACGCACGGCCGTCACGGACGGATAGCGTTCCTTCAGGTGCTCCTGCACGCGTGCGAGCGTGACGCCGGAATCGACGAGATCGTCGACCAGCAGCACGTTGCCCGCCAGGTTGCCGCGCGTCATCGTGATGTACTGCGCGATGTCGAGCTCGCCCTGCTCGGTGCCGGCTGCTTCCCGGTACGAGCTCGTCGCGAGGATCGCGAGCGGCACGTCATAGATGCGCGACAGCTGGTCGCCGACGCGCAGGCCACCGCGCGCGAGGCACAGGATCTGGTCGAACTTCCAGCCCGAGGCGTGCACCTGGAGCGCGAGCAGCTCGATCAGCCGGTGATACTCGTCCCAGCCTACCCACAGGTTCTTGTCGTCGTTGCGCGGATCGGTCATCAAGTCTGCCGCCGTCATCGTGATTTGCTGCGTCATCTGGGAATTACACCTTGAACGGATGGCGGAGCAGGATCGTTTCGTCGCGGTCCGGGCCCGTCGACACCATGTCGACCGGCACGCCAGCCACTTCCTGGACACGGGACAGGTATGCCTGTGCATTCACCGGCAGCGCGTCCCACGTCTTGATGCCGACCGTGCTTTCCTTCCAGCCGGAGAACGTTTCGTACACGGGCTCGCAACGCGCGACGTCGACCGCGCCACGCGGCAGGATGTCCACGTCCTTGCCGTCGACCTTGTAGCCGACGCACAGCTTGACTTCGTCGAGGCCGTCGAGCACGTCGAGCTTCGTCATGCACAGGCCCGACACGCCGTTGATCTGGATCGAACGGCGCAGCGCAGCCGCGTCGAGCCAGCCGGTGCGGCGCGGACGGCCCGTGACCGAACCGAATTCCTTGCCGACGTTCGCGAGCGTGACGCCGACCTGGTCCTGGCGCTGCGGGTTGTCCGCATCGTACAGCTCGCTCGGGAACGGGCCCGAGCCGACGCGTGTGCAATACGCCTTCGTGATGCCGAGGATGTAGTTGAGCTTCTGCGGACCGACGCCCGCGCCCGCCGACGCCGCACCCGCGACGCAGTTGCTCGACGTGACGAACGGATAGGTGCCGTGGTCGATGTCGAGCAGCGTGCCTTGCGCGCCTTCGAACAGCAGGTTCTGGCCCGCGTTGTTCGCGTCGTACAGGCGGCGCGACACGTCGGCCACCATCGGCTTCAGGCGGTCGGCATAGCCGAGCATCGTGTCGAGCGTGGCCTGGAAGTCGACGGCCGCACCGCCCAGATACTGGGTCAGCACGAAGTTGTGGTAATCGAGATTTTCGCGCAGGCGATCGGCGAAGGTCTTCGCGTCGAACAGGTCCTGCACGCGCAGCGCGCGGCGGCCGACCTTGTCTTCGTACGCGGGGCCGATGCCGCGGCCCGTCGTGCCGATCTTGCCCGCGCCCTTGCGCGCTTCGCGCGCCTGGTCGATCGCGATGTGGTACGGCAGGATCAGCGTCGTGGCTTCGGAGATGAACAGACGGTCGCGTACGTTCACGCCGGCCTCTTCGAGCTCGCCGATTTCCTTGAACAGTGCTTCGGGGGACAGAACGACGCCGTTGCCGATGTAGCAGGCGACGCCTTCACGCATGATGCCCGACGGAATGAGGCGCAAGATCGTTTTCTTGCCGCCGATGATGAGGGTGTGGCCGGCGTTGTGACCGCCCTGGAAACGCACGACGCCTTGAGCGTGGTCCGTCAGCCAGTCGACGATCTTGCCCTTGCCTTCATCACCCCATTGCGTTCCCACGACGACGACATTGCGCCCGGGAGTCACGTTCACTGCGCTGGCAGACATGTTGATTCGTTAGCTGGTTAAAAACGTATTCTACCTATGTTCGCGGGCGATTCCGAATTTTTCCGTTTCGCTTCAACGATATGCACGCCGAAGCGCAGCCCGCGAACGCCTGTTTATCGGGGTTCGACCACCCATGCGCCGTTGCGCTCGACGAGCGAACGATCGCAGGCGAATTCGTCGAGCACGTGGTCGTGGCCCGGCAGCGCCTGGATCACGACCTCGCCCGCATCGCGCAGCGCCGCGACCGCCGCGCCGAGCGCGTCGTCCTGCGCCCACGGCGCGAGAATCGCGGTGCCGCGCGCCTCGACCGGCGAAATCCGCGCGAGCTCGCGCAGGTCGAGCGAAAAGCCGGTTGCCGGGCGGGCCCGGCCATAGGCCTGCCCCACGTGGTCGTAACGACCGCCGCGCGCGATCGCGTTCGGCACGCCGTCGATGTAGGCGCTGAACATCGCGCCGCTGTGATACGCGTAACCGCGCAAATCGGCGAGATCGATCGCGACTTCGACGCCCTTCGCCTGCGACGCAAGCTGCGCGAGATCGTCGAGCGCCCGCGTGATTTCGGGCAGCACCGGCAGGCGCGTGCGCGCCTCGGCGAGCACGCTCGCGTCGCCGTAAAGGTTCGGCAGCGCACGCAGCGCGGCGCGCGTATCGGCGCCGAGATCGTCGGTCAGCTCGTTCAGCAGCGGCACGTCCTTGCCCGACAGCGCGTCGTACAGCGACTCGCCGCGCTCCGCGGCCTGCGCGTCGCGCGCCAGCAGCGCCGCGAGCACACCCGCGTGACCGAGGTCGAGGCGGATCCGCGACAGGCCCGCGAGATGCAGCGCGTCGAGCATCAGCTGCTGGATCTCGAGATCGGCTTCCAGGCCGGCGTGGCCGTAGATTTCCGCGCCGATCTGGATCTGTTCGCGCGTCGCGTGCAGCCCGCGCGGACGCGTATGCATCACGTGGCCCGCATAGCAGAGGCGCGTCACGCCCTGACGGTTCAACAGGTGCGCGTCGATCCGCGCGACCTGCGGCGTGATGTCCGCGCGCAGGCCGAGCGTCCGGCCCGACAACTGGTCGACCAGCTTGAAGGTGCGCAGGCGCAGATCGGCGCCCCCGCTCGTCAGCAGCGACTCGAGATACTCGAGCAGCGGCGGCATCACCATTTCGTAGCCGTACGAACGGAAGCGGTCGAGCAGCCTGCGGCGCAGCTCCTCGATCTTGCGCGCTTCCGACGGCAGCACGTCGGCGATATTCTCGGGAAGTAACCAGGTCGACATCGGTACGGTCCTACGACGGGAAACGGCGCGCGACACGCGCGCCGCGAGTTGAATCGGAACTTCGAAATCGGGCGGAACGAACGGCGGATGCGCCGTCCGGATCGGGGCTCCGGTCAGGTCGCGAGCAGCAGCAGCACGAGCCCGAGCACCATCACGATCAGCCCGCCGATCCGGATATGATGCGGCGGCCGCTCGGCTATTCTACGAAACGTGTCGCGCCAGGCGACGGGAAACACGAAGGGGAACGCCCCCTCGATGATCAGCATCAGCGCTACTGCGAGCAACAACGAGCCAGCCAGGTCCATGCGAGCGACGGCGCCGCTCGACGCGGCGCCCCAAAGTCAATGTTTGCGGGGAGCAGGCGCCGCCGGTGCGGCGCCGCCCGTCGGGCTGCGCATGAAGCGGAAGAACTCGCTGTCGGGATCGACGACGATGATGTCGTTGCGCTTGAACGTATTCCGGTAGGCCTGCAGGCTCGCGTAGAACTGATAGAACTGCGGATCGCGGCCGAACGCGTCTGCGGCGATCGTCGCGGCCTTCGCATCGCCCTCGCCCTTGATCGTCTGCGCGGACTTGTACGCGTTCGCGAGCACGGCCTGCTGCTCGCGTTCGGCGTCGGCCTTGATCTGCTCGACGTCGGCCGCGCCTTGCGCGCGCACTTGCGCCGCCTGATCGCGCAACGCACCGATCATCCGTTGATAGACGGCATCCGTCTGCGCGGCCGGCAGGTCGACGCGCGTCAGCTGGACGTCGACCACGTCGACGCCGAAACCGGTCGCATTCGCCTTCGTCGCATCGCGCGCCGCATCGGCGATCGCACGTTGACCGCCGAGGGCATCGTCGAGCGCGCGCTTGCCGAATGCGTCGCCGAGCGCGCTCTTCAGCGCGCCGGACAGCCGTTCGGCCGCCGCCGCCGGGTCGCCGCCCGTCGCCGTGAAATATTTCATCGGATCGCTGATCCGGTACTTCACCGCATACGCGACGAGCAGGTCGTGCTTGTCTTCGGTTGCCAGTTGCAGCGGATCGGACGACTCGAGCGACTGCAGGCGCGTATCGATCAGCGTGGCCGTCTGCAGCGGCGGCGGCAGCTTGAAGTGGACGCCGGGGCCCGCGAGCTCGGGCTGCGTGCCGTCGCGGCCCGACAACACGGCCGCATGGCGCGGATCGACGGTGAGGACCGTCGATGATGCCGCGAAGGCGACGATCACGATTGCGACGACGAGCGCAATGATTCGGTTCATGTTCTGCGCTCCCCGTTACTTCGTATCGTCTTCACGCGACCGGCTGCGAAACGCTTCGCGCGATCGCAGCACGTCGACGCCCGACGCGGTGGCGGCCGGTGCGGCGCTCGCCGGCGCGGCAGCGGCTGCCGACGGCACGGTTGCCGCCGGTGCGGACGCCGCATCGGCGGCGGATGCGCCGGTCGACGCGGCGGCGTTTTGCCGCCCCTGCTCGACGAGCTTGTCGAGCGGCAGATACACGACGCTGTTGCCGCCCTTGTTGCCGACGAATACCTTCGTCGCGTTCGAATAGATTTCCTGCATCGTCTCGAGGTACATCCGCTCGCGGATGACCGCCGGCGCCTTCGAGTACTGCGCGTAGACCTGCTTGAAGCGGTCCGCGTCGCCTTCGGCTTCGGTGACCACGCGGTCGGCATACGCCTTCGCTTCGTCG
This sequence comes from Burkholderia sp. 9777_1386, assembly GCF_015712265.1. Taxonomy (NCBI): domain Bacteria; kingdom Pseudomonadati; phylum Pseudomonadota; class Betaproteobacteria; order Burkholderiales; family Burkholderiaceae; genus Burkholderia; species Burkholderia sp. 9777_1386. The sequence continues at coordinate 212,074 of NZ_JACCQB010000004.1, read as the reverse complement.
ACGAGCTTCGCCGCATCGCCCTGCGCCTTCGGCAGCAGGTCGCTCGCATACGCCTGCGCGGCGCGCTTCGCGGCCTCGCGCTCGTCGCGCGCCTTCGCGACTTCGGCGTACGCGGCCTGGGTCTGGTCGGGCGCCGCGACGCTCTGCATCGTGACGGCCGTGACCTCGAGCCCCGACTGGTAGCGGTCGAGATCGCGCTGGATCGCGGTGGACAGCTGCTCGCGCAGCGCATCGCGGTCCTGGTTCAGCATGTCGGCCGCGCTGCGCGTGCCGACGATCGCGCGCACCGCGGCCTGCGCGGCCTGCGACACGCTGCGCTCGGGATCGACGCTGCGGAACAGGTAATCGGTGGCGGAACGAATCCGGTACTGGACGATGAAGCGCACGTCGACGATGTCGGCATCGCGCGTCAGCATCGCGGCTTCTTTCACGTTCGCGAGACGCACGACGTTGTTGCGGCCGATCTCGATCGAACGGACCTGCGACGTGTCGACGATCTCGTGCGATGCGAACGGATACGGCGCGCGCCAGTGCACGCCCTGGCCGACCGTGCCCGACAGCTTGCCGAGCTGCAGCACGACGCCCGTCTGGCCTTCCTGCACGACGAACAGCCCGCTGCCCGCATACACCGCGACCAGCACGCCGATCACGATGCCGACGCCGACCCGTGCGGCCCGGCCGTTGTCGGGACGGAAGCCGTTGCCGCCCTTGCCGCCGAACAGGCCGCTCAGGCGCCGGTTGAAGTTGCGCCACATCTCGTCGAGATCGGGCGGACCGTCGCCGTCGCCGCCTTGCGGACGCTTCGATTCGTTCGCGCGGGGGCGGGATCCGTCCTTGCCATTGCCTTCGCCGCGTCCCCAGCGGGGATCGTTGATCGACAGCAAGGCGCGCATCCGCCGCCAGGTACTCCGCTCGTTGTATTCGTTCACCAGAGTTTGTTCACCAGATTAGACGCCGGCGAACCGGCCGGGACCGGTTAGCGCCCGTGTTCGGAAATCGTGTGGTCTTCGTGCGGTTCAGCGGACGTGCCATCGAGCGCGTCGGGTAACGTCGCGCTGGAAAGGTGTTCCGCGGAGGCGATTTCGGCGATGGCGGCACGCAACGTATCGAGACCCTGACCGGTGCGCGCGCTCAAAAAGACGCGCGAAATATTACCATACTCGTCCCGCTCGACCGCGTCGCCGCGGGCCGCCAGCTCGGGCACGGCGTCGATCTTGTTGAAGACCAGCACCTGCCGGATCGTGTCCGCGCCGATCTCGTGCAGCACGCCGTTGACCTGCTCGATCTGCTCGAGCCGGACCGCGCTCGACGCATCGACCACATGCAGCAGCAGATCCGCATGGATCGTTTCCTCGAGGGTCGCGCGAAACGCCGCGACGAGCTGGTGAGGCAGCTCGCGGATGAACCCGACCGTATCGGACACGACGATCTGCCCGACCTCGTCGCCGAGGTACACGCGCCGCGACGTCGTATCGAGCGTCGCGAACAGCTGGTCGGCCGCGTAGGCCTGCGCTTTCGTCAGCGCATTGAACAGCGTCGACTTGCCCGCGTTCGTATAGCCGACGAGCGACACCGACATCGTGCCGCTGCGCGCGCGCTGCCGGCGCTGCGTGCTGTGCTGGCGACGCAGCCGGTCGAGCCGCGACTTCAGCATCTTGATGCGTTCGCCGATCAGCCGGCGGTCGGTTTCGAGCTGGGTTTCACCCGGGCCGCGCAGGCCGATACCGCCCTTTTGCCGCTCCAGGTGGGTCCACGCGCGAATCAGCCGGGTCGACAGGTATTGAAGCTGCGCGAGCTCGACCTGCAGCTTGCCTTCGTGGCTGCGGGCACGCTGCGCGAAGATGTCGAGGATGAGGCTCGTGCGATCGACCACGCGCCTGTTAAGTGCCTGCTCCAGATTGCGTTGCTGGGCGGGCGCCAAGGCGTGGTTGAAGATGACGATTTCGACGTTGTGCGCATCGCAGGCGAGCCGCAATTCTTCGGCTTTGCCGCTGCCGATGAACATCTTGGCATCGGGACTGGCGCGTCGACCCGTGAGGGTGACGGCGGGACGGGCTCCCGCACTGGAGGCGAGAAGACTGAGTTCTTCGAGACTGGCTTCGAAATCGGTCTTGCCGAAATCGATGCCGACGAGCGCTGCGTTGATCAAATTATCGGGTGTCAAGATAAGGCGGCTGGCATCGGTCGCTCGCGGCGACCGGATGCCGGCCGCTGCGATAGGTTAGGACGAGGCTTCCGCGTCCGGGTGGAAATTCACCGGGCGCGCCGGCACGACCGTCGAGATGGCGTGCTTGTAAACCATCTGGGTCACCGTATTACGGAGCAACACGACGTACTGGTCGAACGATTCAATGTTCCCTTGAAGCTTGATGCCGTTGACGAGGTAAATCGAAACGGGAACGTGCTCTTTGCGCAGTGCGTTCAAAAACGGGTCTTGTAACAATTGCCCTTTGTTGCTCATGGCGTACTCCATCTTTTTTTGCAGGTTGATCTGGATTGGCGGCGAAGAAAAAGAGATCCGGCGCCAATCGCTACACTATAGCTGATTTTGCCTGCCCCGCCCGGGCGTAGGCCATGCGGCCTAGCCCTTGCGGGACGTGCTTCAGCCCTTGTCCGCGTACGGGTTGTTCGACGAACGGAACTCTATGCGCAATGGAGTCCCGGTCAGCGAGAAAGTTTCGCGGAACCGGTTTTCGAGGTAGCGCTTGTAGGTTTCCGTCACCGCGTCGAGCGCGTTGCCGTGGATCACGATGATCGGCGGATTCTGGCCGCCCTGGTGTGCGTAGCGCAGCTTCGGACGCACCGGGCCGCGACGGCGCGGCTGCTGGAATTCGACCGCCTCGATCAGCGCGCGCGTGAGCTTCGGTGTCGGCAGCTTCGACATCGCCGCCGCGTAGGCATCGTCGACCGAGCGCATCAGCGCGCCGATACCCGTCTTCTTCGCGGCCGAAATGAAATGCGATTTCGCGAAGTCGAGGAATTTCAGCTTGCGGGTCAAATCCGCTTTCGCGCGGTCGCGCGCGTGGTCGTCGAGGCCGTCCCACTTGTTCACGCCAATCACGAGCGCGCGGCCCTGCTCGACGACGAAGCCGGCGATGTGCGCGTCCTGGTCGGAAATGTCCTGCTGCGCATCCAACAGAAGAATGACGACGTTCGCGTCGGAGATCGACTGCAGCGTCTTCACGACCGAGAACTTCTCGATCGCCTCGAACACCTTGCCGCGGCGCCGCAGGCCGGCCGTGTCGATCAGCGTGTATTTCTTGCCGTTACGCTCGAAGTCGACGTAGATCGAATCGCGCGTCGTGCCCGGCATGTCGAACGCGATCACACGGTCTTCGCCGATCAGCGCGTTGACGAGCGTCGACTTGCCGACGTTCGGACGGCCGACGATCGCGATCTTGATGCCGCGCGACGGATCATCCTCCTCCGCTTCCTCGGGCTGGCCGGCGTACGCGACTTCGAGCGCCTCGTTGATCATGTCGGTCACGCCGTCGCCATGCGCGGCCGAGATCGCGCGCGGATCGCCGAGCCCGAGCTCGTAGAAGTCGGTCGCGACCGCCGTGTACTTCATCCCCTCGGCCTTGTTGACGACCAGGAAGATCGGCCGGCCGGTCTTGCGCAGGTAGTCGGCGATCGACTTGTCCTGCGGCGCGAGTCCGTTACGGCCGTCGACGATGAACACGACGACGTCGGCCTCCTCGACGGCCTGCCGCGTCTGGCGCGCCATTTCGTGCAGGATGCCGTCCTTCGCGACGGGTTCGAAGCCGCCCGTATCGACGACCAGGTAAGGCCGTTCGCCGACGCGCCCTTCGCCGTAATGGCGATCGCGCGTCAGGCCCGGCAAGTCGGCGACCAGCGCATCGCGCGAGCGCGTGAGCCGGTTGAACAGCGTGGATTTCCCCACATTGGGGCGCCCAACGAGGGCAATGACCGGTTTCATCTGTGTTTTCTACGGTGAAGCGCAGCAGCGGGAGGCCCGCTGCTGCGGGCGGCTGCGCTGAATGAAAATATCACGAATTCGCGCCGCGCCGGATGCGCGCGCCCGGCGCGCGCGCGCGCCGTCGTCTTTCGTCTCGAACTGCCTTTCAAATACCGAGCGGCCGGGAACGCCGGCCGCCTTCAAGTCGCGCGGCCGCGGCGCGCGGGACCTGCCCGCCGCGCCACGGCCACGCCTGTTTCGTGCGCGTCAGCGCGGACGGAACCCGTACAGGCCACCGTCCTTCGTCTGCACGACGAGCGTATTGCCCGCGAGGACCGGCGCCGCCGTGATCGCGCTGCCGTCGGTCTTCATCCGCGCGATGAAGCTGCCATCCTCGCGCGACAGGAAGTGCACGAAGCCCTTGTAATCGCCCATCACGACCGCGTGCCCGAGCAGGTACGGCACGCCGACGTCACGGCTCTTCAGCTTGTCGTTGCGCCAGAGCTGGTTGCCCGTGGCCGCGTCGTACGCGGTGACGACCGACCAGTCGTCGCCGCCGGCGACCACCGAATCGTCCTGCGCGAGGCCGCTGCGGCTCGAGAACGGCTTTTCCCACAGTGGCCGGCCCGAGTTCGCATCGAAGCAACCGAGCTGACCCTGGAACGTCACTGCGCAGGTTTCCGCGCCCACGAGCGTCGGCGGACCGCTGACGTCGTTGATGCGCTCGACCTCGGTCACGCCCTTCGGGAACGACACCGGGGTCTGCCAGAACGGCTCGCCCGTCTGCAGGTTGATCGCGACGAGACCACCGCCCGGGAAGCCCGCGAGCACGGCCGCGTCGCCCGCAAACGTCATGCCCGCCGACACGCGCAGGTTCAGCGGCACCGCACGATTGCGGTAGTTCCACTTCTGCTCGCCCGTCTGCGCGTTGAACGCGATCACCTGGCCGTCGATCGTGCGGACGACCACGAGGCCGTTGCCGACGAGCGGCGGCGAGAAGATCTCGCCCTGCACGCTGGTCTTCCACAGCTGTTTGCCGTCCGGGCCCAGCACGAACACGCCGCCCTTCAACGCACCGACCGCGGTCAGGTTGCCGTCGCTGCCGACTCCGGCCGACAGGTCCGAACCGACCTTCGAGCGCCACAGCGTCTGGCCCGTCTTCGCGTCGATCTTCTCGACCGAACCGTTTTCGCCCGCCGCATAGACGGCGTCGCCCACGGCCACCGGCGAGAACAGGTAGCGCCCGCCCTTGCCGACGCTCGCCTTCCAGACCTGTTGCACGTCCATGACGGGCTTGAACTCGGTGAGCGGCGTCGGCACGCGGCGCGCGTCCTTCGACGACGAGCAAGCCGCCAAAGCGAGGACAGCCGCCGCGCAGGCAACGGGCACAGCGTAACGTTTCAGCAAATTCATCGGTTAGCGAAGCAGAGTTAAGAGGTTGAGGGGACCGGAATTCAGCCGCCGAGCGCGTCCAGCTTGAACTGCACGAGCTGGCGCGCGGACTGGTCGTCCTTCGACAGGCCGTCGAGCGCGAGCTTGTAAGCGGCGCGCGCGTCGTCGGTCTTGCCTTGCGCGGCAAGCAGATCGCCGCGCCGATCGGCCACGAGGCCCTTGAATGCATCGACCGGCGTACCCGACAGCAGCGCGAGGCCCGCGTCGTACGCCTTCTCGTCGAGCAGCAGCGACGCGAGACGCAGCTTCGCGATCTGCTTGTACTCGTCGTCCTTGGCGTGATCGACGGCCCATTGCAGCTGTGCCTTTGCGCCGGCCGCGTCGCCGGCCGCATACAGCGTCTTCGCGGCCGCGAGCGCCGTCATCTGCGCATACGGCGTACTGCCGAACTTGTCTTCCATGTCGGCAGCCGCGCGGGCCATCGTCGCCTTGTCGTTCGCGGCGGCAGCCTTCTGGACCTGCTCGTACAGCCCGGACGCCTCGGCAGCCTGACGGCGCTGCCAGTAGTTCCAGCCGTTGAAACCGGCCGCGACGACGAGCGCCGCGAGCACGATCCACGTGGTGAGGTTGCCCCAGCGGGCCCACCACGCCTTCAGACTTTCAATCGATTCTTGTTCGTCGTGATAACTCATCGGCGAGCGATTCCTTCCTGTTCAGGCTTTTCTTGTCGAGCGGATGCCAGCGCGATCAGTCGTCGCCGTCTTCGGCGGATGCAACCATCGCATTGATTAGGAATTCGGTCAAGCTTTCGACCGGTACGGTCTGCTGAACGTTCTTTTCCCCTTCCGCACCCGCGCCGCGCAACGCTTTCACGCCCACCGTGCCGTTCGCGACCTCTTCTTCGCCGAAGATCACCGCGAACGCGGCGCCGCTTGCGTCGGCCCGCTTCATCTGCGACTTGAAGCTCGCCGGCGCGCCGTCGGCGCTGCAGTGGAAGATCACGTCGAGGCCCGTGTCGCGCAGACGCTCGGCCGCGATGAACGCCTGTTCGCGCGCGGTTTCGCCCTGGTGCACGACGTACACGTCGACGCCTTCCTGCTCGGGCGCGAGATCCTCTTCCTTCAGCAGCTCGAGGATGCGCTCGATGCCCATCGCCCAGCCACACGCGGCGGTCGGCTTGCCGCCGAGCTGCTCGATCAGCGGATCGTAGCGGCCGCCGGCCGCGACCGTGCCCTGCGCGCCGAGCTTGTCGGTCACCCACTCGAACACGGTCAGGTTGTAGTAATCGAGCCCGCGCACGAGACGCGGGTTGATCTTGAACGGAATGTTGTTCGCGAGCAGCAGGCGCTGCAGCCCTTCGAAGTGCGCGCGCGATTCGTCGCCGAGGAAGTCGATCAGCTTCGGTGCGTTCTGCGCGATGTCCTGCAGTGCCGGATTCTTCGTGTCGAGCACGCGCAGCGGGTTCGTATACAGGCGACGCTTCGCATCCTCGTCGAGCACGTCGGCGAACTGCTCGAGGTACTTGATCAGTTCGACGCGGTGCGCGGCGCGCTCTTCGGCGAGGCCGAGCGAGTTGATCTCGAGCTTGATGCCGGTCAGGCCGAGGTCGTCCCACAGGCGCTGGCACATCATGATGATCTCGGCATCCGCATCGGGACCCGCGAAGCCGAGCGCCTCGACGCCGACCTGGTGGAACTGCCGATAGCGGCCGCGCTGCGGACGCTCGTGACGGAACATCGGGCCGATGTACCACAGGCGCTTCGGGCCGTCGTACAGCATGTTGTGCTCGATCGACGCACGCACGACGGCCGCGGTGTTTTCCGGGCGCATCGTCAGGTTCTCGCCGTTCAGCGCGTCGGTGAAGCTGTACATCTCCTTCTCGACGATGTCGGTGACTTCGCCGATGCCGCGCGTGAAGAGCTGCGTATGTTCGACGATCGGCGTGCGGATGTTCTGGTAGCCGTACGCGCGCAGCAGCGATTTCACGGTAGCTTCGAAGAATTCCCACAGGTCGGCATCCTGCGGAAGGATGTCGTTCATGCCCTTGACGCCGGTGAGCTTCTCGATCTTGCGTTTCTGTTCAGTCATCGTTCGTGTGTGTGGACGAATTAGTTCAGGGCCTCGGTGCGGCCGTAATTGCGTGCGACGTAGTCGCTGACGATCTGCTGGAATTCCTCGGCGATCCGCTCGCCGCGCAGCGTCTTGACCTTCTCGCCGTCGATGAAGACGGGTGCGGCCGGGTTCTCGCCCGAACCCGGCAGGCTGATGCCGATGTTCGCGTGCTTCGATTCGCCCGGGCCGTTGACGATGCAGCCCATCACCGCGACGTTCATCTTCTCGACGCCCGGATATTCCTTGCGCCAGACCGGCATCTGCTCGCGCAGGTAGGTCTGGATCTGCATCGCGAGTTCCTGGAACAGCGTGCTCGTCGTACGGCCGCAGCCCGGGCACGCGATCACCATCGGCGCGAACGAGCGCAGGCCCATCGTCTGGAGGATTTCCTGGCCGACGATCACTTCGCCCGTGCGCGACGCGCCCGGTTCCGGCGTCAGCGAGATGCGGATCGTGTCGCCGATCCCTTCCTGCAGCAGCACGCCGAGCGCCGCCGTCGACGCGACGATGCCCTTCGAACCCATGCCGGCCTCGGTCAGTCCGAGGTGCAGCGCGAAGCCGCAGCGGCGGCCGAGTTCGCGGTACACGGCGATCAGGTCCTGCACGCCGCTGACCTTGCACGACAGCACGATGCGGTCACGGCCCAGGCCGAGCTCCACCGCGCGTTCGGCCGAGCCGATCGCCGACTGGATCAGCGCCTCGTACATCACGCTCTGCGCGTCCCACGGCTGCGCCCGCGCGCCGTTCTCGTCCATCATGCGCGCGAGCAGGTCCTGGTCGAGACTGCCCCAGTTCACGCCGATCCGCACCGGCTTGTCGTACTTCGCCGCGGCCTCGATCATCTGCGCGAACTGCGTGTCGCGCTTCGCGCCTTGACCGACGTTGCCGGGGTTGATCCGGTACTTCGACAGCGATTCCGCACAGCCCGGGTAGTCGCGCAGCAGCAGGTGGCCGTTGTAGTGGAAATCGCCGACGAGCGGCACGGTCACGCCCATCCGGTCGAGCTGCTCGCGAATCGCCGGCACGGCGGCCGCGGCTTCGGGCGTGTTGACCGTGATGCGCACCAGTTCGGAGCCCGCATTCGCGAGTTCCTTGATCTGGATCGCCGTGCCGATCGCGTCGGCCGTGTCGGTATTCGTCATCGACTGCACGCGCACCGGCGCGTCGCCGCCGATCGTCACGAGTTGCCCGCCCCAGCGGACATCCACCGCATGCGATACGCGGCGCGGCTGATGCCCGCCGAACACCGGCTCGGTTGAACAAATCTGACTGCTGCGTGGGGATTGAGCTTTGGATTGCATCGATAGATCCATTTACGCGGAATGCGCCGCGACGCGGCGCATGAATTGAAAAAGCGCCGTGCCCTCACGGCCTGCCGAGATCGACGACAGGCCTTCGCCACGGCGCTTGACGTCAGGGCAACGTGAACCGCGCCACGTTACCCCGCGCTGCCGAATATTTTGCCGGATCGACCGGTTTTCCGTCGAACGCAACCGCGTCGAGGCCGGCCTTGTTGCCGATCGTGACCTTGAACGGCCCGTCACCGGCCACCTGCTTCGTTTCGCCGGCGCGCACCAGCGCCGAGAACAGCTCCTTGCCGTTCTTGTCGCGCACGCTGAACCAGCAATCCTGCTTGACCTTCAGTTCGACCATCGACTGACCGGCCGCCACCACGACGCTGGCCGGCTGGGCCGGCGCGGCCGTGCTTGCCGCCGCCGTGGCCGCCACGGGCTGCGACGCAGCGGCAGTCGCGACCGGCGCCGCGGGCGCCGGAACAGCCGACGCGATCGCCTGCGCCGGGGCAGCCGATGCAGCAGCCGGGGCCGGAACCGCATTCGTCACCGCGCCCGACGCGGCGTTCGTGGCCGCTTCTTCAGCAGCCGACGATGCCGTCGCCGCGCTCGCGGCCGACGCATGCTCGGCGTCGCCGCCCTTGAAGCGTGCGAGCAGGCTCGACGAATCGCCGCCAGTGTGCCACATCAGTACGGCGACCACCGCGACGATGACGATCCCCGTCCCCCACAGCCACGGATGGTGACGCGACGAGCCGCCGAGCGGAATCGACACGCGGCCGCGCGGCAGATCCGTGCCCGACGACGCCGGCATCGACAGGTCGACTTCCGGCACCCCGCGCTCGCGGCGCAGCGCCTGCGCGAACGGTTCCGGATCGACGCCGAGCATCTTCGCATAGCTGCGCACGACCCCGAGCGCGAACGTCACGCCGGGCAAATGGCTGATGTCGCCGGCCTCGAGCGCCCGGAGCTTTTGCGGTGCGACCTTGAGTCGCGCCGACACGTCGTCGACCGACCAGCCCTTCGTCTCCCGAAGCTGCGCCAGCCGGCTGCCGACCGCCGCCAGCGATTCCAGTCCCGCCGGTGCCGGCTTCGCGGCATTCGTCTCTGCGCCGTTAGACGGCTGCGGCTCACTCATCCTTGTCCTCGCGTCGATTCTTCTTCACTGGCGGCCGCCGCCGACTCCCGCCGGCCGGCACCCGCAACTGTTCATACCCTGCGCGGCGCCGAGGCGCCGCGACCGATCGCTATTCGCGTGTTGCACCGCCAAAGGGTTCGGGCACCCCGGCCAGGTGCCCCCGTCAAACTGCCCGAACTTCGATGATTTTTCCTGCTGCGCCCGTTCGTTCCGCGAGGCGCGTGCGATCCTTCACCGCGCCGGCCAGCTGCCCGCACGCGGCGTCGATGTCGTCGCCGCGCGTCTTGCGCACGGTCGTGACGACACCCGCGTCGATGAGAACCTGCGCGAAGCGCTTGATCTGCTCCGGCTTCGAGCGGATGAGGCCCGATTCCGGAAACGGATTGAACGGGATCAGGTTGAACTTGCACGGCACGTCGCGCGTGACGGCCAGCAGTTCGCGCGCATGCGCTTCGGTGTCGTTGACGCCGTCGAGCATGCAGTATTCGAAAGTGATGAAGTCGCGCGGCGCGACCTTCAGATAACGCTGACACGCGGCCATCAGCTCGCGAAGCGGATACTTCTTGTTGAGCGGCACCAGCTCGTCGCGCAGCGCATCGTTCGGCGCATGCAGCGAAACGGCCAGCGCGACCGGCAACTCGGCGCCGAGGCGGTCCATCATCGGCACCACGCCGGACGTCGACAGCGTGACGCGGCGGCGCGACAGGCCGTACGCGTTGTCGTCGAGCATCAGTCGCATCGCGGGGACGACCGCGCTGTAATTCAGGAGCGGCTCGCCCATGCCCATCATCACCACGTTGGTGACGACCCGTTCGGCCTTGCCGTTCGGGCCGGGCGCGCGGCCCAGCGACGCGCGCAATGCAAATTCGGCCATCCGGAGCTGGCCGATGATTTCAGCTGTCGACAGGTTGCGGGAGAAACCCTGCTTGCCCGTCGAACAGAAGCGGCAGTTCACCGCGCACCCGGCCTGCGACGACACGCACAGCGTGCCGCGCGTCTCTTCCGGGATGAACACGGTTTCGACCGCATTGCCGTTTCCGACGTCGATCAGCCACTTGCGCGTGCCGTCGGTGGAAACGTGATCGCTGGCGATCTCCGGCATCACGATCGACGCGCGGCCCTTGAGTTTTTCCCTCAGGGACTTCGCGAGATCAGTCATGCCGTCGAAATCGCCGGCGTTGTACTGGTGGATCCAGCGCTGCAATTGCTTGGCGCGGAACGGCTTCTCGCCCAGGCTGCCGCAGTACGCGACAAGACCCTCGGCATCGAAGTCGAGAAGATTGACGGAAGTTTCGCTCGTCATGATGTGCTGCCTTGCCGCGTGCGCTGAATCCTGCCTACTTGCTGTCAGCCAGGGCTTAACGCGAGTAAACGTTCATTTCCGGGAAGAAGAACGCGATTTCGACCGCTGCCGTTTCCGCAGCGTCCGAGCCGTGGACGGCGTTCGCGTCGATGCTGTCGGCGAAGTCGGCGCGGATCGTGCCCTTTTCCGCCTTCTTCGGATCCGTTGCGCCCATCAGGTCGCGGTTCTTCAGGATCGCGCCTTCACCTTCCAGAACCTGGATCATCACCGGGCCCGAGATCATGAAGTCGACGAGGTCCTTGAAGAACGGACGCGCTGCGTGAACTGCATAGAACTTCTCTGCGTCAGCACGCGACAGGTGTGCCATGCGCGATGCGACGATCTTCAGGCCGGCGCCTTCGAAACGGCTGTAGATCTGGCCGATCACGTTCTTTGCCACCGCATCCGGCTTGATGATCGACAGGGTGCGCTCGATTGCCATAAAAACTCCAAAAAATTAAGAAGTTACAGGTTCAAATGAATCCGCTATTGTAGCACGATCCCGTGTATCATTGCGATTGAACCCTTACACGAATGAAAGGTTCAGAATCCATATGTTTTGTGCCGCCGGGCCATTGAAACCTCCCGGCACGGAACGTATCTTAGCCATAGCTGCCCCGGTTTGCTGCGCCGCACATCGCGCGCGCCGAACCGGCCCCGGACGCCCACGCGTTCAATGTTAGGAGAAACCATGAACGACTATCCGTACAATTTCGGCCGCGGCGGTTCCGTCAGCACCGCCGAGGTTCGCAACCGCGTGCTGCGGAACACGTACTGGCTGCTCGCGCTGTCGATGGTGCCGACCGTGCTGGGCGCCTGGGTCGGCGTCGCGACGGGCTTCTCGCTGTTCGCGGCCACGAGCCCGATGATGAGCCTGCTCGCGTTCTTCGCGATCGCGTTCGGCTTCATGTTCGCGATCGAGCGGACGAAAAACAGCGCGGCCGGCGTGTTCGTGCTGCTGGGCTTCACGTTCTTCATGGGCCTGATGCTGTCGCGACTGCTGAGCTTCATCCTCGGCTTCTCGAACGGCCCGTCGCTGATCATGCTCGCGTTCGGCGGCACCGGCATCATCTTCGCCGCGATGGCGACGATCGCCACCGTCAGCAAGCGCGACTTCTCCGGGCTCGGCAAGTGGCTGTTCATGGGCGTGATCGTGATCCTGCTCGCGTCGGTCGCGAACATCTTCCTGCAACTGCCGGCGCTGATGCTCACCGTATCGGTGCTCGCGATCGCGATTTTCTCGGCGTACATGCTGTTCGACGTCCAGCGCGTCGTGAACGGCGGCGAGACGAACTACATCTCGGCCACGCTCGCGATCTACCTCGACCTGTACAACGTGTTCACGAACCTGCTCGCGCTGCTCGGCATCTTCGGCGGCAACCGCAACTGACGTTCGCTGCGCACCACGAAAAAACCGGCCCGCGGGCCGGTTTTTTTACGTCCGCCGCCCGGCTCAATCGCGCTCGAACAGCGCGATCGATTCGACGTGCGACGTATTCGGGAACATGTTCACGACACCGGCGCCCTTCAGCCGGTAGCCGGCCTCGTGCACGAGCAGGCCTGCATCGCGCGCGAGCGTCGACGGGTTGCACGACACGTACACGATGCGCTTCGGCAGCGGACCTTCGCCGCTCTGCGCGATCTCGGCCAGCGCCTTCGACACCGCGAGCGCGCCTTCGCGCGGCGGGTCGATCAGGAACTTGTCGAATGCGCCGAGCGCGCGGAGGTCGTCGCCGGTCACTTCGAACAGGTTCCGGCACGCGAACGTCGTGTGGCCGTCGACCCCGTTCTCGCGTGCGTTCGCCAGCGCGCGCGTGGTCAGCGTGTCGCTGCCCTCGATGCCCATCACTTCGCGCGACAGCCGCGCGAGCGGCAGCGTGAAGTTGCCGATCCCGCAGAACAGGTCGAGCACGCGATCGTCGCGCGACGGCGCGAGCAGGCGCAGCGCGCGGCCCACCAGCACGCGGTTGATCTGGTGATTGACCTGCGTGAAGTCGGTCGGCTTGAACGGCATGCGGATGCCGAATTCCGGCAGCGTGTAGTCGAGCGACACGTCGAGCGGATAGAACGGCGTCACCGTGTCCGGCCCCTTCGGCTGCAACCAGAACTGCACGTTGTGCTCGTCCGCGAACGCGCGCAGCAGCGCTTCGTCGTCCGCATTGATCGGCTCCAGCACGCGCAGCACGAGCGCGGTGACGGTCGAGCCGACCGCGAGTTCGATCTGCGGCATCCGGTCACGAATCGACAGTCCCTCGACGAGCCGGCGCAGCGGCACGAGCATCGCCGACACGTGCGGCGGCAGCACTTCGCAGCTCGTCATGTCGGCGACGTAGCTGCTCTTCTTCTCGTGGAACCCGACCAGCACGCCGCCCTTCTTCGCGACGTTGCGCACGGTCAGGCGCGCCCGGTAGCGGTAGCCCCACGACGGGCCGTGGATCGGCGCGAACATCGTTTCCGCGCGCAGCTTCGCCAGATGCCACAGGTTGTCTTCGAGCACGCGTTGCTTGACCGCCACCTGCGCGCGCATGTCGAGATGCTGCATCGAGCAGCCGCCGCAGGTGCCGAAGAATTTGCACTTCGGCTGCGTGCGCAATACGCTCGGGCGCAGAATGTCGACGACCGTCGCCTGCTCGTAGCTCGGCTTGCGGCGGTAGCTCGAATAAGTCACGCGCTCGCCCGGCAGCGCGCCTTCGACGAAGATCACCTTTCCCGGCCCGCCGTCCTCGGTCACCGTGCGGCCGACACCGCGCGCTTCCATGTCGAGCGATTCGATCTCGAGAACCGGGGCGGGCCCGGGCGCGACGGGCGCATTTTTCGATTTGCGCGCAGAAGTGGGGACGGCTTCGGACACCAGCTTTTCCTGACAAACGTTGAAGAAGGCGAGATTGTAGACGACGAAAGCCTCCGTCGCGCGCTTTGGATGAGGCAGGCGTCGAACTTGCGCACGGACAGCCCGTGGCGCGACCGGGCGGCCATGCAATGCGGCTGCGGGATGCGCCTGCGGCAATGCCCGGCCGCAAATCAGCCGGGGCAACGCCCGAGGCCCAAGGCCCGACATTTCGCCCGACAGGAGATTCGACCATGCGATTGATCGACTGGAACATCCAATGGGGTCGGGACGCGGACGGCGTCGTCGATCTTCCCCGCACCGTCGCGGCCATTCGCGAGCTCGGCGATTTCGACGTGCTGTGCCTGCAGGAAGTCACGCGCGGCTTCGACGCACTGCCCGGCCGGCCGGGCCCCGACCAGTTCGCCGAACTCGCCGCGCTGCTGCCCGGCTATACGGTCGTCGACGCGATCGGCGCCGACCTGCCGGCCATCCGGCCGGGCGCACCGCGCCGCCAGTTCGGCAACGCCATCGCGACAAGGCTGCCGGTCGGGCGCGTGCTGCGCCAGTCGCTGCCGTGGCCGGCCGACGCCGGCGCGCCGTCGATGCCGCGCGTCGCGCTCGACATCGAGTTGCAGGCGCCGTTCGGGCCGTTGCGCGTGGTCACCACGCATCTGGAGTATTACTCGGCGCGCCAGCGGCTCGCGCAGGTCGACGCGCTGCGCGACCGGCATCGCGAGGCCTGTGCGCACGCGACCCACCCGGCCCGCGCCGAAACCGCCGAGGGGCCGTTCAGCGCGACCGGACAGCCACGCGATGCGATCGTCTGCGGCGATTTCAACAGTGCATTCGGCAGCGACGCATACCGGCGCTTCCTGGCGCCGCTTGCCGACGCGCCGGATTTCATCGACGCGTGGGTTGCGCGGCACCCCGGCCGCACGCCGCCGCCGACGGCCGGCGTCTACGATACGGTGCAATGGTCGGACGGGCCGCTCGCGTGCGATTTCGTGTTCGTGACCGACACGCTGTTGCCGCGCGTCACCCGCTGCGAAATCGACGGTAACGTGCGCGCGTCCGATCACCAGCCGGTGCTGCTCGACCTCGGCTGATTCGGGCTGGCCGCGGCGCGGGCTGTCCGCGCTACGCGTCGAAGCCGGCCAGGTATTCGACCCAGTGTGGCGCCGGTTCCAGCGCAAGCGCGTTCTTCACGAGCAGGATCTCGTCCGCGTACTCGCTCGGCGTCAGGCCGCCGCGCATCAACTGGAACCTGCAATACAGCAGATAGGTATTGACGACGTCGGTTTCGCAGTAGTTGCGGATTTCCTCGATTCGCCCGTCCTGGAACGCCGGCCATACCTGGCTGCCGTCCATCCCGAGCTTGCCCGGAAAGCCGCACAGCTTCGCGAGCGCGTCGAGCGGCGCATTGGCGCGCGCCTGATACATCGCGAGCACGTCCATCAGGTCGGTATGCCGCGAGTGATAGCGCGAGATGTAGTTGTTCCACTTGAACTCGCGGTCGTCCTCGCCGAGATCCCAGTAGCGGGTGGCGGGAATGCCGTGCACGAGCGCGCGGTAATGGAGCACCGGCAGATCGAAGCCACCGCCGTTCCACGACACGAGCTGCGGCGTGTATTTCTCGATTACGCGGTAGAACGACTGGATCAGCGTGGCTTCGTTGTCCTGCGGCGTGCCGAGCGAGCGCACGCGAAAACCGTTGTTGTCGCGGAACACGCACGAAATCGCCGCGATCCGCTGCAGGTGATGCGGCAGGAAATCACTGCCGGTCTTCTCGCGGCGTGCGGCGAATGCATGCTCGGCCACCGCGGCATCGTCGAGCGTCGCGGGCAGGTCTTCCAGACGGCGAATGCCGTCGACATCGGGAATCGTCTCGATGTCAAAAACGAGAATCGGAGTCATCAGTTACAGAACGGCGTCCTTGCGCACGCCGTTGGAGGCAAAGAACCGCTTGAGGCGCACCAGCGCTTCCTGCTGGATCTGCCGCACGCGCTCGCGCGTGAGCCCCATCTCGTCGGCGAGTTCCTCGAGCGTCGCCGGTTCGATGTGGTTCAGGCCGAAGCGGCGCTCGATCACGTGCCGGTGCTTGTCGGACAGCCGCGACAGCCACGCGCGCGTCAGCGTTTCGAGCTCGCGGTGCTGCACCTCGGCGTCGGGCGACTGGCTCTGGTCGTCGGGCAGCAGGTCGAGCAGGCTGCTCGCGGGATCGAGGTCGAGCGGCGCGTCGAGCGACGCCGTGTGTTCGTTGAGCGCGAGGATATCGGTGACTTCCTCGGCGGTCTTGCCGGTGAGATAGGCGATGTCGTCGATGCTGGCTTCACGGCGTTCGGCCGCCTCGCCCGTCGACATCGAATTCTTTTCGAGGTGGCGCTTCGCGCGCAGCACCTGGTTCAGTTCGCGGATCACGTGCACGGGCAGGCGCACCGTGCGGGCCTGGTTCATGATCGCCCGCTCGATGCTCTGCCGGATCCACCACGTCGCGTAGGTCGAGAAGCGAAAACCGCGCGTCGGGTCGAATTTCTCGATCGCGTGCATCAGGCCGAGGTTGCCTTCCTCGATCAGGTCGAGCAGCGGCACGCCGCGGTTCAGGTACCCCTTCGCGATACTGACGACGAGACGCAGGTTGCGCTCGATCATCACCTGCCGCGCCTCGAATTCGCCGGCCTTCGCAAGACGCGAATAGCGCTGCTCTTCCTCGACGGTCAGCAGCGGCTTCACGCTGATGCGGTTCAGGTAATGCTGGATCGTGTCGGCCGTGAGTTCGGCCTGCAGCAGCGTGCGGAAATCGTCGACGTCGGGCGCGGCTTCCTGACGGCCTTCGCGCTCGTCGTCGCCACCTTCGGCCTCGGCGTCGCGTGCCTCGAGATCACGTTCGTTTTCCGCGACGTCGTCTTCGTCGTCCGTCGAAGCACCCACTCGCCCCACCGATGCTTGCGTGGCACGACTGATCTTCTCAGACTCGGCTTGCGGCTCGTGGCGCTTCGATTTCGGCATGGTCGTCTCGGTTATTGAGGCGGCAAATACTTCAGCGGATCGACAGGCTTACCCTGCCGGCGAACCTCGAAATGCAGCATCACGCGGTCGGCATCGCTGTTACCCATCTCGGCGATCTTCTGCCCCTTCGTTACCGCGTCCCCCTCTTTTACCATCAAAGCGCGATTGTGTGCATACGCCGTGAGGTAAGTTGCATCGTGCTTGATGATAATGAGGTTGCCGTAACCACGCAGACCGTTGCCGGAGTAAACGACGCGGCCGTCCGCCGCCGCCTTCACGGCCTCGCCGGCCGTCCCGCCGATATTGACACCCTTGTTCTTCGCGTCGTCGAACCCGTTCAGCACGGGGCCGCGCGCGGGCCACGCGAACGTCACGGGGCCGCTCGGCGCCGCGGCCGTATCGCTCGACCCGGTTGCCGCAGCCGGCGGCGTGGCGGCCAGCGCCGACGACGTGCCGGCAGCCGGCGCGGCCGGACCGCTGCTCAGCGGTGCCGTCGCGACCGCGCCACCGACGATCGGCGCGGCGGCCGGCGCACCCGCGACCGCGGCGCCGCCCGGCGGCGCCACGCGCAGCAGCTGGTCGACTTCGATCTGGTTCGGGTTCGCCAGGTTGTTCCACGACGCGATGTCGCGATAGTTCTGCCCATTCTCAAGCGCAATCCGGTACAGCGTGTCGCCCGGCTTCACACGATAGAAGCCAGGCGGCGGCGGGCCGAGCGGCACCGCGGGCTGCGCGGTGGCGGTCGTGCCGAGCGACCCGGAGCGGTCGACGACGGGCGCGTTGTCGAGCCGCGTCGCACAGGCGGCCAGTAGCGTGGAGAACGCAGCCACACAGATCGCGCGCTGGGCGAGCGTGAGCGGTTCCCGGGATCGGTTGTTTTGCATCGCGCGCAACATACTCATCGGTTTCAAATCACTCCGGATTTTAAAGGGACAAAGAAAACGCGATCAAGCCGGGACTCTCGCCATTGCGCGTGCGCGACGCGCTCGACGAGCGTGAGCACCTGGTGCTGCCCGCTCTGCGCGCCGACCGGCGCGACGAGCCGCCCGCCGATCGCGAGCTGCTCGAGCAGTGCCTGCGGCACGTCGAGCCCCGCCGCCGCGATCACGATCGCGTCGAACGGGGCCGCGGACGGCAGGCCGACACGCCCGTCGCCATAGTGCAGACGGATGTTCGGCACGCGCAGCGGCCGCAGGTTCAGCTTCGCGCGCTCATACAGCGGCTTGATGCGTTCAATCGAATACACGTCGCGTGCCACGTGGCTCAGCACGGCGGCCTGATAGCCGCAGCCCGTGCCGATCTCGAGCACGCGCTCGAGTGTGCGGCCGGCCATCGCGAGCTCGATCATGCGCGCGACGACCGACGGCTTTGAAATGGTTTGCTGATGGCCGATCGGCAGCGCCGAATCCTCGTAGGCCTGCGTCGCGAGCCCCGGATCCACGAACATGTGGCGCGGCACCGCGGCCATCGCGTCCAGCACGCGCGTATCGGTCACGCCGTTCGCGCGCAGGCGTTCGACCATCCGCTCGCGCACACGTTCCGACGTGAGGGCGAACGCGCCGGCCGGCGCGATCGTGGGCGCAGCCGGCTTCGGCAGCGCTGGCTTGAGCACGGTCGGCTTCGGTGCGGTCGCCGGTTTCGCGGCGCCGATACCCGGCAGCGGCGCCCGCACGGCGGCCGGCTTCACCGCAACCGGTTTCAGCACGGCTGCGGGTTTGTCGGCGGCCTTCGGCACCGCGCCCGCCGCCTGGCGTTCACCGGCCCGACCGTCCGACTTGCGTGGCGCTCGCTTGAGATCTTCGAGCGCGAGCGGGAACCGCTTCGCGCGCTCGCCGCTCATGAAGCCCGCCCTCCGGCGCGCACCCATTCGCGCGTCGCGGGCAGCATCTGCGTATGCGTGAGATCGAGCTGCAGCGGCGTGATCGACACGAAACCGTTTGCGACGGCGTGAAAATCGGTGCCCTCGCTGGCGTCCAGCGCGTCGCCCGCGGCACCGATCCAGTAGATCGGCTCGCCGCGCGGGTCGGTCTGGCGGATCACCGGCTGCGACGGATGACGCTTGCCGAGGCGCGTAACCTTCCAGCCCTTCAGCTCGTCGTACGGCAGGTTCGGAATATTGACGTTCAGCAGCGGGTTGCCCGGCAGCGGGTGCGCGAGGTAATGCGCGACGATTTCCGCGGCGACGCGCGCGGCGTCCGGCAGCTGGGCCCAGCCCTTGTCGACCAGCGAGAACGCAATCGCCGGCACACCGAACATGATGCCCTCGGTGGCGGCTGCAACTGTCCCCGAATAGAGCGTGTCTTCGCCCATGTTCTGGCCGTTGTTGATGCCGGATACGACGATGTCGGGCCTCTCATCGGCCATCCCCGTCAGCGCGACGTGCACCGAATCGGTCGGCGTGCCGTTCACGTAGAAGAAACCCGTACCCGCTGCGCGCTGCACCGACAGCGGCCGCGACAACGTGAGGGAGTTCGACGCGCCGCTGCAGTTCTGCTCGGGCGCGATCACCGTGAGCTCGGCCAGCGGCTGCAGCGCTTCGCTGAGCGCGGCGAGACCGGGGGCGAGATAGCCGTCGTCGTTGCTGAGTAGGATTCGCATCCGGCGATTGTAACCGAGGAAAGATGGCGCGAGAGCGACAGTCCGGCGGCCGCGGACGGGTGGGTATACGCATGGGCGCACGATGCGCCGCCGCATCGTGCGGCGGCATTCCATGCGCCGGGGAAAACACCGGGTCGCCGGGGTTTTTCGCCCCGACGAACGACTCGTCGGAAAAGGCGTCCGTCGGGCGGCCCGGCGCAAGGCGCCAGGCCGCGGGGCACTCAGATCGCGCCCGCCTCGCGCAGCGCGGCAATCGCCTGCGCGTCGTAGCCGAGGCCGCGCAGCACCTCGTCGGTGTGCTCGCCGAGCTCGGGCCCGAGCCAGCGCGTTTCGCCCGGCGTGTCCGACAGCTTCGGCGTGATGTTCGGCAGCGGAATGTCGGTGCCGTCGGCCAGCTTGAAACGCTGGATCATCTGGCGCGCGACGAACTGCGGATCGGTGAACATGTCGGCGGCGCTGTAGATGCGCCCGGCCGGCACGTCGGCCGCATTCAGCACGGCGAGCGCCTCTTCGATCGTGCGCGGCGCGAGCCACGCGGCGATCGCGTCGTCGATTTCCTGCGTGCGCGGCACGCGCCCGTCGTTTTGCGCGAGCGCGGGATCGTCGGCGAGGTCGTCGCGCTCGATCGCCTTCATCAGCCGCTTGAAGATCGGATCGCTGTTGCCGCCGATCACGATGCTGCCGTCGCGGCATGCATACGTATTCGACGGCACGATACCCGGCAGCGACGCGCCGGTGCGCTCGCGCACCATCCCGTACACGCCGTACTCGGGCACCACGCTTTCCATCATGTTGAAGACGGCTTCATACAGTGCAACGTCGACCACCTGCCCCGCGCCGCCGTTGACCTTGCGGTGATGGAGCGCCATCAGCGCGCCGATCACGCCGTGCAGCGCGGCGATCGAGTCGCCGATCGAGATGCCGATGCGCGGCGGCGGCAGATCCGGATAGCCGGTGATGTGGCGCAGCCCGCCCATCGATTCGGCGATCGCGCCGAAGCCGGGCCGGTCGCGGTACGGGCCCGTCTGCCCGTAGCCGGACAGGCGCACCATCACGAGGCCCGGATTGTCGGCCGACAGCACGTCGTAGCCGAGCCCGAGCTTTTCGAGCAGGCCCGGGCGGAAGTTCTCGATCACGATGTCGGCCTCGCTTGCGAGCTGCCGCGCGATCGCCTTGCCGGCGTCGGCCTTCAGGTTCAGCGTGACCGATTTCTTGTTGCGCGCCTGCACGGACCACCACAGCGACGTGCCGCCCTGCTCCGGATGGAGCTTGCGCCACTTGCGCAGCGGGTCGCCGCCGTTCGGATCCTCGATCTTGATCACTTCCGCGCCGAATTCGGCGAACAGCCGCGACGCGAACGGCCCCGCGATCAGCGTTCCGAATTCGAGCACTTTGACGCCCGCGAGCGGGCCCTGGCTGGTGCTCATGTGTCTCCCTGGCATGAGGAACGGCGCCGCCGGCAGGCGGCGCCCGGCTTACATCGTGCGGCGGTCGAGCATCGCGCGGGCGATGGTGCCCGCGTCGACGTACTCGAGCTCGCCGCCCACCGGCACGCCGCGCGCGAGGCGCGTGACCGCCAGCCCGCGCGCCTTGAGCGTCTGGCCGAGGTAGTGGGCGGTGGCTTCGCCTTCGTTCGTGAAGTTGGTCGCGAGCACGACTTCCTTGACGACGCCGTCGGACGCGCGCCGCACGAGGCGGTCGAAATGGATTTCCTTCGGGCCGATCCCGTCGAGTGGGCTCAGTCGCCCCATCAGCACGAAATACAACCCGCGGTAGGTCATCGTCTGCTCGAGCATGATCTGGTCGGCAGGCGTCTCGACGACGCACAGCAGCGTCGGATCACGCTCCTCGTCGCTGCAGACCTCGCAGATCTGCGCTTCGGTGAACGTGTTGCACTTCTCGCAGTGCTGCAGGTGCTCGGTCGCGAACAGCAGCGACCGGCCGAGCCGCTCCGCGCCCTCACGGTCGTGCTGCATCAGGTGAACCGCCATGCGCTGCGCGGATTTCGGCCCGACGCCGGGCAGCACGCGCAACGCTTCGACGAGGGCGGACAGGGCGGACGGCTGTTTCATACGGCGGCAAACAGTGGCAAGGACGCCGCGCTCAGAACGGCAGCTTGAAGCCCGGGGGCAGCGGCAGGCCCGACGTCATGCCGCTCATCTTTTCCTGCGACGTGGCTTCGGCCTTGCGCACCGCGTCGTTGAACGCAGCGGCGACGAGATCCTCGAGCATGTCCTTGTCGTCCGCGAGCAGGCTCGGGTCGATCGACACGCGGCGCACTTCGTTGCGGCACGTCATCGTCACCTTGACGAGGCCGGCGCCCGACTGCCCTTCGACTTCGATGAGCGCAAGCTGCTCCTGCATCTTCTTCATGTTTTCCTGCATTTGCTGCGCTTGCTTCATCAGTCCGGCGAGGTTGCCTTTCAACATGGGAATACTCCTTCTTGATCGTGTGAAAACCGGCACGCGGCGCGTGCCGGCCAATGTGTGCGGGGCGTGATTGTGCCTGTCGCGGGGCGCTCAGTTCAATGCAGCGTCGGCGGCGCGCCGTCCGGCGCCGAATCGGCGAGCGGGCGCACCGACCCTTCGACGATGCGTGCACCGAACTCGCGCACGAGCTGCTGGACGAACGGATCGCCGTGAATCTCCTGTTCGGCTTCGCGCTGGCGCGCCGCGCGCGCGGCCGCATCGAGCGCCGCCGCGGTGCGCCGCGCGGGCCCGACCTCGACGGTCACCTCGACCGGCTTGCCGAGCGCATCGGCCAGTGCGGCCTTCAGCTTCGCCACCTGTGCGGCGTCCGCATACTGCGGCACCGGCACGGACAATTTCAATGCGGTTGCATCGACGGCCGTCAGCTCGCTGTTGAACGCGAGCTGGTACGCGACACCCTTCAGCGGCAACCGCGCGGCCAGCGCCGGCCATTCGCCGTCGAAACCGATCGGATCGAGCGCGATCGCGGGCGGCAGCGGACGCGTGTCGATCGGCGCGGCCGGACGCGCGTCCGCCGGCTTCGGCGTCACGCGCACGTCGTCGGGACCGCTGTCGAACACCGGCACGAAGGCGTCGTCGGACCCGCCGAACATTTCGTCGGCGCTGAGCGGCACGTAGTCGTCGGGCGGGATGTCTTCCCACGGCGGCGACGGCTGGCGCGAATCGGCTGCTTGCGGCGCACGGGCGGCAGCACGCGGCGTCGGCACCTGGACGGCCGGACGCGGCGCGACCGGCTTTTCAGCAGCCGGCTGGGCCGCAGCCGGCTTGGCGGCAGCGCCTGCGCGCCCGCGGTCCGACGACACGCGCATCCCCGCATTGCGCAGCACGTCGAGTGCGGCGGCGGCACCGCCCGCGCGCGCCGCCGGCCGTGCGGCGGCCGGCTCGGGCGATGCGACGCGCGGCGCCGGTTCGGCCTGCGGAGCCGGTTCGTCGTTTCGCTGCACGACGGCAACGGCGGGCGGCTCGGGTTCCTTGCGCGCGGGAGGCGGCGTGTCGCCGACGGGCGCTGCCTTCGTTTCCGGCTGAGGAGGCTCGACAGCTTGCACGTCAGCCGCGACCGGTTCCGGCGCTGCTTCTGCCGGTGACTGAACGGCAGCCGGCTTGGCGGCCGGCCGTTCGGCTTCATCGCTCGATTGCACCGGCGCCGAACGGGCGACCGGCGCAGCCGGCGTCGCGGCTGGCGGGCGCGCTGCGCTTGCCGGCGCGGCCGATACCGGCTTCGCCGCGGCGGCGGCCGGTGCCGCCGTAGCACGCGGGGCCGGCACCGCACGCGGCGGCACGGACGGCTGACCGCCCGGTGCGCTGCCGGCGCCGACGGCCGGCTCGAACGCGAGCATCCGCAGCAGCGTCATCGTGAAACCGGCGTATTCGTCCGGCGCCAGGCCGAGTTCGGCGCGCCCGACCGTCGCGATCTGATAGAACAACTGCACCTGCTCGGGGCTCAGCGTCTCAGCAAACCGGCGCAGGTCGGCTGCTTCCGGCCATTCGTCGAGCACCGAGCCCGGCGCGAACTGCGCCCACGCGATCCGGTGCAGCAGGCTCGCGAGATCCTGCAGCGCGGTCGAGAACGACAGGCTGCGCAGCGACATCTCGTCGGCAATCGCGAGGATTTCCGGGCCGTTGCCGGCCGCGAGCGCGTCGAGCAGGCGCACCATGTAGGTCTGGTCGAGCGCGCCGAGCATGCCCGACACCGCCGACTCGGTCACCTCGTTCGCCGAATAGGCGATCGCCTGGTCGGTCAGCGACAGCGCGTCGCGCATGCTGCCCTGCGCGGCCCGCGCGAGCAGGCGCAGCGCCTGCGGCTCGAACGTGAGCCGTTCTTCGCCGAGGATCCGCTCGAGATGCGACACGATGTGCCCGGCCGGCATCTGCTTCAGGTTGAACTGCAGACAGCGCGACAGCACGGTGACGGGGATTTTCTGCGGATCGGTCGTCGCGAGGATGAACTTGACGTGCGGCGGCGGCTCTTCCAGCGTCTTCAGCATCGCGTTGAACGCGTGATTCGTCAGCATGTGCACTTCGTCGATCATGTAGACCTTGAAGCGCGCATCGACGGGCGCGTACACCGCGCGCTCGAGCAGCGCGGCCATTTCGTCGACGCCGCGGTTGCTCGCCGCGTCCATCTCGACGTAATCGACGAAACGGCCCTCGTCGATCTCGCGACACGCGCGACACACGCCGCACGGCTGCGACGTGACGCCGGTTTCACAGTTGAGCGCCTTCGCGAAGATCCGCGACAGCGTCGTCTTGCCGACACCGCGGGTTCCGGTAAACAGATAGGCGTGATGGAGACGCCCGCCGTCGAGCGCGTGCGTGAGCGCCCTGACGACGTGCTCCTGGCCGACGAGCGAAGCGAAATCCTTCGGACGCCACTTGCGTGCGAGAACTTGATAGGTCATCGGGAAATTGTATCAGTAACGCTGCGTCGCGCCGACACGCGAAGCGGTGCGGAACACGGGCAAGGTGGAGGTCGAACGGAGTGTGACGCAGAAATAAAAAACGCCCTGCGAACGGGGCGAGAAGGAAGGTGACGAGCCCAACCCTCGGCACTGGCGGAAAACGATTGTGGCTGCTTCGTTCCCGACCTGACCAGGTTCACCGCCCCACCATGCGAGGAGGCCCGTCACGGCACATTCTATCACCGCTTCCGGACGAATGCGACCGTTTGTTCGCATCAAAGCGAATATCGCCGGGCAAACCCGCGCATCGCCCGTTCGCGCGCACCGCATGCGGCCCACCCCCTTGTAATTTGCGGACCGGCCTCCACCTGCGTGGCACGACGGTCGAACGTCGCGTCGTACCCCTACTCGCGTAGCGGCTACTATCGCCGCCCGCAGCAGATAGCAATTTAGGCTAATATGACGCCCGAACGACCCGCGAGCCGCGGCATGCAGCGCTTACGCCCCCTCCCTTCCGGAAGGCGGAGTGACCTGCCGCAGCGGCCGGCAGCCTACGGCGGCCGGTACGCCGCAACGCGCAAGCAGGCAGTCCCCGAACCGTAAGAGGTATTGACCCAATGAGCGAACAGATCAAACACATCAGCGACGCATCGTTCGAACAGGACGTCGTCAAGTCCGACAAGCCCGTACTCGTCGATTTCTGGGCCGAATGGTGCGGCCCGTGCAAGATGATCGCCCCGATCCTCGACGAAGTCGCGAAGGACTACGGCGACAAGCTGCAGATCGCGAAGATCAACGTCGACGACAACCAGGCCACGCCCGCGAAGTTCGGCGTGCGCGGCATCCCGACGCTGATCCTGTTCAAGAACGGCGCGGCCGCCGCGCAGAAGGTCGGCGCGCTGTCGAAGTCGCAGCTCACCGCCTTCCTGGACAGCCACCTGTAATACCGGCAGTTCCACGGACGTGTTGTCAGTCGGCAACACGTCCGTCGCCAAGCCGCCGATCGCTCGCTCAAGCGCGAATCGGCCTATGCTAGAATTAAAAAACGTCGACAAGACGCATTTAAGTCTCTGAGCGCCTCCGCTCGCCCTCCTCCCTTATTTTCTTTCGTCGCTTCTCCTCCCTGGCGGGTTCTCCGTATGCATTTATCCGAGCTCAAGTCTCTGCACGTGTCCGAACTGATCGAAATGGCCAACGGCCTGGAGATCGAAAACGCGAACCGCCTGCGCAAGCAGGAGTTGATGTTTGCCATTCTCAAAAAGCGCGCCAAGACGGGAGAGACGATCTTCGGCGACGGTACGCTCGAAGTGCTGCCGGACGGCTTCGGCTTCCTGCGCTCGCCGGAAATGTCGTACCTCGCGAGCACCGACGACATCTACATCAGCCCGTCGCAGATCCGCCGCTTCAACCTGCACACCGGCGACACCATCGAAGGTGAAGTCCGCACGCCGAAGGACGGCGAGCGCTACTTCGCGCTGGTGAAAGTCGACAAAGTCAACGGGCAGCCGCCCGAGGCCTCGAAACACAAGATCATGTTCGAGAACCTCACGCCGCTGCACCCGAACAAGCCGCTGTCGCTCGAACGCGAAATGCGCGGCGAGGAAAACGTCACGGGCCGCATCATCGACATGATCGCGCCGATCGGCAAGGGCCAGCGCGGCCTGCTCGTCGCGTCGCCGAAGTCCGGCAAGACCGTGATGCTCCAGCACATCGCGCATGCGATCAAGCAGAACCACCCGGACGTGATCCTGTTCGTGCTGCTGATCGACGAGCGCCCGGAAGAAGTGACCGAAATGCAGCGCTCGGTCGCCGGCGAAGTGATCGCGTCGACGTTCGACGAACCGGCCACGCGCCACGTGCAGGTCGCCGAAATGGTGATCGAGAAGGCCAAGCGCCTCGTCGAAATGAAGCACGACGTCGTGATTCTGCTCGACTCGATCACGCGTCTCGCGCGTGCGTACAACACCGTGATCCCGGCATCGGGCAAGGTGCTGACGGGCGGTGTCGACGCGAACGCGCTGCAGCGTCCGAAGCGCTTCTTCGGCGCGGCGCGCAACATCGAGGAAGGCGGTTCGCTGACGATCATCGGCACCGCGCTGATCGAAACCGGCAGCCGCATGGACGACGTGATATACGAAGAGTTCAAGGGCACCGGCAACATGGAAGTGCACCTCGAGCGCCGTCTCGCGGAAAAGCGCGTGTATCCGTCGATCAACCTGAACAAGTCGGGCACGCGTCGCGAGGAAATGCTGATCAAGCCCGAGATCCTTCAGAAGATCTGGGTGCTGCGCAAGTTCATCCACGACATGGACGAAGTCGAGGCAATGGAATTCCTGCTGGACAAGATCCGCCAGACGAAGAGCAACTCCGAGTTCTTCGACCTGATGCGCCGCGGCGGCTGATCGCCCCCGCCCCGTGACACGGCCGCCCGCGCATCCTGCCCGGCGGCCGTTTTTTCGGCCCCAACCTGAACGTGAACGTACAGGTTGATCTATAATCGCGTCATTGCCCCGCCGAATCCCCGATACCCGATGCCGACCGACGCTTCCACCCCGCTATTGACCGTCAGCGACGCCGCGTCGCGGCTCGGCGTCACGCCGCGCACGCTCAAATATTACGAAGAGCGCGGCCTCGTCACGCCGTCGCGCAGCGAAGGCCGCTACCGTCTCTACGACGAAGCCGACCTCGAGCGTTTCGCGCGCATCCTGCGGCTGCGCGCGCTGGGCTTCTCGCTGCACGGCATCACCGAAATGCTGAAGCGTCCGCTGGAAGAAACGGGCGACGGCCGGCGCCGCTATTCGGATGCGTCGCTGCGCGACATCCGCGCCGGCCTCGCCGAGCAGATCGACACGCTCGACCGGCGGATCGCGGCCGTCCAGCGCGAACTGAAGGAAGCCGTCGCGCTGCGCAAGGAGTTGCAGCACGACATCGACTACGTCGAGCGGCGCCTCGCCGGTGAAAACGCCGATGAACTGATCGCGCAGCGGCGGGCCGAAATCGGCGCGCGGCGCGCCCGCAAGGACCGCGAATGAACGCCGTGCCGGGCCGGCCGCCGCTATGGAGCCGCGCGAACCTGCGCGCGGACCTGTTTCCATGGGCGCTCGCGCTCGTCACCGGCATCGACTACTTCGACAACGCCGTCTTCTCGTTCTTCGCGAGCTACATCGCGGGCGGCATCAACGCGTCGCCCGACGAACTCGTGTGGTCGTCGAGCGCCTACGCGGTCACGGCCGTGCTCGGCATCCTGCAGCAGCAATGGTGGGTCGACCGGCTCGGCCATCGCCGCTACGTCGCGGGCTGCATGCTGATGTTCTCGCTCGGCGCGATCGCGGCGGCGCTGGCCGACACGTCGCTGGAGCTCGCGTTCGCGCGCGGCTTCCAGGGCTATTTCATCGGCCCGATGATGGGCGCGTGCCGGATCCTGATCCAGATCAGCTTCAAGCCGCAGGAGCGGCCGCCCGCGACACGCGCGTTCCTGATCATGATCCTGCTCGGCAGCGCGCTCGCGCCGATCGTCGGCGGGCTGCTGGTCGCGCATTCGACGTGGCGCGCCCTGTTCGCGTGCACGGCGCCGGCCGGCATCGCGTTCGCCATCCTCGCGTTGCTCACGCTGCCCGATTCGGGCCGCACGCCGGACGACGAACGCGGCTCCGGACACTTCTGGCCGTATGTCGTGTTCGCGCTCGCGCAAGGGGCGCTGCAGATCGTGCTGCAGCAGGTGCATTACCAGCTCTACAGCGGCTCGCCGATGCTGATCATGCTGACGTTTGCCGGGCTCGGCGCGCTCGCGTGGTTCGCGTATCACCAGTGGAACCATCCGACGCCGCTCGTGCGGCTGCATGCGTTCCGCGAGCGCACTTTTCAGGTCGGGCTGCTGCTCTACATGTTCTATTACTACGAGACGACGGGCTTCAGTTACCTGACGTCGCGATTTCTCGAGGGCGGGCTCGGCTATCCGGTCGAGAATGCCGGGCGCCTGGTCGGCACGATGTCGCTGATCTCCGCCACCGCGCTGTTCGCGTACCTGCGCTACGCGAAATTCGTCACGCACAAGAAGTGGTTCGTCGTGCCCGGGTTCGCGATCGCCGTCACGGCCGCGCTGTGGATGACGCGGATGACGCCGCAGGTCGGCGAAGCCGCGCTGATCGTCCCGCTGCTGCTGCGCGGATTGCTGCTGCTGTTCATCGTGCTGCCGGTCGCGAACCTCACGTTCCGGATCTTCGCGATCGACGAATACACGCACGGCTACCGGCTGAAGAACATCGTGCGGCAACTGACGATCTCGTTCGCGACGTCGTCGGTGATCATCGTCGAGCAGCATCGCGTCGCCGTGCACCAGACGCGGCTCGTCGAGCGCGCGAACCTGTTCGACCCGCTGTTCCAGCAGACCGTCGACGCGCTGACGCGCAGCTACGCGGCAGCCGGCCACGCGCTGAACGACGCGCATGGCCTCGCGATCGCGTCGATCGCGCGAATGGTCGCGCAACAGGCGTCGTTCCTCGCGTCGCTCGACGGCTTTTACTTCCTCGCGGGCGTGGCGCTCGTCGGCGGCCTCTTCGCGGCATGGCAAAAACAGATCGATTGAGTTAAAAGACAGGCTTTGGATTTTCGTCCGCAGCCTCCATGCTTTCGAAACTGACCCGCTGGTTCGACGACCGCCGCCGCGACCGCGCGCTGCGCAGCCATCCGATTCCCGATTCGCTGTGGCAGGAAACCGTCGAACGCCTGCCGTTCCTCGCCGCCCTGCCGCCCGACGCGCTCGGGCGGCTGCGCGAGCTGACGAGCCTGTTCGTCTCGAAAAAATCGTTTTCGACTGCGCACGGGCTCGAGCTGACCGACGCGATGATCGTCGCGATCGCCGCGCAGGCCTGCCTGCCGGTGCTGAATCTGGACCTGTCGCTGTACGACGGCTGGGTCGGCGTCGTCGTGTACCCGGGCGAATTCGTGATCCGCAAGACCGTGCAGGACGAGGACGGCGTCGTCCACGAAGTCGAGCAGGATGCGAGCGGCGAGGCCTGGGAAGGCGGCCCGGTGATCCTGTCGTGGGAAGACGCGCAGATGACGGACGGCCGGGACGCGTACAACGTCGTGATCCACGAGTTCGCGCACAAGATCGACATGGTCAACGGCGCGGCCGACGGCTATCCGCCCCTGTTTCGCCGCTGGCATGCGCCGCACCTCGACGCGCAGGCGTGGGCCGACGTGTTCGAACATGCGTACGACCAGTTCTGCGCGCGCGTCGACGCGGTGCCGGATCGCGCATGGGCGCGCTTCGAGCGGGATTCGCTGATCGATCCCTATGCGGCCGATCACCCGTCGGAATTCTTCGCGGTATGCAGCGAGGCGCTGTTCGTGCGACCGAAAGCGTTCGAGTCCGAATTTCCGGAGCTGTACCGGCTCCTCGCGCGCTACTACCGACAGGATCCGGCCGGCACCGGCGCGCTCGACGCACCGTGAAAATTATTCGTCAACCGTCTGATTTTCTGGCATAATCGCCGTTTTTCGACCTTAGGCAAGTGGCTCGCGCCGGGCTTGACGTCAGCCGAATCGCTCCATCGGGGCGGCTCGACACGGCAAGCGGCGGGTTGGCTACCGCTATCACCAAGGAAAATCATGAAACCTGGCATTCACCCGGACTACCGCGAAGTCGTCTTCCAAGACATGTCGAACGGCTTCAAGTTCATCACGCGCTCGACGATTCAGACGCGCGAAAACATCGAACTCGACGGCAAGACCTACCCGCTCGCCAAGATCGAAGTGTCGTCGGAATCGCACTCGTTCTACACGGGTCAGCAAAAGATCATGGACACGGCAGGCCGTGTCGAGAAGTTCAAGAACAAGTTCGGCGTACGCGCCAACGGCAAGGCGAAGTAAGCTTCGCACCGTATCCGGTGGTTGCAACGTACCGGTATCGCACAAAAGGGCAGCCCAGGCTGCCCTTTTTTGTCTCTGCTCGCCCGACGACGCGCCGCCCGGCGCCCGGGCAACGACCTGACGCACAACAGCGGGCGCGACTACAATGCCGGATGCTCGAAACCGGCTCGACCGCGCGCAACCGCGCTGGCCGCCCGCCCATAACAAATCGCTCATCTGCATGAAGCCTGTCGTCCGTCTCACCGCCTCCGCCACGCGTGCGCTGCCGCGCTGGCTGCTGCTCACGCTCTGCCTCGTCTACGCGGCGTTCGGCCTGTTCGGCCGCGACCCGTGGAAAAACGAGGACGCGGCAGGCTTCGGCGTGATGTGGACGATGGCCAAGGGCGGCTGGCACGACTGGCTGCTGCCGAACCTGGTCGGCAAGTTCATCACGACCGACGGGCCGCTCGGCTACTGGCTCGGCGCGCTGTCGATCCGCGGCCTCGGCCCGTGGGTCGACGCGAGCAACGCGTCGCGCGTCGCGACCGGCGTGCTGTTCTGCGTCGCGTGCGCGTTCGTCTGGTATGCGGCCTACCTGCTCGGCCGGCGCGCCGAGGTCCAACCATTCAAGTACGCGTTCGGCGGCGAGCCCGAGCCGCGCGACTACGGCCGCACGCTCGCGGACGGTGCGCTGCTGGTGCTCGTCGCCTGCTTCGGCCTCGCGGAACGCGGGCACGAAACGACGCCGCAGCTCGCGCAGTTCGCGTGGATCGCGATGCTCGTGTACGGGATCGTGCGCGGCATCGACAAGCCGCTGCAGGGCGCCCTGTGGTGGGGCCTCGCGATCGGCCTCGTCGCGCTGTCCGGCAACCCGGTGCTGGTCGTCGCGCTGCTCGCGGGCACGGCCGCGCTGTGGCTCGTCACGCCCGAGATGCGCAACCTGCACCTGCCGCTGCTCGGCGTGCCGCTCGCGGCCGCGATCTTCGCGCTGTGGCCGCTCGCCGCCATCGTCGCGGCGCCCGACGACGCCGCGTGGTTCTTCAACCAGTGGATCCACGGCAGCCTGATGCGCTTTTCGGGCCCGCCGACGGCCGTGCTCGGCTATGCGGCGAAAAACCTGCCGCTGTTCACGTGGCCCGCGTGGCCGCTCGCGATCTGGGCGTGGTGGAGCTGGGCCGGCATGCGCCGTCGCGCGCACATCGCGATTCCGCTGTCGGTCGCCGTACCGCTCGTCGCGCTCGTGATCCTGCAAAGCCAGCAGTCGAACCGCATGTACATGCTGCTGCTGCCGCCGCTCGCGGTGCTCGCGACGTTCGCGCTGCCGACCCTCAAGCGCGGCGCGATCAACGCGATCGACTGGTTCGCGGTGCTGAGCTTCACGATCCTCGGCACCTTCGTGTGGCTCGTGTGGCTCGCGTCGCTCACCGGCTTCCCGCATCCGCTCGCGCGCAACCTCGCGCGCCTCGTGCCCGGCTACGAGCCGCATTTCAAGATCCTGTCGTTCATCTGCGCGGTGATCGTCACCGTGTGCTGGTGCTTCCTCGTGCGCTGGCGTGTGTCGCGCCAGCCGAAGGTGCTGTGGCGCAGCGTCGTGCTGTCGAGCGCGGGCACCACGTTGATGTGGGTGCTGCTGATGACGCTGTGGCTGCCGATCGTCAACTACGGCCGAACCTATCGCGATGTCGCGCAACAGATCGCCGTGCACCTGCCGTCCGACTACGAGTGCATCTCGCCGGTGCGGCTTGGCGACGCGCAGATCGCGACCTTCGCGTACTTCGGCGACATGCACTTCGATTTCTCCGGCGACTGCGACGTGATCCTGCGCCAGGACCGCGCCGACTTCGGCGAGCCGAGCGCGATGTCGCAATACGTGTGGCGTCTCGTCTGGGAAGGCCGGCGCGTCGCCGACCGCGACGAGCGCTTCCGCCTGTACGAGCGCATCGAACGGCCGAAAGCGCCCGTCAAGCGGCGTCCGCCGCGCCGCCCGACGGCCGATTGACGATGCTCGGCGACATCCGCCGGATCGTCGGTCTCGCGTGGCCGGTGCTGGTCGGCCAGCTCGCGATCATCGCGTTCGGCGTGATCGACACCGCGATGGTCGGCCGCTACTCGGCCGTCGATCTCGCCGCGCTCGGGCTCGGCTCGTCGATCTACGTATCGATCTACATCGGCCTGACGGGCATCCTGTCCGCGCTGCAGCCGATCACCGGGCAACTGTACGGCGCGCGGCGCCATGCGGAGATCGGCGAGGAAGTGCGCCAGGCGCTGTGGCTCGCGCTGCTGCTCGCGATTCCCGGCTTCCTGCTGCTGCATTTTCCCGAGCCGCTGCTGCGCGTCGCGCATGCGCCCGCCGCGCTGCACGACCGCACCGTCGACTACCTGCGCATCCTGTCGTACGGGCTGCCCGCCAGCCTCGTATTCCGCATCTACAACGCGCTGACCAACGCGGCCGGCAAGCCGCGGCTCGCGATGATCCTGCAGATCGGCGCGCTGCTGCTCAAGTTCCCGCTGAACGTGTGGTTCATCTTCGGCGGCTTCGGCGTACCGGCGCTCGGTGGCCCCGGCTGCGGGCTGGCCAGCACGCTGATCAACTGGGCGCTCGCGCTGATCGGCTACACGCTGCTCGCGAAGCTCGACGTGTTCGCGCCGCTCGCGATCTTCTCGCGCTTCTGCTGGCCCGTCTGGGAACGCCAGAAGGCGATCCTGAAGCTCGGCGTGCCGATGGGCCTGTCGTACCTGATCGAGGTCACGTCGTACACGTGCATGGCGCTGTTCATCGCGCAGTTCGGCACGACGACGCTCGCCGGCCACCAGATCGCCGGCAACATCGGCGCCGTGCTGTACATGACGCCGCTGTCGATCGGCGTGGCGGCGTCGACGCTGGTCGCGCGCGCGCTCGGCGCCGGACGCGCCGAGGAAGCCCGGCTGCTCGGCCGGCACAGCGTGATCTTCGCGTGCGGCGTGGCGGCCGCCTACGGCCTGCTCGTGTTCGCGCTGCGCCCGCTCATCATCGGCGGCTACACGCCGAACCCCGCCGTCGCCGCGGCCGCGATGCCGCTCGTCGCGATCGTCGCGTGCTATCACGTGTTCGATGCGCTGCAGGTCACGTCGGCGTTCGTGCTGCGCGCGTACAAGGTGGCGGTCGTGCCGACCGTGATCTATGCAGTCGCGCTGTGGGGCGTCGGACTCAGCGGCGGCTACGTGCTCGGCTTCGACGTCGGCGGCATCGCACCCGCATGGCTGACCGGCGCGCGCGGCTTCTGGTTCGCGAACACGGTCAGCCTGATGCTGGCGGGCGCGGGGCTCGTGCTGTACCTGCGCCGCATCGGTCGCGCGCACGCCACCGCGGCTGCGTGATGCGCTACGCGCTACGCGTCCTCCAGCACGTCGGCCGCGTGATATGACGAGCGCACGAGCGGGCCGGCGACGACTTCCCTGAAACCGAGCGCAAGCGCCTCGTCGTGCCACGCGGCGAACGCCTCCGGGCTCACGTAGCGCCGCACCGGCAAATGATGCACGGACGGCGCGAGATACTGGCCGAGCGTCAGCACGTCGACCTCGTGCGCGCGCAGGTCGCGCAGCGTGTCGCGCACCTCGTCGTCGCGCTCGCCCAACCCGAGCATCAACCCCGATTTCGTCACGAGCGTCGGCCGCGCGGCCTTCGCCTGCGCGAGCAGCTCGAGCGAGCCGCGATAGTCGGCGCCCGGCCGCGCCGCCCGGTACAGCGACGGCACCGTCTCGATGTTGTGGTTGAACACGTCGGGCCACGCCGACGACAGCGCGTCGAGCGCGCGGGCCGCGCGGCCGCGAAAGTCCGGCGTCAGCACCTCGACCCCGATGCCCGGCACGCTCGCGCGCACCGCCGCGATGCACGCGGCGAAATGCGCGGCGCCGCCGTCGCGCAGATCGTCGCGGTCGACCGACGTGATCACGACGTAGCGCAACCCGAGCGCCGCGGCCGCGTCGGCCAGCCGCGCCGGCTCGTCGGGATCGAGCGGTTCGGGACGGCCGTGCGCGACATCGCAGAACGGGCAACGCCGCGTACACAGCCCGCCCATGATCATGAAGGTCGCGGTGCGCTGCGCGAAGCATTCGCCGATGTTCGGACACATTGCCTCCTCGCAGACGGAATGCAGCCGATGCTCGCGCAGCACGGCGGCCATGTCGGCCACCGCCGCGCTCATCATCGGCCGCGCGCGCAGCCACGGCGGCTTCGGCAGTGCCGTGCCGGCCGCGGGCTCGACGCGCACCGGAATGCGCGCGAGCTTGTCGCGACTTCTGGCGCCGGGCTGGCCGAGCGCCGTGAGGCTGGGTCGTTCGAGCGCGGCGGCCATCGTCAGTCTCCGAGGAACGCGACGATCAGGCGGTTCACATCGGCGGCCGCCTCCATCTGCACCATGTGCCCGCTGCCGGCGATCACCTCGGCACGCACGCCGTCCGGCAAACCCTGCGCATGCTGCGCGGGAATCACCTCGTCGCGCTCACCCCAGATCACCAGCGTGCGCGGCGCAAGCGTCGCGAGCCGGTCGCGGAACACGCGCCGCTGTGCGGCGCCGTCGAACGCGGCATCCGCGATCTTCTCCAGCGCGGCCTGCACGCCTTCGAGCCGCTTGTACTTGACGAGATCCTCGACGAGCTGCCGCGTGACCAGCGCGTGGTCCGCGAACAGCGCGCCGAGGTGCGGCTTCAGCGTGTTGCGGCTGTTGCCGGCGACGAAGCCGTCGATGTACGCGCGATTGATGTCGGTGCCGAGCCCCGCGCTCGCGATCAGCGTGAGCGACGCGACGCATTGCGGCGCGCGCTCGGCCACCGTCATCGCGACCGCGCCGCCCATCGAATGGCCGATCAGGTGCGCGCGCTCGATGTGCTGCGCATCGAGCAGCGCGAGCACCGCGTCGGCCAGTTCGTCGAGGCTGCCGTTCTCGACCGCCTTGCCCGATTCGCCGTGGCCCGGCAGATCGAGCGCCCACACCGGCCGGTGCGCGGCGAGCTCCGCGTGATTGAACAGCCAGTTGTTCAGGTCGCCGCCGAAGCCGTGGATCAGCACGGCCGGCGTGCCCGAACCGTCGCCCAGCTTCAGGAAGCGGATCGTGCGTCCGCCGATCTGCGCCTTCTCGGGCTGCGGGCCGGCCGCCTCGTCGGACGCCGCGCTCGGCACGAAATCGCGCTGAAAGTCGGCGATCGCCGCGTCGATGTCGGCATCGCTTGCATCGGCCGCCGCGACCACACCGAGCAGCGCGCCGACCGGCAGCGTCTCGCCCTCCTGCGCGACCTGCCGGCGCAGCGTGCCGTCGAACGCGCATTCGACGCCCGACGAGATCTTGTCGGTCTCGACGTCGAGCACCTCGTCGCCCTTCGTCACGCGCTCGCCGACTGCCTTCAGCCAGCCGTTGACCTGCCCCTGCTCCATCGACAGCCCCCACTTGGGCATCGTGATCATGTGAATCGACATCGTGTCAGCTCCTCGTCTTCAGGACCGCCTGCGCAATCGCATCGGCGGACGGGATATACAGGTCTTCCAGCACGCCGGCGAACGGCGCGGGCGTATGCGGCGCGGTGACGAGCTCGATCGGCGCCTTCAGCGACCGGAACGCGCGCTGCGCGACGAGCGCGGCGATGTCGGTCGCGATCGAGCAGCGCGGATTCGCTTCGTCGACAACCACCACGCGGCCGGTACGCTCGGCGCTGTCGAGGATCGTTTCCTCGTCGAGCGGCGACGTCGTGCGCAGGTCGATCACCTCGCACTGGATGCCGTCCTTCGCGAGCTTGGCGGCCGCGTCCATCGCGAGATGCACCATCCGGCCGTACGTGACGATCGTCGCGTCGTCGCCGTCGCGCATCACGTTCGCCTCGCCGAACGGAATCGCATAGGATTCCTCCGGGACGTCGCCCTCGCGCGTGTAGAGCAGCTTGTGTTCGAGGAAGATCACGGGATCGTTGTCGCGGATCGCCTGGATCAGGAGCCCCTTCGCGTCGTACGGCGTCGACGGGCACACGACCTTCAGCCCCGGAATGTGCGTGAACAACGACGTGAGCATCTGCGAGTGCTGCGCGGCCGCGCGCAGGCCGGCGCCGTACATCGCGCGGATCACGACCGGCGTCACGGCCTTGCCGCCGAACATGTAGCGGAATTTCGCGGCCTGGTTGAAGATCTGGTCGAAGCACACACCCATGAAATCGATGAACATCAGTTCCGCGACGGGCCGCATCCCGCACGCGGCCGCGCCGACCGCCGCACCGATGTAGCCGCCCTCCGACAGCGGCGTATCGAGCACGCGGCCCGGAAACTTGTGGAACAGCCCCTTCGTCACGCCGAGCACGCCGCCCCATGCGTCGTCCTCGCCCGGCGCGCCCGCGCCGCCCGCGTTGTCCTCGCCCATCACGATCACGCTGTCGTCGCGCGCCATTTCCTGCGCGAGCGCCTCGTTGATCGCCTGCGAATAAGTGATCTTCCTTGCCATGTCTGTCTCCTGGAATGTTCGGTTCGCCGTGCCGGCTGCTGGGTCAGGCCGCGCTCACGGATACGACACGTAGACGTCGGCCAGCAGGTCGGCGGCATCCGGCAGCGGCGCCGCCTTCGCCTGCGCGACCGCGTCGTCGATCAGCGCCTTCACCTGTGCGTCTACCGCGCGCAGGTCGTCGGTCGTCAGCGCTTCGGCGCGCACGACGCGCGTTTCGAAATGCTTCAGGCAATCCTTCTCGTCGCGCAGCTTCTGCACTTCGCCCGGCGCCCGGTAGGTTTGCGCATCGCCCTCGAAGTGGCCGAAATAGCGCGTGAACTTCACCT
Source organism: Burkholderia sp. 9777_1386 (assembly GCF_015712265.1). Classification (NCBI taxonomy): domain Bacteria; kingdom Pseudomonadati; phylum Pseudomonadota; class Betaproteobacteria; order Burkholderiales; family Burkholderiaceae; genus Burkholderia; species Burkholderia sp. 9777_1386. The sequence continues at coordinate 174,916 of NZ_JACCQB010000004.1, read as the reverse complement.
CGACGAGCGTCGGGCCGCCGCCGTTGCGCGCACGCTCGACGGCCTCGCCGAGCGCCTCGTGCACCGCGAAGAAGTCGAAGCCGTCGACGATCACGCCCGGCATCCCGAACCCGTTCGCGCGATCGGCGATGTTGTCGGTCGCGACCGACCAGCTCGACGACGTCGCTTCCGCATAGCCGTTGTTTTCGGCGACGAAGATCGCGGGCAGCCGCCACACCGACGCGAGGTTCATCGATTCGAAGATCACGCCCTGGTTCGACGCGCCGTCGCCGAAGAAGCACACGCCGACGCCGCCCGTCTTCTTGTGCTTGGCCGCGAGCGCCGCGCCGCACACGAGCGGGCCGCCCGCGCCGACGATGCCGTTCGCGCCGAGCATCCCCATCGACAGGTCGGCGATGTGCATCGAGCCGCCCTTGCCGTGGCAGACGCCCGTCTTCTTGCCGTAGATCTCGGCCATCATCCCGTGCACGTCGACGCCCTTCGCGATGCAATGGCCGTGGCCGCGGTGCGTGGTGGCCACGTAGTCGTCGAGGCCGAGATGCAGCATCGTGCCGACGGCGGACGCCTCCTCGCCCGCATACAGGTGAACGAAGCCGGGTATCTCGCCGGTCGCGAATTCGACGTGCAGGCGCTCCTCGAATTCGCGGATCGTGCGCATCAGCCGATAGGCGTCCAGCAGCGTGTCCCTGCTGAGCTGTGTCGAAGCGGTCATGTGTGTCTCCTGGGTGGGTCTGACTGCGAATGCCGCCCCGGCCATGCCGTGGCGGCGGATTGCACGGCCTGCGGCCGTCAGTGGAACGTGAAGCCGCCGTCGACGTTCACGGCCTGGCCCGTCACGTTGTCCATCGTCGCGAAGAACAGCGCGAGCCGGCCCATGTCCTCCGGCGTCTGCGCGCGGCCCTGCGGAATCAGCGTCAACTGGTGCCGCTGCCACGACTGCTCGACCGATTCGCCGTCGGTCTTCCATTCGTCGGACAGCCGGTCCCACATGTAGGTACGGACGATGCCGGGGCAGATCGCGTTGACGGTCACGCCGTCGCGCGCGAGTTCCTTCGCCAGCGCATTGGTGAAGCCGACGACCGCGAATTTCGATGCGCTGTAATGCGCGAGATTCGGAAAGCCTTCCTTGCCCGCGATCGACGCGACGTTGATGATCCGGCCACGCCCCTGCGCCTTCAGGTGGGCAAGCGCCGCCCGGCAGCCGAGGAACGTGCCCTTCGCGTTCACGTTCATCACGAAATCCCAGTCGCGCTCGGTCAGCTCGGCGACCGGATGAATGCTGATCACGCCCGCGCAGTTCACGAGGATGTCGAGCCCGCCGAGGTCGGCGAGCGCCTGCGCGACCATCGCGTCGACCTGCGCGGCCTGCGTGACGTCGACCTTCGCGATCGCCGCGCGGCGGCCGAGCGCACGCACCTCGCGCGCGGTGGCGTCGAGCGCGTCGTCGAGCAGGTCGGCCAGCAGGATGTCGGCGCCGGCGCCGGCGAGCGTCAGCGCGATGCCGCGGCCGATGCCGCGCGCGCCGCCGGTGACGATGGCGACCTGTCCTTCGAGAGGGGCTGTCATGGCGATGTCTCCTTGTTGATCGTGATGGATGGCGAAATGCCGTTGCGTACCGCGAAGCGTCAGTCGTGCCATGCACCGGCGTCGCGCAGCAGTTGCCGCGACGACGCGTAGCGCAGCGTGCGGCCGACGTCGACCGTCAACGGTCCGCGCCAGTCGAGCGCAATCTCGTAGCGATCGCCGCGCGCGACCTCGATCTCGCGCTCGCCGTCGAACGCGAGCGTGCCGCGCTCGAACGGAATCGCGTGCCACGAACCCGGTTCGAGCCGCTCGCAACTGCGCATCACGACGCGGTCGACGCGCCCCGGCGCGATCGGCGCGACGAGCGGCGTGCCGGCCGTCTTGCCGGCTTCCGCGAAGCGCATCGCGAGCCCGTGCGGCGCGCTGCGTTCGAGCGGCGCCCATGCGCCGCCGAGCGCGGACAGGCCGATGCCGTCCGGTTCCGCGAACGTCAGGTAGAGCGAATCGATGTCGTCGGAGCCGGAAATCGCGCGTGCGCCGATGAAGCGTTGCCGCGCGGCGCACACGTCGACGAGCGCGATCTCCTCGCGCCCGGGCTGCGCGCCCGCGACGCAGCGCACGACGAGCCGCTTGTTGCGCACGAACGCGACCTCGGCCGGCACGGCGCCGGTTGCGGCAAGCCCGGCCGCGACGCCGGCGACGGTCGCCTCGCGATGTTCGGGAAACGCGTTGTTGGTGCCGGTGGACAGCGCGACGAGCGGCGTCGCGCCGCAATGCGCGGCCACCGCGCGATGGGTGCCATCGCCGCCGAGCACGACGATCAGCGACACTTCCATCCGGTGCAGATAGGCCGCGCCGGCCTGCGTGTCGGCGACGGTATCGGTGATCGGCAGGTCGACGAATTCGACCTCGGGCCAGCGCTCGTGCGGCGCGACCGCGCGATGCGTGTCGATCGCGCGCAGCAGCAGCGTCGCGATGCCCGTGCGGTCGCGCAGCGTCAGCACGCGCTCGACGCCCATCGCGCCAAGGCCGGCCAGGAGGCGCACGATCATGTTCGCCTTCTCCGCGGTCGGGAACACGGATGCATGCGTCGTGAGGCGGCGGATGTCGCGCCCCGAGGCGGGGTTCGCGATCACACCGACGGTAACGGGCGTCGTCACGGGTTTGTCTCCATCCAGTCGGCGGGGCCGGCGCATTGGCGCGCGCGCCGGCTCCACCTGTTTCGTCCGCTGCCATCGACGGGCGGCGGATCGTCGTCGCCGACACGATCGCGCCGGCTTGCCCGTGATCTCTGCAAGCGGCGTGCCATCGTGCGTGCGATAGCCGTGAAACCCGCGTGCACGCTGGCGTGGCGGGTGAGTGCGTGTTCCGGATGGGCGGCCGGGACGACGCCGCGCGCGGCGAATTCATCGGTGCGTCTCACGTCGTCGATACGTCGACGCGATCGTCGCGGCCCCCGCGCAAGCCCGGCGTTCCGCCCGCAAACCCCTGCATTTGCGCGGCGTCACGCAGGCGATGCGTGGCCGGACCAGCGCCGCACGCCACGCACGGGGCCGTCTCAACTGCGCGAGACATGGCGCGATACCGGTGAGACGACCGTCTCACGCGCGCCGCGTGCTGCGATGCAATGTGATCTGCCGGAACGGATGTGCTACAAGAACAGCGACATCCCCGCCGTCCGGAACCGGAGCCGACCATGCCCTACGCCGTCCCCCAGGCCCAGCACGCCGACCGTGTCCTCGGCGCGCTCGCCGGGCGCCTGCCCGCGCCGGCCGATTCCGCGCGCCTCGTGTCGTCGTGGCAACGATCGCTGGAGCGCTACCGTCTCGACCCCGCTTCGTCGATCGGCCCGCGCGTGCTGACCGCGGCCGAACTGCGCGAAGTGCGCGACAAGGAGGAAGCCTTCCTGCGCGCGTCGGGCCAGTGCCTGACGCGGCTGCACGACATGATCCGCGTCGCCGACTACTGCGTGATGCTGACCGACGCGCACGGCGTGACGATCGACTACCGGATCGACCGCGAACGCCGCAACGACTTCCGTCACGCGGGGCTGCACATCGGCTCGTGCTGGTCGGAAAGCGAGGAAGGAACCTGCGGCGTCGCGAGCGTGCTGACCGATCTCGCGCCGATCACCGTGCACAAGACCGATCACTTTCGCGCGGCGTTCACGACGCTCACGTGCAGCGCGGCGCCGATCTTCTCGCCGGGCGGCGAACTGATCGGCGTGCTCGACGCGTCGGCCGTGCATTCGCCCGACGGCCGCGACAGCCAGCGCCTCGTCTACCAGCTCGTGCGGCAGAGCGCGGCGTTGATCGAGGACGGCTACTTCGTGCACAGCACCGCGCAGCACTGGATATTGTTCGGGCATCCGAATCGTCACTACGTCGAGGCGCAACCGGAGTGGCTGATCGCGTTCGACGAATGCGGCAACATCGTCGCCGCGAACCGGCACGCGCGCGACGCGCTGCCGGCGCTGCGCGAGCCGCGTCATATCGACGAGATCTTCGACGCGACCGAGATGCCGCTGCGCGACGCCGCGCGGCTCGATGCGATCGTCGCGCTGCGGCTGCGCGCGACCGGCGCGCCGCTCTACGCGCGGCTGCGTGCGCCGCTACGGCGCGCCGGCCGCGAGCCCGGCGCGGCATCGCGCCGCCCGGGCAGCGCCGCGCCGCGTCACGTCGGCGCGCTGACGCCGTTCCTGCACAGCAGCGACCCGCGCATCGCGCAACAGGCCGAACTCGCGCTGCGCGTCGCGAGCAAGCGGCTGCCGATTCTCGTGCTCGGCGAGACCGGCGCCGGCAAGGAAGTATTCGCGCGCGCGATCCACGACGCCGGCGCGCGGCGCGCGCGGCCGTTCGTCGCCGTCAACTGCGGCGCGCTGCCCGAAGCGCTGATCGAGAGCGAACTGTTCGGTTACGCGGCCGGCGCATTCACCGGCGCACGCAAGCACGGCGCGCGCGGCAAGATCGCGCTCGCCGACGGCGGCACGCTGTTTCTCGATGAAATCGGCGACATGCCGCTCGCGCTGCAGACGCGCCTGTTGCGCGTGCTGGCCGACGGCGAGGTCGTGCCGCTCGGCAGCGATACGCCCGTGCGCGTCGATCTCGACGTGATCTGCGCGACGCACCGCGATCTCGCGCGGATGGTGGCCGACGGCACGTTCCGCGAGGATCTGTACTACCGGTTGAGCGGCGCGACGTTCGACCTGCCGCCGCTGCGCGAACGCGCGGACGTGCGCGACGTGATCGCCGCCGTGTTCGCCGAGGAAGCGCAGGCGACCGGCCACGTGCTCACGCTCGACGCGACGCTCGCCGAACAGCTCGCCGCCTACCCATGGCCGGGCAACGTGCGGCAACTGCGCAACGTGCTGCGCTATGCGTGCGCGGTGTGCGACGCCGCGCGCGTGACGCGGCGCGACCTGCCGGCCGACCTCGCCGCGCAACTCGGCGGCGCGCCGGCGGGCGCGCTGCCCGACGATGAACGCAGCCGCATCGTCGCCGCGCTCACCGCGCATCGCTGGCGGCCCGACGCGGCCGCCCGGGCGCTCGGCATCTCGCGCGCGACGCTGTACCGGCGCATCGCGAAGCACCGGATCGTCGCGCCGCACCGCGCGTGACGCACCGGCGCACGCGCCGTCATGCGGACTGCCCGGCCGCTTCGTTCGCGTCGTCTGCCACGCCGGCCGCTGCGTCGCGCCGCGTGAACACCTCGTGCGCGGCGAACAGCGCGTTGAGCGCAGCCGGCATCCCCGCATACACGGCCATCTGCATGAACACCTCGACGATCTCGTCGCGCGTGCAGCCGACGTTCAGCGCGGCCTCGATATGCACCTTCAGTTGCGGCTGTGCGTTGCCGAGCGCGGCCAGCGCCGCGATCGTCGCGATTTCGCGCGCCTTCAGGTCGAGCTGCGGCCGGCTGTAAATGTCGCCGAAGCTGAATTCGACCAGCAGCCGTCCGAAGTCCGGTGCGATCGGCGCAAGCGCCGCGATCACGCGCTCGCCCACTTCGCCGTCGATTTCCTTCAGCTTGTTCCAGCCGCGCGTGTAGCGATCCTCAACGAGTCGTTCCATCGTGTCCGTCCTGTTCCGGTAAAGAGTGAGAAGGATTCGCCCGTCGTTCCATTTCCCGTTCCTGCGCCTCGTAGTACGCGATCTTGTCGCCGATCGCGTCGAGGCTCGCCTGCAGTTCCGCGATATGCGCGCGCACCGCGTCGCGATGCGCGACCAGCAAGTCGCGCCGCGCGCCGAACGTCGACTCGCCCTGCTCGCGCAGCACCGCGAACGCCTGCATCTGCGCGATCGGCATGCCGGTCGCCTTCAGGCGCATCACGAAAGCCAGCCAGTCAAGGTCGGCCGGCGCATAGAGCCGGTGCCCGGCCGCAGTGCGCGAGATCGCGCGCAGCAGCCCGGCCTGCTCGTAATACCGCAACGTATGCGTCGACACGCCCGTCAGTTCGGCGACTTGCCCGATCGTCAGCGGACCGGCGGCGGAGGGTTGGGATACGGTTTTCGACATGGCAGGAACGAGGTTAGGAGTTAGAGTTCACTCTAAGTCAAGCCCTGTCTGACGGCCAGCGCGACGTTCTCCCGGGACACACCCTCGGACACCGTAAAGAATGGTCAAAATCGGCCCCCGGCACCGGTTTCGGCCTTTACAGCACCGCAAGCCTTCAGCAAGATTCGGTCAGCCTGTCTTAAAAAGGGCACGCATTTGTCCTATGCTTAACGGCGACGCCCGGCCACCTCGCGCGTCGTCATCCGTTGCAACAGCCATTCATCCGTCAGAACCAGGGAGCCTTTGCCATGCTGAAAAAGCTGCTGATGCTGTTCGTCGCGCTATCGCTGTCGCTCGCCGCCGGCCTTGCCGCGGCCGTCGAAGTCAACACGGCTGACCAGGCCGCGCTCGAATCCGTGAAGGGGCTCGGGCCCGTGAAGTCGAAGGCGATCATCGACGAACGCACCAAGAACGGCCCGTTCAAGGACGCCGACGATCTCGCGAACCGCGTGAAGGGCCTCGGCACGAAGTCGGTCGGGCATCTCGAGGAAAACGGCCTGACGATCGGCGGCGCATCGACGCCGCCGAAGGGCGTGAAGCTGTCGAAGCCGGCCGCGACGACGTCCGCGACCACGTCGACCACGACGTCGGCAGGCACCGCGTCGACGTCCACGACGGCGACGGCCGGCACGACGACCGCGGCGCCCGCGCCGACGGCAAGCGCACCGGAAGCGGCCGCCAAGCCGGCCAAGACCAAGCGTGCGTCGAAGAAGGAAAAAGCGGCAGCGGCGGCGGCGGCATCCGCCGACGCGGGTGCGAGCGCACCGGCGGCCGCGTCGTCCACGAAGGCGACGAAGGGTTCGAAGAAGAAGAGCAAGAAGGACAAGGCAGCCTCCGCCGCCGCGGCGTCGGGCGCCTGATGTGCGCCGCGCGCGCGACGGCGTGCGCGCGGCATTCGTTCAACGGGCGCCGTCGTCACGGCGCCCTTTTCAGTGAAGGTGAAGAACCATGGGTCTCCTCGACATCGTTGGCGGTCTGATCGGCGGCCAGGCCGGCGGCAACTCCCAAAGCGCGCTGATCACGACCGCGCTCGAATTCATCAACAACCAGCCGGGCGGCCTGAACGGGCTGATCGAGAAGTTCAAGGCCGGCGGCGCCGGCGAGATCATCGGTTCGTGGGTCGGCACCGGCGAAAACCAGCCGATCTCGGCCGATACGCTGCAGAACGTGCTCGGCTCGGACGTCGTCGGCTCGCTCGCGAGCAAGGTCGGCATCGATCCGTCGCAGGCGTCGTCGATCCTCGCGCAGGTGCTGCCGCACGTCGTCAACGGCGCGACGCCGAACGGCGAAGTGCCGGCCGGCGGCCAGGTCGACACGTCGAACGTGCTCGGCACGCTGACGCAACTCGCCGGCATGTTCGGCGGCAACAAGCAGGCGTAAGCCCGCCGCGCAGCGCGCCGACATCCCGCGCAGCGGTTTCGGTCGCTCCATATGCAAACACCCCGCCGAGGCGGGGTGTTTGTTTTTGCGCGCCCGGCGCGAACCGGGCACGCTGCCGATGGCAGGCGATCAGTGCACGACGCGGTCGAACACGAACTGGCCGTCGTTGACGTCGACCGGGATCACGTCCTTCGGACCGAAGCGGCCGGCGAGGATCAGCTTCGCGACCGGGTTCTCGATCTCCTGCTGGATCGCGCGCTTCAGCGGCCGCGCACCGAACACCGGATCGTAGCCGACCTTCGCGATCTGTTCGAGCGCAGCGGGCGACACGTCGAGCGCCATGTCCAGCTTCGCAAGCCGGTCGTGCAGGCGCGCCAACTGGATCTTCGCGATCGACTCGATGTTGCTGCGGTCGAGCGCATGGAACACGACGACGTCATCGATCCGGTTCAGGAACTCGGGGCGGAAATGCTGCTTCACCTCGAGCCACACGGCGTCCTTGATCTCGTCCTGCGGCGAGCCGGTCATGGCCTGGATCACCTGCGAGCCGAGGTTCGACGTCATCACGATGACCGTGTTCTTGAAGTCGACCGTGCGCCCCTGCCCGTCCGTCATGCGGCCGTCGTCGAGCACCTGCAGCAGCACGTTGAACACGTCCGGATGCGCCTTCTCGATCTCGTCGAGCAGGATCACGCTGTACGGCTTGCGGCGCACGGCTTCCGTCAGGTAGCCGCCTTCCTCGTAGCCGACATAGCCGGGCGGCGCGCCGATCAGCCGCGCGACGCTGTGCTTCTCCATGAACTCGCTCATGTCGATGCGGATCAGGTGCTCTTCCGAATCGAACAGGAACGACGCCAGCGCCTTGCACAGCTCGGTCTTGCCGACCCCCGTCGGGCCGAGGAACAGGAACGAGCCGTACGGACGGTTCGGATCGGCGAGACCCGCGCGCGACCGACGGATCGCATCGGCCACCGCGCTGATCGCCTCGTCCTGGCCGACCACGCGCTCATGCAGCTTTTCCTCGATGTGCAGCAGCTTCTCGCGTTCGCCCTGCATCATCCGCGACACGGGAATCCCCGTCGAACGCGACACGACTTCCGCGATTTCCTCGGCGCCGACCTGCGTGCGCAGCAGGCGCGGGCGCGTCGGGTTGTGCTGCTCCTGCTCTTCGGCCTGCGTGACCTGCTTCAGTTGCGACTCGAGCTGCGGCAGCTTGCCGTACTGCAGCTCGGCGACCTTCTCGAGCTTGCCTTCACGCTGCAGGCGCGCGATGTCCGCCCGCACCTTCTCGATCTCTTCCTTGAGCTGCGCGCTGCCCTGCACCGCGGCCTTCTCGGCGGTCCAGATCTCTTCCAGGTCCGCATATTCGCGGCCGAGGCGTTCGATCTCTTCCTCGATCAGCTGCAGGCGCTTCTGCGACGCTTCGTCCTGCTCCTTCTTCACGGCTTCGCGCTCGATCTTCAGCTGGATCAGACGACGGTCGAGCTTGTCCATCTCTTCGGGCTTCGAATCGATTTCCATCTTGATCTTCGAAGCGGCTTCGTCGATCAGGTCGATCGCCTTGTCGGGCAGGAAGCGGTCGGTGATGTAGCGGTGCGACAGCTCGGCCGCGGCGACGATCGCCGGGTCGGTGATGTCGACGCCGTGGTGCAGTTCGTACTTCTCCTGCAGCCCGCGCAGGATCGCGATCGTCGCCTCGACGCTCGGCTCGTCGACGAGCACCTTCTGGAAGCGGCGCTCGAGCGCGGCGTCCTTCTCGATGTACTTGCGGTATTCGTCGAGCGTGGTCGCGCCGATGCAGTGCAGCTCGCCGCGCGACAGCGCCGGCTTCAGCATGTTGCCCGCGTCCATCGCGCCTTCGGCCTTGCCCGCGCCGACCATCGTGTGGATCTCGTCGATGAAGACGATCGTCTGGCCTTCGTCCTTCGCGATGTCGTTGAGCACCGCCTTCAGGCGCTCCTCGAACTCGCCGCGATACTTCGCGCCGGCGAGCAGCGCGGCCATGTCGAGCGACAGCACGCGCTTGCCCTTCAGCGTCTCGGGCACTTCGCCGTTGACGATCCGCTGCGCGAGCCCTTCGACGATCGCCGTCTTGCCGACGCCCGGCTCGCCGATCAGCACCGGGTTGTTCTTGGTGCGGCGCTGCAGGATCTGGATCGAGCGGCGGATTTCGTCGTCGCGGCCGATCACCGGATCGAGCTTGCCCGCGCGGGCGCGCTCGGTCAGGTCGACCGTGTATTTCTTCAGCGCCTCGCGCTGGCTTTCCGCATCCTGGCTGTGCACCTGCGAGCCGCCGCGCACCGCGGCGATCGCGGCTTCCAGCGCCTTGCGCGTGAGGCCGTGCTGACGCGCGAGCTTGCCGGCATCGCCCTTGTCGTCGGACACCGCGAGCAGGAACATCTCGCTCGCGATGAACGTGTCGTTGAGCTTCTGCGCTTCCTTGTCGGCCTGGTTCAGCAGCCCGGCCAACTCACGGCCGATCTGGATGTCGCCGCCCGTGCCCGTCACCTGCGGCAGGCGCGAGATGGCTTCGTTCAGCGCGCCTTGCAGCGCCTGCACGTGCACGCCCGCACGCGACATCAGCGAGCGGGCCGAGCCGTCCTGTTGCGCGACCAGCGCCGCGAGGACGTGAACGGGTTCGATGTATTGATTGTCGCGGCCTGCCGCGAGGCTTTGCGCGTCCGCGAGTGCTTCCTGGAACTTGGTGGTGAGCTTGTCGATTCTCATTTAGTCGAGACCTCCAATTTTCGATTAACACCAAGATGAGGATGGTTATGCGGCTTTCAAGCGAAATTCGGGTTGATTCAGCGCAAAAAATGCCGGATCGCCTGAAAACGGCCGGCGGCGTGACGGGATGGGCGGCGCCCGCGTGTCAGTGGGCCTTGGACGACGGCTCGGCGGCCGCCGACACCTCGTCCGGCTCCGGCGCCGCACGCACGAGCGCGACCGGGCGAATGCCGAGCAGCGCCACGAGCGGCGACGCAGGCTCGGCCAGTTCGCCGATCGTGTGACGATCGAGCTCCGCGAAGAAGGCATCGCGCGCGGCCGCGAGCACGCCCTTCAGCCGGCACTGCGGCTCGATCACGCAGCCGCGCGACTCGCTGTCGTCGGGCGAAAAGCAACCGACCAGCGCGAAGTCGTTTTCGGTCGCCCGCACCACCTGGCCGACCGTCAGTTGCAGCGAATCGGCGAACAGCCGCAACCCGCCGTTACGGCCGCGAACGGTGTCGACCCAGCCCAGCTCGCCGAGCTGCTGCACCACTTTCATCAGATGGTTCTTCGAGATGCCGTAGGCGTCCGAGATCTCCTGGATCGTCGCGAGCCCCTCGCCGCGCACGGCCAGGTACAGCATCACGCGCAGCGAATAGTCGGTGTAGTCGGTGAGTCTCATGAGCGAATACGGAAAAGATCGATCGTGCCCCGATTACCTGAACCGAGCCGATCGCGATGCGTGCAGGGGCCGATCGATGGTGCCGTTGCGCGGCCCCGGGTTGCCGGGATCGCGTGCGCGCAATAAGATGCGTGACATCTACACGTTTTCCAGGGGTTATTGGACGCTATTTTGCGTCAAAATCCGGCCGGCGTCCTGCTCGTCACCCGTGCCGCCGCGCCGTCGCTGCCCCGATCCACCGGCCATTTTCGTCATGACTGTCCTGCCCACCTCGCCCGAATCCGCACCGGCCCGCCCCCGCGACGCCGAGCCGACCGAAGACAACATCCGCGATCTCGTCTACGCGTTCTACGACCGCGTGCGCGCCGATCCGCTGCTCGGACCCGTGTTCGACGCGAAGCTGGCCGGCCGCTGGGACGATCATCTGCCGAAGATGGTGACGTTCTGGTCGAGCCTCGTGCTCGGCACCAAGGGCTATCGCGGCAACGTGCAGCAGGCGCACCAGCCGCTCGACGGGATCGAGCCGGCCCACTTCAGCCGCTGGCTGTCGCTGTTCCTGAAAACCGTCGAAGCGCGCTACGCGCCGCCGGCGGCGCTCCGTTTCATGGAGCCCGCGCTGCGGATCGCGCAGAGCCTGCAGTTGAGCCGGTTCGGCTGGGATTACCAGATTCCGCCCGAGCAGCAGGCGCTGCTCGACGCGATCGCGCCGCGCCGTCGCGACGCGGGCGACGATCCGCACGCGTTGCCGTCGCGGGCCCGCGGCGAGCCGTTTCCGACCAAGATCATCGGGCGCAGCGTCGACCCGGACGCGTAACGCCCGTCACCCGCGGCGCTCGCGCGCATGCGGCACATCGCCGCATCGTTCGCGCGCCGCGCTCAGCGCCGCGTGTTGCCCGACTCGACGCCCCAGCGCGCGAGCGCGGCGTCGTCGGTGCTGCGCGCATCGACCCAGCGCTCGCCGTCGGGCGTCGTTTCCTTCTTCCAGAACGGCGCTTCGGTCTTCAGGTAATCCATCACGAATTCGCACGATGCAAACGCATCGCCGCGGTGCGACGCGACCGTCGCGACCATCACGATCTGGTCGAGCGGCAACAGCCTGCCGACGCGATGCACGATCGCGACGTCGATGCCCGGCCAGCGCCGGCCGGCCTCGGCCGCGATCTTCTCGAGCGCCTTCTCGGTCATTCCGGGATAGTGCTCGAGCTCCATCGCGGCGACCGACTCGCCTTCGTTCAGGTCGCGCACCGTGCCGACGAAGCACGCGACCGCACCGATCTTCGGGTTGCGCGCCCGCAATGCCGCCACTTCGGCATTCAGATCGAAATCGTCGGTCTGGACTCGTACCGTTGCCATCGCCCGGCCCTCAACCGCCCGTCACCGGCGGAAAGAACGCGACCTCGCAGCCTTCGGTGAGCCGCGTGTCGGGATCGGTCATCTCGTGGTTGCACGCCATGCGCAACGCGCGCCCTTCGGCGAGCGTGTCGGCCCACGCGCCGCCGCGCACGCGCAGCCACGCCCGCACGTCGCCGACGGTCGTCACGCCGTCCGGTACGGTGGCTTCTTCATCGGCGACGCCCAGCGCTTCGCGCACGCTTGCAAAAAATTTCAGCTGAATCTTCATGGTTCGGGAAGCCGTCGCGTTACGACAGCAGTTCGGAAAACGGAATGAAACGCACGGTCTCGCCGGCGCTGATCGCGTGCTGCGGCGGATTGTCGATCAGGCCGTCGCCCCAGACCGTCGACGTGAGCACGGCCGAGCTCTGGTTCGGGAACAGGTCGAGGCCGCCGGCCGCATTCACGCGCGCACGCAGGAATTCGTTGCGCCGGTCGCCCTTGCTCTGCGAAAAATCGGCACGCAGCGACAACGCGCGCGGCGCGACGTCGCGCACGCCGGACAGGCGCAGCAGGAACGGCCGCACGAACAGCAGGAACGTGACGAAGCTCGAGACCGGGTTGCCGGGCAGCCCGATGAAATGCGCGTCGGCGCGCTCGTCGCCGCGGCGCACGGCACCATACGCGAGCGGCTTGCCGGGCTTCATCGCGATCTGCCACAGCGCGAGCCGCCCTTCCGCCTCGACGGCCGGCTTCACGTGATCCTCGTCGCCGACCGACACGCCGCCGCTCGTCAGGATCACGTCGTGATCGCGGGCGGCCTCCCGCAGCGTGTCGCGGGTCGCGGCCAGCGAGTCGGGCACGATGCCGTAGTCGGTCACGTGACAGCCCAGCCGCTCCAGCAGCCCGCGCAGCGTGAAGCGGTTCGAGTTGTAGATCGCGCCGGGTTTCAGCGGCTCGCCGGGCATCGTCAGTTCGTCGCCGGTGAAGAACACCGCCACGCGAATCCGCCGCGCGACCGACAGCTGCGCGCAGCCGACCGATGCGGCGAGACCCAGCGCCTGCGGCGTGAGCCGCGTGCCGGCCGGCAGGATCACCGCCCCCTGGCGGATGTCCGCGCCCTGCGCGGTGATCCATTCACCGGCCTTCGGCGTGTGCAGGATCTCGACCGCGTCGCCGTCGGCCGACGCCTGCTCCTGCATCACGACCGCGTCGGCGCCGGGCGGCACCGTCGCGCCGGTGAAGATCCGCGCGGCCGTGCCGGCCGCGAGCGGTTGCGCCGGATGGCCAGCCGGAATGCGCTGCGACACCGGCAACCGCCGATCGCCGTGCAGCAGGTCGGCGACGCGCACCGCATAGCCGTCCATCGCGCTCGTGTGCATCGGCGGCACGTCGAGCGGCGAGCTGACGTCGGCCGCCAGCACGCGGCCGAGCGCGTCGAGCGTGGCGACGGTTTCGGCGCCGGGCAGCGGCTTCGCGGCATCGAGCAGCGCGGCGAGCGCCTCGGCGGTCGACAGCATTGGCGCGCGCGGCGCCGCGGGATTCGGGTTCGACATCGATGGAATCGGGGATCGTTGGAATCAAACCGTCATTGTAGCGACGCCGTCACGCGCACGCGCGATATGGCGAGCATGCGAAGACTGTGATCGGCGCGAACGCGCGGGTCTGGCACTTGTTTTGCGCGGAGAACGATGCCCGGATGCCGAGCCCGCGAACCAAACGAAACGGCCGGAACCCCGATCCGTTCGACGAATCGGCGTTCCGGCCGTCCTGCGCCGCCGGGCCTGCGGGCCCGGCCGTGCGTCATGCGCCCGTATGGGCGGCGATGAAGTCCTTCACCTGCTGCGCGTCGGCCTTCACGACCTCGAAGCGCTGCGGCAGCGCCTCGAGCCCGTCGAATGCGGCCGGCCGCTCGGCTTCGCGGTCGAGCGCTTCGCGGATCGTCTCGCCGAACTTGATCGGCTGCGCCGTCTCGAGCACGACCATCGGCACGCCGGCTTCCAGGTGCTCGCGCGCGACCTTCACGCCGTCGGCCGTATGCGTGTCGATCATCGTGTCGTAGCGCGAGAACACGTCGCGGATCGTCGCGATGCGGTCGGTGTGGCTGCTGCGGCCCGACACGAAACCGAATTCGGCGACGCGCGCGAAATCGCCGCTCGCCGCGAGATCGAAGCCGCCCTTCTCCTCGACGTCGCGGAACAGCTGCATCACGCGGGCCGGATCGCGGCCGAGCAGGTCGAACACGAAGCGCTCGAAGTTCGACGCCTTCGAGATGTCCATGCTCGGGCTGCTCGTGTGATAGGTGTTCTCGGCGCTGCGCACGCGATACGCGCCCGTGCGGAAGAACTCGTCGAGCACGTCGTTTTCGTTGGTCGCGACCACCAGCTTCGCGATCGGCAGCCCCATCATCCGCGCGATGTGACCCGCGCAGACGTTGCCGAAGTTGCCCGACGGCACCGTGAACGACACGCGCTCGTCGTTGGACTGCGTCGCCGCGAAATAGCCCTTGAAGTAGTAGACGACCTGCGCGACGACACGCGCCCAGTTGATCGAGTTGACGGTGCCGATCTTCTGCTGCGCCTTGAATGCATGATCGTTCGACACGGCCTTCACGATGTCCTGGCAATCGTCGAACACGCCTTCGACCGCGAGGTTGAAGATGTTCGGATCCTGCAGGCTGAACATCTGCGCCGTCTGGAACGCGCTCATCTTCTTGTGCGGCGACAGCATGAACACGCGCACGCCGGCCTTGCAGCGCATCGCGTACTCGGCCGCGCTGCCGGTGTCGCCCGACGTCGCGCCGAGGATGTTCAGCGCTTCACCGTGCTTCGCGAGCGTGTACTCGAACAGGTTGCCGAGCAGCTGCATCGCCATGTCCTTGAACGCGAGCGTCGGGCCGTTCGACAGTTCGAGCAGCGACAGCGCCGCGCCGTGCTCGGTGCCGAGCGTCTTCAGCGGCGTGATGTCGGACGCGTTCTCGCCGTGGCGCGTGTTGCTGTACACGGCGGCCGTGTACGTGCGGCGCGTGATCGCGCGCAGGTCGTCGGCCGGCACGTCGTCGCAGAACTTCGACAGGATCTCGAACGCGAGATCCGCGTACGACAGCGTACGCCAGCGCGCGAGCTCGTCGGCCGACACCTTCGGATACTCGGCAGGCAGGTAGAGCCCGCCGTCCTTCGCGAGACCGCCGAGCAGGATGTCGGAGAACGTATGGCGCTCGCCGATGCCGGCGCCGCGCGTGGAAATGTAGTTCATGTCGTCCTCGGCTCAGTTCAGCGCTTCCATGCGCAGCTTCGTGACCTTCGAGACCACCGTCGCCAGGCTCTCGATCTGCGCGATCGCCGCGTTGACGTTCTTCTCGACCGTCTCGTGCGTGATCAGGATGATGTCGGTCTCGCCGTTCGCGCCGTCGATCTGCTCCGATTCCTTCTGCAGCAGCGCGTCGATCGAGATGCCCGATTCGGCGAGGATGCGCGTAATCGCGGCGAGCACGCCGGTCTGGTCGGCGACGCGCAGGCGCAGGTAGTAGCCGCTCGTCACTTCCTCGATCGGCAAGATCGGCGTGTTCGACAGGCTGTCCGGCTGGAACGCGAGATGCGGCACGCGATGCTCGGGGTCGGCCGTGTGCAGGCGCGTGACGTCGACGAGATCCGCGACGACGGCCGACGCGGTCGGCTCCGCGCCCGCGCCCTTGCCGTAGTACAGCGTCGTGCCGACTGCGTCGCCGTGCACGACGACCGCGTTCATCGCGCCCTCGACGTTCGCGAGCAGGCGCTTTTCCGGAATCAGCGTCGGGTGCACGCGCAGCTCGATGCCGTTTTCGGCGCGGCGCGTGATGCCGAGCAGCTTGATCCGGTAGCCGAGCTCCTCCGCGTAGCGGATGTCGGTCGCGTCGAGCTTGCTGATGCCCTCGACGTACGCGCGGTCGAACTGCACCGGCACGCCGAACGCGATCGCGCTCATGATCGTCGCCTTGTGCGCGGCGTCGACGCCTTCGATGTCGAAGGTCGGATCGGCTTCCGCGTAGCCGAGCTCCTGCGCGGCCTTCAGCGCGGTCGCGAAGTCGAGCCCGCGGTCGCGCATTTCCGACAGGATGTAGTTGGTCGTGCCGTTGATGATGCCGGCGATGTACTGGATGCGGTTCGCGGTCAGGCCTTCGCGCAGCGCCTTGATGATCGGGATGCCGCCGGCGACGGCCGCCTCGAACGCGACCATCACGCCCTTCTCGCGCGCGGCTTCGAAGATCTCGGTGCCGTGCACCGCGAGCAGCGCCTTGTTCGCCGTCACGACGTGCTTGCCGTTCGCGATCGCGCGCAGCACGAGCTCGCGCGCGATGCCCGTGCCGCCGATCATCTCGGCGATGATCGCGATCGACGGATCGTCGACGACCGCGTTGAAATCGTCGGTGATCTGCGCGGCGGCGGCGTCACCGCCGAGCGCAGCCTGCGCCTTGGCCGGGTTACGCACGGCAATGCGCGCCACCTCGATGCCGCGCCCCGCGCGTCGCTTGATTTCTTCCTGGTTGCGGCACAGCACCGTGAAGGTGCCGCTGCCCACCGTGCCGAAGCCCAACAGGCCAACTTTGATCGGTTCCATGCTGCGTGTGATCGATGAGTAAGAAGTAGTGAGTTCCGTGTGGTCCTGCCCGCTCAGACCGAATGGCGCTTGCGGTAGCCGTCGAGGAAGCGTGCGATCCGGTTGATCGAATCGGTCAGGTCGTCGAGGTTCGGCAGGAAGACCACGCGGAAGTGGTCGGGCGTCGTCCAGTTGAAACCCGTGCCCTGGACGAGCAGCACGCGCTCCTCGAGCAACAGGTCGAGAATGAACTGCTGGTCGTTCTGGATCGGATAGAGCGTCGGGTCGAGGCGCGGGAACATGTACAGCGCGGCCTGCGGTTTCACGCAGGTCACGCCCGGGATCGACGTCAGCATGTCATACGCGAGTTCGCGCTGCTTGTACAGGCGCCCGCTCGGCACGATCAGCTCGTTGATGCTCTGATAGCCGCCGAGCGCCGTCTGGATCGCGAACTGGCCGGGCACGTTCGCGCACAGGCGCATCGACGACAGGATGCCGAGCCCTTCGAGGTAGTCCTTCGCGCGCCGGCGGTTGTCGCCGCCGAGGCCCGACACGGCCATCCAGCCCGCGCGGTAGCCGCACGAGCGATAGCTCTTCGACAGGCTGTTGAACGTGACGGTGATCACGTCCTCCGACAGCGCACCCAGCGCCGTGTGCTCGAGGCCGTCGTAGACGATCTTGTCGTAGACCTCGTCGGCGAACACGATCAGCCCGTGCTGGCGCGCGATCTCGAGCAGCTCCAGCAGCAATTCGTCGGAATAAAGCGCGCCGGTCGGATTGTTCGGGTTGATCACGACGATCGCCTTCGTGTTCGGCGTGATCTTGCGGCGGATGTCGTCGAGATCGGGCATCCACGCGTTCTGCTCGTCGCACACGTAGTGCACCGGCGTGCCGCCCGACAGGCTCACGGCCGCCGTCCACAGCGGGTAGTCGGGCGCGGGCAGCAGCACTTCGTCGCCGTCGTTCAGGAGCGCCTGGGTCGCCATCACGATCAGCTCGGACGCGCCGTTGCCGATGTAGATGTCGTCGAGGCCGACGCCGACGACGCCCTTTTCCTGCGTGTAGTGCATCACGGCCTTGCGCGCCGAGAACACGCCCTTCGAATCCGAATAGCCGGACGACGCCGGCAGGTTGCGGATCATGTCCTGGATGATCTCGTCGGGCGCGTCGAAACCGAACGGCGCGAGGTTGCCGATGTTCAGCTTGATGATGCGGTGGCCTTCTTCCTCGAGGCGCTTCGCGTGCTCGAGCACCGGGCCACGGATGTCGTAGCAGACGTTGAGCAGCTTGTTCGACTTCTGAATCGGTTTCACGACGACACGGTTCCTGGGTTGGCCTTGCGGCCGGGGGGACGGGATCAAAACTGGAAAGCGGCCGGTCTGTGCGCGCTGTCTAGACTGGGAAAAAGCGGCGGTCGGACGCGGCTTGTGGCGACGCACGACGCAAGTGGCGCCCGGGGGCGACCAAAAAGTTATAATTTAGCGGATTTTGGCCGACTTTCGCAATGCACCATAGCCGCGCCGGGCCCGCGCCGTCAGGCGTCCCCGCGTGCCCGGGCGCGCGAAACCGGCCAGCCGGGCCCGCACGGCCCGGCCAATCCATTCCCCTACGGAACCGCGGAATACCGATTTGAAACTGCACCAGGACGCGAGCGGCGCGCTCAACACCGTCACCGGCTACGGCCCCGATTATGTCGACGTCAATCTCGAACGCCACGAAACGAGCGTCATCGTGCTGCCCGGCGCGCCGGTCCAGGCCTGGCCCGTGTCGTCGTTCGACGCGCTCGCGCCCGAGCATTTCGCGATGCTGCTCGAGCCGACGCCCGAGCTCGTGATCTTCGGCAGCGGCGCGCGGCTGCGCTTCCCGCACCCGCGGCTCGTCGCGGCGCTCACCGCGCAGCGGATCGGCGTCGAAACGATGGATTTCCAGGCCGCCTGCCGCACCTACAACATCCTGATGGCCGAGGGCCGCAAAGTCGCCGCCGCGCTCTTAATTGAACGTTAATCCCCGATGCGGTAAAACTCGGGCCGGTGCAGCGGGTCGATCCCCCGATCGGCCCGGCCAGGCCGCCCGCCCCCGGCGCCACCCGCCGGCGGCCCGTCACAACAACCAACAGGCTGAAAACCCATGAACGATACGCCGTCGAGGCTACCGCTCAATCGCATCACGCTCGTCCTCCTGCTCGTCGCGCTCGCGATCGTCTGGTTCGCGCCGCTCGGGCTGCGCCACCTGATCCCGAGCGACGAAGGCCGCTACGCGGAAATGGCGCGCGAGATGTTCGTCACCGGCGACTGGATCACGCCGCGCTACAACGGTTACAAGTACTTCGAGAAGCCGCCGCTGCAGACCTGGCTGAACGCGCTGACGTTCGCGTGGTTCGGCATCGGCGAATGGCAGGCGCGCCTCTATACCGCCGTGGCGAGCTTCGCCGGCGTGCTGCTCGTCGGCTACACCGGCGCGCGCCTGTTCAACCCGCTGTCGGGCTTCCTCGCCGCCGTCGTGCTGGCCAGCTCGCCGTACTGGAACCTGATGGGCCACTTCAACGCGCTCGACATGGGGCTCGCGTTCTGGATGGCGCTGTCGCTCTGCTCGCTGCTGCTCGCGCAGCGGCCCGGGCTGCGCCCGGCCGCGGTGCGCGGCTGGATGTGGGCGTGCTGGGCCGCGATGGCGTTCGCGGTGCTGTCCAAGGGCCTCGTCG
Source organism: Burkholderia sp. 9777_1386 (assembly GCF_015712265.1). Taxonomy (NCBI): domain Bacteria; kingdom Pseudomonadati; phylum Pseudomonadota; class Betaproteobacteria; order Burkholderiales; family Burkholderiaceae; genus Burkholderia; species Burkholderia sp. 9777_1386. Next base: position 155,462 of record NZ_JACCQB010000004.1, on the reverse strand, counting down.
GCCTGATCCTGCCCGGCGCCGTGCTCGTGCTGTACACGCTGGTCGCGCGCGACTGGGCGCTGTGGAAGCGCCTGTACCTGGTCAGCGGCCTCGTGATCTTCTTCGCGATCGTCACGCCGTGGTTCGTGCTCGTCCAGCAGCGCAACCCCGAGTTCTTCAACTTCTTCTTCATCGTCCAGCAGTTCCGCCGGTACCTGACCCCGGAACAGAACCGCCCGGGTCCGCTGTACTACTTCGTGCCCGTGCTGCTGGTCGGCTTCCTGCCGTGGCTGTCGGTCGCGTGGCAGAGCATCCGCCATGCGGTGCGGATGCCGCGCCAGCCGAACGGCTTCGCGCCGATGCTCGTGCTGCTGATCTGGAGCGCGTTCATCTTCCTGTTCTTCAGCGCGTCGCATTCGAAGCTGATCTCGTACGTGCTGCCGGTCGCGCCGGCACTCGCGCTGATCATCGGCGCGTACCTGCCGCTGATGACGGCCGACCGCTTCCGTCGCCACCTGCTCGGCTACCTCGTGTTTTTCGTCGCCGCGGCGTTCGGGATCGTCTTCCTCGCGTACCAGGGCGACGCACGCACGCCGAACGCGCTGTACCGGGCGTTCCAGATGTGGCTGTACGCCGGCCTCGCGGTCGCGGCCGCGCTGACGCTCGTGGCCGCGTGGCTGAACCGTCGCGCGGGCGTGGCCGCCGCGCTCGCCACGTTCGGCGCCGCATGGCTCGTGTTCGGCACGATCGGCGGCACCGGGCACGACGAGTTCGGCCGCTACAGCTCGGGCGCGCTGCTCGCGCCGGCCGTGCGCGCCGAACTGGCGAAGCTGCCGCCCGACACGCCGTTCTACTCGATCGAAATGCTCGACCACACGTTCCCGTTCTACATGGGTCACACGACGATCATGGTGCAGCGCCAGGACGAGCTCGCGTTCGGGATCTCGGTCGAGCCGAACAAGTGGATTCCGACCGTCGGCGAATGGATCACGCGCTGGAAGCAGGAAACCCACGCGCTCGCGATCATGCCGCCCGGCCAGTACGACGCGCTGGTCAAGGAAGGCGTGCCGATGCGCGTGATCGCGCGCGACAACCGGCGCGTGATCGTCGAGAAACCGCAATCGTAAGGACGCCTCCCGCATGAACCCCGTTTCGTTCGTCTGCATCATCACCGGCGTGATGCTCAACGCCTGTGCGCAACTTCTGCTGAAAGCCGGCGTCAACGCCGTTGGACACTTCGAATTCAGCCGTGCGAACATCATCCCGGTCGGCCTGAAGATCGCGACCCAGTTGCCGATCATCGGCGGCCTCGGCTGCTACGTGCTGAGCGTCGTCGTGTGGATCGTCGGGCTGTCGCGGGTCGACGTGTCGATCGCGTACCCGATGCTGTCGCTCGGCTACGTCGTCAACGCGTTCGCGGCGTGGTACCTGTTCGGCGAGGTGCTGTCGGTCCAGCGGCTCGTCGGCATCGGCATCATCCTGATCGGTGTGCTCGTGCTCGCGCGCAGCTGAGCACGGCGCGCGGCGTTAAGCGTCCGCCTACAAAAAATCACGGTACGAATCCGCCAACCGGTGTTTAATGCCGGTTTCGGACGGATCGCCCGACCCTTTTATTACACGCCATTACAGGCCAAACGCGTTCATGAGCCAGACTACCGCCCCGTTTCTGCCGTTCACCCGCCCCGAGATCGACGAGGAAACCATCCAGGGCGTCGTCGAGGTGCTGCGCTCGGGCTGGATCACCACCGGCCCGCAGTGCCAGAAATTCGAGGCGGCGCTGTCCGAGTACTGCGGCGGCCGTCCGGTCCGCGTATTCAATTCGGGCACCTGCACGCTCGAGATCGGCCTGCGCATCGCGGGCGTCGGCCCCGGCGACGAGGTGATCACGACGCCGGCGTCGTGGGTCTCGACCAGCAACGTGATCATCGAAACGGGCGCGACGCCCGTGTTCGCGGACATCGATCCCGTCACGCGCAACATCGACCTCGACAAGCTCGAGCAGGCGATCACGCCGCGCACGAAGGCGATCATCCCCGTGTTCCTGTCCGGCCTGCCGGTCGACATGGACCGCCTGTACGCGATCGCCCGCGCGCACAAGCTGCGCGTGATCGAGGATGCCGCGCAGGCGTTCGGCTCGACGTGGCACGGCAAGCGCATCGGCGCGATCGGCGACCTCGTGTCGTTCAGCTTCCACGCGAACAAGAACCTGACGACGATCGAAGGCGGCGCGCTCGTGCTGAACAACGAGGACGAAGCGGTGCTCGCGCAGAAGTACCGGCTGCAGGGCATCACGCGCACCGGCTTCGACGGAATGGACTGCGACGTGCTCGGCGGCAAGTACAACCTGACCGACGTCGCCGCGCGCGTCGGCCTCGGCCAGCTGCCGCACCTCGAGCGCTTCACCGCGCAGCGCCGCGCACTCGCGCGCGCGTATTTCGCCGCGTTCGACGGCGGCGCGGCCGCGAAGCTCGGCGTCGGCCTGCCCGTCGCCGAATTCGAGAACGGCAACTGGCACATGTTCCTGGTCACGCTGCCGCTCGAGCGGCTGACGATCACGCGCGCCGAATTCATGGCGCAGATGAAGGAACGCGGCATCGGCACGGGCATCCACTACCCGGCGATCCATCTTTTCACGCTGTACCGTGCGCGCGGTTTCAAGGAGGGCATGTTCCCCCACGCCGAACGGTACGGCGCGTCGACCGTCACGCTGCCGCTGTTTACGCAGATGACGGAAGGCGACGTGCGTCGCGTGGTCGACGCCGTCAATCAGATTTGCGAACAATACGGAAAATAAGCGTACATGAGTCACCTTGAAGCACGCGCCGGACATCCGGGCGCCGCGCATCTGGACACCGGCCGGCCCGAAGTCTCGGTCATCATCCCCGTGTACAACGAGGAAGACGGTCTCGCCGCGCTGTTCGCGCGGCTGTATCCGGCGCTCGACGCCCTCGACACGTCGTACGAAGTGATCCTGATCAACGACGGCAGCCGCGACCGCTCGGCCGCGATGCTCGCCGATCAGTTCCACGTCCGGCCCGACACGACGCGCGTCGTGCTGCTCAACGGCAACTACGGCCAGCACATGGCGATCCTCGCGGGCTTCGCGCAGTCGCGCGGCGAGATCGTCATCACGCTCGACGCGGACCTGCAGAACCCGCCCGAGGAAATCGGCAAGCTGATCGCGAAGATGCGCGAGGGCTACGACTACGTCGGCTCGATCCGCAAGCAGCGCCAGGACAGCCTGTGGCGGCGCAAGGCGTCGCAGATGATGAACCGGCTGCGCGAGCGCATCACGCGCATCAAGATGACCGACCAGGGCTGCATGCTGCGCGCGTACAGCCGCCGCATCATCGACACGATCAACGTGTGCGGCGAAGTCAACACGTTCATCCCCGCGCTCGCGTACACGTTCGCGCAGAACCCGACCGAAATCGAGGTCGCGCACGAGGAACGCTTCGCGGGCGAATCGAAGTACTCGCTGTACAGCCTGATCCGGCTGAACTTCGACCTCGTGACGGGCTTCTCGGTCGTGCCGCTGCAGTGGCTGTCGTTCATCGGCGTGATCCTGTCGCTCGGCTCCGCCGCGCTGTTCGTGCTGCTGCTCGTGCGCCGCTTCATCGTCGGCGCGGAAGTGCAAGGCGTGTTCACGCTGTTCGCGATCACGTTCTTCCTGCTCGGCGTGATCATCTTCGCGCTCGGCCTGCTCGGCGAATACGTCGGCCGCATCTACCAGCAGGTGCGCGCGCGTCCCCGCTACCTGATCCAGGCCGTGCTCGAACAGCACGACGGCATGCCGCCGGTGCCGGCCGCCGCGAACCGCCCGGGAGCCGCGCAATGAAGCCGCGCGCGGTCGTCTTCGCATATCACAACGTCGGCGTGCGGTGCCTGCAGGTGCTGCTCGCGCGCGGCGTCGACGTCGCGCTGGTCGTCACGCACGAGGACAATCCGAACGAGAACATCTGGTTCGGCAGCGTCGCGTCCGTCGCGGCCGAGCACGGCATTCCGGTCGTCACGCCGGCCGACCCGGCCGATCCGGCGCTGCGCCGCGCGGTGGCCGACGCGCAGCCCGATTTCATCTTCTCGTTCTACTACCGCCACATGCTGCCGGTCGACCTGCTCGCGATCGCGCCGCGCGGCGCGTACAACATGCACGGTTCGCTGCTGCCGAAATACCGGGGTCGGGTACCGACCAACTGGGCCGTGCTGAACGGCGAGACCGAAACCGGCGCGACGCTGCACGAGATGGCCGCCAAGCCGGACGCGGGCGCGATCATCGGCCAGACCGCGGTGCCGATCCTGCCGGACGACACGGCCGCGCAGGTGTTCGACAAGGTCACGGTGGCCGCCGAGCAGACGCTGTGGCGCGTGCTGCCCGCGCTGCTCGCGGGCGAGGCGTCGCACCTGCCGAACGATCTCGCGACCGGCAGCTACTACGGCGGGCGCAAGCCCGAGGACGGCCGCGTCGACTGGTCGAAGCCGGCCGCGCAGGTCTACAACCTGGTGCGCGCGGTCGCGCCCCCGTATCCGGGCGCATTCACGGACATCCACGGCGCCCGCTTCGTGATCGCGCGCGCGCGCCTCGCGGCGCCCGGCAGCGCGGCAGCGGCCGCCGCGGCAGATTTGCCGCCCGGCCTGCACGTAAGCGATAATGCGCTATTCGGCGTCTGCGGCGACAGCCGCGCCCTATCCATTCTCGAGCTCCGGCAGCAGCGCGACGGCAGCGAAACCGTCGTGACGCCCGCGGAATTCGCGCAGTTCATTCATTCTTCCCGTCATTCATGAAAGCAAAAAAAGTCCTGATCCTGGGTGTGAACGGCTTCATCGGCCATCACCTGTCGAAGCGCATTCTTGAAACCACCGATTGGGAAGTGTTCGGCATGGACATGCAGACCGACCGGCTGGGCGACCTCGTCAATCACGAGCGGATGCATTTCTTCGAAGGCGACATCACGATCAACAAGGAGTGGGTCGAGTATCACGTGAAGAAGTGCGACGTGATCCTGCCGCTCGTCGCGATCGCCACGCCGGCCACCTACGTCCAGCAGCCGCTGCGCGTGTTCGAGCTCGACTTCGAGGCGAACCTGCCGATCGTGCGCTCGGCTGTCAAGTACGGCAAGCACCTCGTGTTCCCGTCGACCTCCGAGGTCTACGGGATGTGCTCGGACGAGCAGTTCGACCCGGACGCGTCGGCGCTCACCTACGGCCCGATCAACAAGCCGCGCTGGATCTACGCGTGCTCGAAGCAGCTGATGGACCGCGTGATCTGGGGCTACGGGATGGAAGGCCTGAACTTCACGCTGTTCCGCCCGTTCAACTGGATCGGCCCAGGCCTCGACTCGATCTACACGCCGAAGGAAGGCAGCTCGCGCGTGGTCACGCAGTTCCTCGGCCACATCGTGCGCGGCGAGAACATCAGCCTCGTCGACGGCGGCTCGCAAAAGCGCGCGTTCACCGATATCGGCGACGGCATCAGCGCGCTGATGAAGATCATCGAGAACAAGGACGGCGTCGCGTCGGGCAAGATCTACAACATCGGGAATCCGAAGAACAACTTCTCGGTTCGCGAGCTCGCGCACAAGATGCTCGAACTGGCCGCGGAATTCCCCGAGTACGCCGATTCGGCCAAGCAGGTGAAGCTCGTCGAAACGACGTCCGGCGCCTACTACGGCAACGGCTACCAGGACGTGCAGAACCGCGTGCCGAAGATCGACAACACGATGCAGGAGCTCGGCTGGGCGCCGCAGGCGACGTTCGACGACGCGCTGCGCAACATCTTCGAAGCGTATCGCGGCCACGTCGCCGACGCGCGCGCGCTCGTCGAACAGCAAGGCTGACCGGGACGTTCGCTTGGCTCGTATCGTCCTCAAGATCGACGTCGACACGCTGCGCGGCACGCGCGAAGGCGTGCCGAACCTCGCGCGCATCTTCGACCGCTTCAATGCGCGCGCGACCTTCCTCTTCAGCCTCGGGCCGGATCACACCGGCTGGGCGTTGCGGCGCGTGTTCCGCCCGGGCTTCCTGAAGAAGGTGTCGCGCACGTCGGTGGTCGAGCACTACGGCGTGAAGCAGCTGATGTACGGCGTGCTGCTGCCCGGCCCGGACATCGGCCGCCGTGCGATCGCCGACATGCGCGCGATTCACGAGGCCGGCTTCGAATGCGGGATCCACACGTGGGATCACGTGTACTGGCAGGACAACGTGCGCGTCCGCGATCGCGACTGGACCGCGCGTGAAATGCAGAAGAGTCACGCGCGCTTCGGCGAGATCTTCGGCGCGCCGCCCGTCACGCACGGCGCGGCCGGCTGGCAGATGAACGATGCCGCGTTCGAGCAGATCGATGCATGGGGGATGCGCTACGCGTCCGACGGTCGCGGCCATTCGCCGTACCTGCCCGTCGTCGGCGGCCGCACGCTGTCGCACGTGCAGATGCCGACCACGCTGCCCACGCTCGACGAAGTGCTCGGCATCGACGGCGTCGACACGCACAACGTCGCCGCGCACATCCTCAAGTTCACCGAAACCAATCCGCACGACCAGGTGTTCACGCTGCATGCGGAACTGGAAGGGCAGAAACTCGCGCCCGTGTTCGAACAGCTGCTCGCCGGCTGGCGTGCGCAAGGCCACACGTTTGCGACGATGGGCGACTACCACGCGACGCTGGACCGCGACTCGCTGCCATCGTACCCTGTCACGTGGGGCGAAATCCCCGGCCGCTCCGGCGAACTGATCGTCCAGCCCGACTGAAGTTCGCACGCGAGCCGGCGTCGCCGCTCCGCCCCCCGCGGCGCGCTGCCGCGACGCCCCGCCGAACCGCGCCGCCGCAGCGGCGCCCTTCCATAACAACAGGAGAAACACGTGTCTGTCGAAGTTGACCGTCAAGTTCCCGATTTCACCGCACCGGCCACGGGCGGCGACATTTCGCTGTCCGACCTGAAGGGCAAGAAGCTCGTGCTGTACTTCTATCCGAAGGACAACACGCCGGGCTGCACGACCGAAGGGCTGCAGTTCCGCGATCTCTATCCGAAGTTCAAGAAGGCCGGTGCGGAAGTCATCGGCGTGTCGCGCGACAGCCTGCGCTCGCACGACAATTTCAAGGCCAAGCTCGAACTGCCGTTCCCGCTGATCTCCGATGCCGACGAAGCGCTGTGTGCGTTGTTCGATGTCATCAAGATGAAGAAAATGTATGGCAAGGAAGTGCGCGGAATCGAGCGTTCGACGTTCCTGCTCGACGCCGACGGCGTGCTTCGCCAGGCATGGCGCGGCATCAAGGTGCCCGGTCACGTGGACGACGTGCTAAAGGCTGTACAAGCGCTTTGAGGCGCGTTATATTGGGCCGCAATGAATGCCAGTTCGCCCCATATTTCTCGTAGCTGCGCCGGTGCCCGTTGCAATGCTTCCCGGCACCTGACGCGCATCACGACGGCATCAGCCGAGCCGCATGTCCCTGTCGACGGGGCAGCGGCTTTTTTTATGGAACGCGCGCCGGCCCTCCCCGGTCCGGCCCTTACCGCATCGAGGAGCTGATCGACACTTAGGCGAACCGGCTAGACGAAATTCCTGTGCGCCACCGCGCGCAAACTGCATGCGTCTACGTCACGCAGGATGCGATCAGCGGCGCACGCCATGCGACACGATTCCTCCCGAGGGACACCATGCCTTTGCCTACTCCCCCCAGCAAGCTCGGCAGCCTGCTGCCGCCCGACGAATACAAGGCGAAAGCGCGGCCCGCGAAAGCCGCGAAGAAATCCGCCGAAGGGGACGCATCCACAGCCGGTGACTATGGTCCGGCCAGCGTGGCCCAACCGATGATCGAAGCCGCGAACACGGCCGCGCCGCTGCGTGCCGTCGCGTCTTCGGCGCCCGACGCCGCGAGCGCACCCGCGCGCGGCCGCAAGACCAAACAGACGGCCGCGCTGCTGCAGCCGCTGCCGGCGCCCGCCGAACCCGCGGCGCCGGTCGTGGCACGCCATGACAAGCCTGCCGCCGGGAAACCGGCCACGGCGCCCGCGCGCGATGCCGGCGCCGCGACGAAGTCGCGCAGCCGCAAGCCCGCCGAAGCCGAACTGCAGAAACTGTTCGTGCTCGACACCAACGTGTTGATGCACGACCCGAGCAGCCTCTTCCGCTTCGAGGAACACGACGTCTATCTGCCGATGATGACGCTCGAGGAACTCGACAACCACAAGAAGGGGATGTCCGAAGTCGCGCGTAACGCTCGCCAGGTCAGCCGCACGCTCGACGCGCTCGTCGCCGACGGCGGCCCGATCTCGGACGGCATCCCGCTGTCGCGCCTCGGCAGCCGCGAGGCGCTCGGCCGCCTGTACTTCCAGACGAAGCTCGCCGACATCGCGCCGGTCGAAGGCTTGCCCGAGGGCAAGGCCGACAACCAGATCCTCGGCGTCGTGCGCGCGCTGCAGCGCGACCGGCCCGACCGCCAGGTCGTGCTGGTGTCGAAAGACATCAACATGCGGATCAAGGCGCATGCGCTCGGCCTGCCCGCGGAAGACTACTTCAACGACCAGGTGCTCGAGGACAAGGATCTCCTCTACACCGGCGTGCGCGAACTGCCGCAGGACTTCTGGACCAAGCACGCGAAGGGCATGGAGAGCTGGCAGGACACGAAGACGGGCACCACGTACTACCGCGTGACCGGCCCGCTCGTCGCGTCGATGCTCGTCAACGAGTTCGTCTATCTCGAGCCGCAGAACGGCGAGCCGACGTTCCACGCGATCGTCCGCGAGCTGAACGGCAAGACGGCGCTGCTGCAGACGCTGCGCGACTACAGCCACCACAAGAACAACGTGTGGGGCATCACCGCGCGCAACCGCGAGCAGAACTTCGCGCTGAACCTGCTGATGAACCCCGAGATCGACTTCGTCACGCTGCTCGGCCAGGCCGGCACCGGCAAGACGCTCGTCGCGCTCGCGGCCGGCCTCGCGCAGGTACTCGACGACAAGCGCTACAACGAGATCATCGTGACGCGCGCGACCGTGCCCGTCGGCGAGGACATCGGTTTCCTGCCCGGCACCGAGGAAGAGAAGATGCAGCCGTGGATGGGCGCATTCGACGACAACCTCGAAGTGCTGCAGAAGACCGACGATGCCGCCGGCGAATGGGGCCGTGCCGCGACGCAGGAGCTGATCCGTTCGCGCCTGAAGGTGAAGAGCATGAACTTCATGCGCGGCCGCACGTTCGTCGACAAGTACCTGATCATCGACGAGGCGCAGAACCTGACGCCGAAGCAGATGAAGACGCTCGTCACGCGCGCGGGCCCCGGCACGAAGATCGTGTGCCTCGGCAACATCGCACAGATCGACACGCCTTACCTGACCGAAGGCAGCTCGGGCCTGACCTACGTCGTCGACCGCTTCAAGGGCTGGGGCCACAGCGGCCACGTGACCCTCGCGCGCGGCGAACGCTCGCGGCTCGCCGATTACGCGTCGGACATTCTGTAACGCGCAGGCCGGCCGAGCGGCCGGCTCTCGACGCCACGCGGCGCTCCGTTTCCGGAGCGCCGTTTTTATTTGGGGTCGAAGACAAAGATAACGCTTCGTCACGCAACAACGCAGTTTACGCGCGAAACTTCAAGTAAATTCTCAAGAATGGTTGCTTAAGCCCCGCCGGAGCGTCTACCATCGGGTCTGTCTGTTGTCATACGATTCGCGAGCGCGCCGCGCTCGCCCGCCTTGCCATGCTTCGAATCTGGGTTCCCGTCGCCGTCGTCTCCCTGCTTGCGGCCTGCTCCAGCGTGCCGCCGCAGTCGGCATCGCGCTCCGCTTCGGGGATGAAGATCACGACGCCGCGCGCCTTCCCGGCGCCGGCCAATTTCCCGAAATTCGTCGACCACAGCGTCGGCCAGGAAGAAATCTCGATCCAGGCGATGAGCCTCGTCGGCGTCCCGTATCGCTGGGGCGGCAACACGCCGACGAGCGGCTTCGACTGCAGCGGGCTCGTGCGCTACGTGATCGGCCGCGCGGCCGACGTGAACCTGCCGCGCACGACCGCCGACATGAGCGGCCGCGGCGTGTCGATCGAACCCGACCAGATCGCGCCGGGCGACCTGATTTTCTTCAATACGACCGGGCGGCCGCATTCGCACGTCGGCATCTACGTCGGCAAGCTGCGCTTCGTCAACGCACCGTCGACGGGCGGCACCGTGCGGCTCGACTACCTGACGAACCCGTACTGGGCCAAGCGTTTCGACGGCATTCGCCGCGTCGCGCCGCCGCGCTCGGCCCCGACGCCGTTCGATGCGCCGACCTACGAGGCCAAGCGCGACGAGCCGCGCAATCCGACCGCGGTCGCGGCCGCTCCGGTGGTCGTGACGGCCGCCGCCGCGCCGCGGCAGCCGACGTATGCACCGTCGCAAGCAAGCGTGACGCAGGCGCAGGCCATTCCGACCACGCCGGTCGTGACGACGGCCGCAGCGGCACCGCCGGCAACGGCCGCCGATCCGTACGAACCGCCGCCCCCGCGGATGCAGGCGGCGCAACAGCAAGCGACGTCGGCGAATGGCGCCGCGCCCGCGATGACGGCCAATGCAGCACCGGCCGCCCCGGCCGAGGTCGGTACGCAGATTCCGACGACCGCACTGACGGCCGCCCAGGCCGCCGCCTTCGATGCCGAGCCGCCGCCCGCTACCGCGTCGACGCCGACACGCAGTATCGAGCCTGCGCCCGTGCAGGTATTGCGTGCGTCGACGCAATCCGCACCCGTCAGCCCGCGCACCAGTACCGCGGACGATCCGATCGCGCGGTTTGCGACCGGCAGTTACTGACCCGTTGCTCGACCCCGACCGTCACGACGTGGGCGGCATTTGCCACCCGCCACCGCTTCGCCGCCCCCCTCTCCCGCGCCCCCAAAAGAAAATGCGCCGCAGCCTTTCGGCTTGCGGCGCATTTCGTGTCAACCGGAAAGCGTCGACGATCAGAAGATCTGGTGCCCGAGCCACCACCCGCCGGCCGCGAACAGCGCGGCCGCCGGCAGCGTCAGCACCCACGCCCACACGATATTGCCGGCGACGCCCCAGCGCACGGCCGACAACTTCTGCGTCGCGCCGACACCGACGATCGCGCCGGTAATCGTGTGCGTGGTCGACACGGGAATGCCGAGGAACGACGCGACGAACAGCGTGATCGCACCGCCGCTTTCCGCGCAGAAGCCGCCGACCGGCTTGAGCTTCGTGATCTTCTGGCCCATCGTCCGCACGATGCGCCAGCCGCCGAACAGCGTGCCGAGGCCCATCGACAGGTAGCACGCGCCGATCACCCATGCCGGCGGCGCATCGGCGGTGGCCGACGCGTAGCCGCTCGCGATCAGCAGCATCCAGATGATGCCGATCGTCTTCTGTGCATCGTTGCCGCCGTGGCCCAGGCTGTACAGGCCGGCGGACAGCAGTTGCAGCCGGCGGAAGCGCCGGTCGACCTTGCTGGGCGCGGTACGGAAATACAGCCACGACACGCCGAGCATGAACAGCGAACCGAGAATGAAACCGAGCAGCGGCGAAATGAAGATGAACGCGATCGTCTTCAGCAGCCCGTCGACGTTCAGCGAACTCCAGCCCGATTTCGCGAGCGCCGCGCCGACGAGACCGCCGATCAGCGCGTGCGACGAGCTCGACGGAATCCCGTAGTACCACGTGATCACGTTCCAGCCGATCGCGCCGACCAGCGCGCCGAACACGACGTAGTGGTCGACGATTTCGGGATCGATCGTGCCTTTACCGACGGTCTGCGCGACTTTCAGGTGGAAGATGAAGTACGCGATCACGTTGAACGCGGCCGCGAACACCACGGCCTGCTGGGGCTTCAGCACCCCGGTCGACACGACGGTGGCGATCGAGTTCGCCGCGTCGTGAAAGCCGTTCATGAAGTCGAATACGAGCGCGACGAGCACCAGCGTCGCGACCATCCATAGGGCGAGTTGTATCGAATGCATCGTGGTCCGCTCAGGCGTTTTCCAGCACGATGCCTTCGATGATGTTCGCGACGTCCTCGCACTTGTCGGTGATCTCTTCGAGCAGCTCGTAGATCGCCTTCAGCTTGATGAGCGTCTTCACGTCGTCTTCCTCGCGGAACAGCTTCGACATCGCCGCACGCAGCACGCGGTCGGCTTCCGATTCCCAGCGGTCGATTTCCTCGCATTGCTTGAGGATCTGCGCCGATTGTTTCATGTCGGACAGCAATCCGACGGCCTGCTGCACGTGCTGCGCCGACTGGGTGACGATGTGCGCGAGCTGGCTCGCCTCGGACGTGACGGACTGCACGTCGTACAGCGACACGGCCGTCGCGACGTCTTCCATCAGGTCGAGGATGTCGTCCATCGTCGTGATCAGCTTGTGGATCTCGTCGCGATCGAGCGGCGTGATGAAGGTCTTGTGCAGCAGATCGATCGCCTCGTGCGTGAGCTTGTCGGCGGCCTTCTCGGCGATTTGCACGTTTTGCTTGTGAATCTCGGCGTCGGCGAGATTGTCGATCAGCAGTTCGAGCTCGCGGCCACCGGAAACGATGTGCTTCGCGTGCGAGTTGAAGAGTTCAAAGAACTTGCCCTCGGTGGGCATGAATCGACCGAACATGGGATTCCTGAGAGATTGTCAAACTACTGTCACGAAAACGGGCGACATTGTACCGGTTCCGGTCGCGACGCGACGTGCGCATATGCGCACGCCGGGATTGGATACAACATTTGGCGAAATAGGTGTTTACAACCGGCTTTACTCGCCGTAGAAGGTCTGCGCCCCGGCAAAATTGTCGAACTTCGTGTATTGCCCCAGGAACGTGAGCCGAACGGGCCCGATCGGGCCGTTACGCTGCTTGCCGATGATGATTTCGGCCGTCCCCTTGTCAGGGCTGTCGGGATTGTAGACCTCATCGCGGTAAATGAACAGGATCACGTCCGCATCCTGTTCGATTGCGCCCGATTCGCGCAAATCCGACATCACCGGACGCTTGTTCGGGCGCTGTTCGAGGCCGCGGTTCAGCTGCGACAGCGCGATCACCGGCACGTCGAGCTCCTTCGCGAGGCTCTTCAGCGATCGCGAAATTTCCGAAATTTCGGTTGCCCGGTTCTCGCCCTGCGACGAACCCGACATCAGCTGCAGGTAGTCGACGATGATCAGGCCGAGCTTGCCGCATTGCCGCGCCAGACGCCGCGCGCGCGAGCGCAATTCCATCGGATTCAGGCCGCCCGTCTCGTCGATGAAGAGCTGCGCCTCGCTCATCTTCTGCACCGCGTGCGTCAGTTTCGGCCAGTCCTCGTCCGTCAGGCGGCCCGTACGCATCCGGTGCTGGTCGAGCCGGCCGATCGAGCCGAGCATACGCATCACGAGCTGGGTGCCCGGCATTTCCATCGAGAACACCGCGACCGGCAACCCGTACTCGACCGCGACGTATTCGCCGATGTTCATCGAGAACGCGGTCTTACCCATCGACGGGCGCCCCGCGACGATGATCAGCTCGCCGCCGTGCATCCCGGACGTCATCCGGTCGAGGTCGACGAAGCCGGTCGGCGTGCCGGTGACGTCGCTCGGGTTCGCGGTGTGGTACAGCGTGTCGATGCGCTCGACCACCTGCGTGAGCAGCGGGCCGATCTCGAGGAAGCCCTGGTTGCCGCGCGCGCCCTCCTCGGCGATCGAGAACACCTTCGATTCGGCTTCGTCGAGCAGTTGGCGGACTTCCTTGCCCTGCGGATTGAACGCGTCGGCCGAGATCTCGTCGGCGACCGACACGAGCCGGCGCAGCACCGCGCGGTCACGCACGATTTCCGCATAGCGGCGGATGTTCGCCGCGCTCGGCGTGTTCTGCGCGAGCGCGTTCAGGTATGCGAGCCCGCCGACATCGTCGGCCTTGCCGGACGTGGTCAGCGCTTCGTACACGGTCACGACGTCGGCCGGGCGCGTCGACGCGATCAGACGGCCGATGTGCTCGTAGATGATCCGGTGGTCGTAGCGGTAGAAGTCGCCCTGCGACAGGAAGTCGGCAATCCGGTCCCATGCCGCGTTGTCGAGCAACAGGCCGCCGAGCACCGACTGTTCGGCTTCGACCGAATGCGGCGGGACTTTCAGCGATTCGATTTGGGGATCTTGCGGCGCGTTCATGGGTTGGGATTATCGCGAATAGATGGCGGCAGCGCTACCACCGCTTGCCCGCGATCGGGCAATAAAAAAGGCAGGCCCCGGTTGCCCGGGCGCCTGCCCTTGTCCGGACGGCGGAAGCCGCCCGGCAAGCTTGCATACGCTTACGCGTGGTCGCCGATCACGTTGATCGTGACGTCGACGACGACGTCCGTGTGCAGCGCGACCTGGACGTTGTGCTCGCCGATCATCTTCAGCGGGCCTTCCGGCATGCGCACTTGCAGCTTCTCGACTTCGTAGCCTGCCTTCTTCAGCAGTTCCGCGACGTCGCCGTTCGTGACCGAGCCGAACAGACGGCCGTCGACGCCCGACTTCTGCGTGATTTCGAACGACTGGCCGTTCAGCTTCTCGCCGACTGCCTGCGATGCGGCCAGCTTTTCAGCGGCGATCTTTTCGAGTTCAGCGCGGCGCACTTCGAATTCGGCGATCGCTTCCTTCGTTGCGCGGCGAGCCTTGCGGTTCGGGATCAGGAAGTTGCGAGCGTAACCGTCCTTGACCTTGACGATATCGCCGAGGTTACCCAGATTGGCGACTTTTTCCAACAGAATGATTTGCATTCGAATTCTCCTTATTGCGTCGCCTGATTACGCCTTGTGCTGATCGGTGTACGGCAGCAGCGCGAGGAAACGCGCACGCTTGATGGCCGTATCCAGCTGACGCTGATAGTGCGCCTTCGTACCCGTCAGACGAGCCGGCGTGATCTTGCCGTTTTCGCCGATGAAGTCCTTCAGCGTTTCCGTGTCCTTGTAGTCGATCTGCTCGACGCCTGCAGCCGTGAAACGGCAGAACTTCTTGCGCTTGAAGAGCGGGTTTTGTTGCTGACGACGCTTGTCGAATTTCTTACCAGTCGGGCGGGGCATGATTTCAGTCCTTTCCAATGTCCTGCAATGCTGTGATGTGAAACACCAAGGTTCTCGCGTTGCGGCTTTTCTTGGCCAGGAAGCCCGTGAACAGCGTTTCGACGCCCATTTCACGGCTTTCCAGCTTGCCGCTCGCCTCACCGGCCGCCACCGCCTCGATCGTCATTTCGACCTGACGGGGAATGCCTGCTTCGACGACTTCCGTGCGGTGATGCAACGTGGCGCTTGCGATCGGAACACCTGCCGGCGTATATCGCACCGGTGCGCGTTCGACGACGCTCGCCGTCAATTGCAACCTGTTCACGTGAGTGGCGCGCTCCTTGATGGCTTAATGAGTGACGAACTTAAGCCTGCGCTTCGGCCGGCTGAGCTGCAGCCGCCTTCTTGGCTTCTTCGCGCTGAACTTCCTTCATCATCGGCGACGGGCCGGTTTCGGCCTTCTTCATCTTGACGATGAGGTGGCGCAGCACGGCGTCGTTGAACTTGAACGCGTGTTCGAGTTCGTCGAGCGTCGTCTGGTCGCACTCGATGTTCATGCAGACGTAGTGAGCCTTCGCGAGTTTCTCGATCATGTAGGCCAGTTGGCGACGGCCCCAGTCTTCGACACGGTGGATCTGGCCGCCGTGCGACGTGATCGTGGACTTGTAACGCTCGATCATCGCGGGCACTTGCTCGCTTTGATCGGGGTGCACGATGAATACGATTTCGTAATGACGCATTACACACTCCTTGTGGATTAAAGCCACCCGGGCGTCTGAACCGGTGTGGCAAGTGAGAAGCCGAAGATTTTAACCCGGTTACGGAGCGCATGCAAGGCCAATCGACGATGCGCGGACGGATTCGGCCGTATTTTCAAAGACTTGAGCGCGTATGTCGGGCAAGCGGCCGCCGCTCGGCCCTTCTGCAGTCGGGGTCGGAGCGCAAGCACGCCGGTCCCGCGGCCGCAACGGTCACTCGTTATGCGTGCCGGCAAGTCGCGCGTCGAGCGCCGTCCGGAACGCCGCCAGCGCCGACGGCTCGGCGTCGGTCACGGCCCACCACGTCATCCCGGCCGCGTTCCAGCGGTCGAGCGCATAGCCCTGCGACACGGTCGTGTACGGGGCCGCCGGCCGCTCCCCGGCCGGCTGCACGTAGACGTCGACCACGTGCTGCCGGTGGCGGTAGACGAGCACCGCGACGCGGCGCCGCCCGACGTAGTCGAGCCGGCCGCCGACCAGCGCGAAGCCGCTCGCCGCGAGATCCTCGACCGGCGGCGCATAGTCGAGCCGGCCGTTGAACCACGGCTTGACCGTGTGCCGGTCGGTCGAGATCACGTCGATGTCGCGCGCCGACAGGTCGGCCCGCACGTGGCTCGCGACCAGTTCGTCGACCGTACGGGCGGTGTCGGCGTGGCGGGCCGACCATGCCATTCCGCCCGCCGCCGCGAGCGCCATCAGCAACGCGACGCCCCAGCCGAGGCCCGGCAGCGCGGCCACGCGCGGGCCGGTGCCGGTCGATACCGGGCGTGCCGCCCCGCCCCGCCCGGTCAGCCACGCGAACCAGTCGCGCCCGCGCGGCCGCCGGGGCGGCGGTGGCGGGGACTCCGGTCGCGGCTCGGCCCGCGACGGCGCATCGGCACGCGCGTCGGCCGCTGCCGGCAGGCTCGCGAGGAGGCTTGCCCGCAGCGCGTCCGGCGCGCGGTGATAATCGGCCTGCCGCACGGCCTGCACCAGCGTGACGATCCGCGCGCGTTCGCGGCGGCACGCATCGCACCCGTCGACATGCTGCTGGACCCGCAACGCATCGGGCGCCGACAGCTCGCGGTCGACGTCCGCGTCCAGCAACGCTCGCGCTTCGTTACAGTCCATCGATAGCCTCCGATGCGGTTCCGCCCGCCGGCGCACGGCCCGGCCGGCCTTCGGTCGCCGGCGCGGGCGCGCCGCCCAGCAGCGCGGCGAGCTTGCGCCGGCCGCGCGCGAGCCGCGACATCACCGTGCCGACCGGCACGTCCACGATCGCCGCGATCTCGCGGTAGCTCAGGTCCTCCATCTCGCGCAGCACGAGCACCTCGCGGTGTTCGGCCGGCAGCTTCGCGAGCGCCGCATTCACGAGCCGCACGTTCTCGCCGCGCAGCAGGTGCGCGAGCGGGTCCTCCGTCGCCGGCTGCCAGTCGTCCGGGACGTCGGCGTCGTCGAGCGTGTCGGGCAGCGCGACCTCGTGCGCCTGCGTGCGCCGCCGCCACTCGGTGTACCAGGTGTGGCGCACGATCGTCAGCAGCCACGGCCGCGCGTTGTCGCCGCGACACGAATCGACGAAGCGCAGCGCGCGCATGCACGCGTCCTGCACGACGTCGTCCGCATCGCCGGCGCTGCCGCTCAGCCAGCGCGCGAGGTTGTACGCGGCGTCGAGATGCGGCAGCACGAGCGCGCGAAACCGCTCGCCGCGCGCGCGCGCATCGTCCGCCGCCCGGTCATCGACCGCCTGTCCGGCTTGCCCCACATGGCCTCCCTGGTCCCGGCGGCCGACGCCGCGCCCGTTCCGCGCACGGCACCCGGACAAACCGGCAACGTGCGCGCTCGATGACCTTACCGCTGCTGCGTCGAGTTTATTCCCGCGCCGTGCGCATGAAGCGTAAAAAATCGCCGGACGGCCCATCCGGCCGCCCGTTACGGCGTGGTGCTCCAGTAACCGGGGCGCGCGTACGCGGCGCGCAGATAGTCGATGAAATAGCGCACGCGCGCCGGCACGTAGCGCTGCTGCGGGTAGACCGCGAGGATGTCGTAGTCGGGCAGCGCGTATTCGTCGAGTACGGTCTCGAGCTCGCCCGTTTCGAGCTGCGCGGCGATTTCCCACGTCGAACGCCAGCCGAGCCCGAGCCCCTCGGCCACCCAGCGGTGCAGCAGCTCGCCGTCGTTGCAGTCGAGATTGCCGGTCACGCGCATCGTCGCGATCTTGCCGTGACGCTGGAAGTACCAGCCGCGGTTCTGCCCGCCCTGCAGGTTGAACGCCAGGCAGTTGTGCTTCAGCAGGTCGTCGAGCGACTTCGGCCGCCCGTGCTTGCGGAAATAGTCGGGCGTGCCGCACACGACGCGCCGGTTCGACGCGAGCTTCACCGCGACGAAGTTCGGATCGACCGCGCCGCCGATCCGGATCGACAGGTCGTAGCCTTCGCGCACGAGATCGACGACACGGTCGGTCAGGTTGAACGACAGCTGCATCTCCGGCTTGTCGGCCAGGAAGCCGGGCGCGTGCGGCGCGACGTGCTTGCGCCCGAACGCGGCCGGCGCCGACACGATCAGGTGCCCGCTGACCGCGCGCCGGCCGGCGGCCAGCTCGTTCTCGGCCTGATCCCATTCGGACAGCAGCCCGCGGCAGCGCTCGAGGAACGCGGCGCCCTCCTCGCTGACGACCAGCCGCCGCGTCGAGCGGTACATCAGCTTCACGCCGAGGCGTTTCTCCAGCGCGTCGATGCGCCGCCCGAGCACCACCGGCGACACGCCCTCCTCGAGCGCCGCCGCCGCGAGGCTGCCCGCGTCCGCGACCCGCACGAACGTCTCGATCTGCTTGAAGCGATCCATCTCCCGTCTCCGTCTCCGTTCCGACACCGGCGGGAAGCCCCGTCCGGCCGTCATTCCATACTTTTAGTTTCGAAATAAGCGACTTCGGCTGATCTTATCAAACCTTTCCTGCATCCCTAAAGTGTCCTCAACAGACCGATTCGCAAGATTCCACTATCCAAGGAGACATTCATGGCCAAGATGAGAGCCGTCGACGCAGCCGTACTCGTGCTCGAGAAGGAAGGCATCCAGACCGCGTTCGGCGTGCCGGGCGCAGCGATCAACCCGTTCTACTCGGCCATGCGCAAGTCGGGCGGCATCAGCCACGTGCTGGCGCGCCACGTCGAAGGCGCGTCGCACATGGCCGAAGGCTTCACGCGTGCGGCACCGGGCAACATCGGCGTGTGCATCGGCACGTCGGGCCCCGCCGGCACCGACATGATCACCGGCCTCTACTCCGCGTCCGCCGATTCGATTCCGATCCTCGCGATCACCGGCCAGGCACCGCGCGCGCGCCTCTACAAGGAAGACTTCCAGGCCGTCGACATCGAATCGATCGCGAAGCCGGTCACGAAGTGGGCCGTCACCGTGCGCGAACCGGCGCTCGTGCCGCGGGTGTTCCAGCAGGCATTCCACCTGATGCGCTCGGGCCGTCCGGGCCCGGTGCTGGTCGACCTGCCGATCGACGTGCAGCTCGCCGAAATCGAATTCGACATCGACACGTACGAACCGCTGCCGGTCTACAAGCCCGCGGCCACCCGTGCGCAGATCGAGAAGGCGCTCACGATGCTCAACGACGCGGACAAGCCGCTGATCGTGTCGGGCGGCGGCGTGCTCAACGCGGCGGCCGAAGACCTGCTCGTACAGTTCGCCGAAACGGTCGGCGTGCCGGTGATCCCGACGCTGATGTCGTGGGGCGCGATTGCCGACGACCACCCGCTGATGGCCGGCATGGTCGGTCTGCAGACGTCGCACCGCTACGGCAACGCGACGATGCTCGCATCGGATTTCGTGCTCGGCATCGGCAACCGCTGGGCGAACCGCCACACGGGCAGCGTCGAGGTCTACACGAAGGGCCGCAAGTTCGTGCACGTCGACATCGAACCGACGCAGATCGGCCGCGTGTTCGGCCCGGATCTCGGCATCGTGTCCGACGCGAAGGCCGCACTCGAGCTGTTCGTCGCGGTCGCGCAGGAATGGAAGGCCGCCGGCAAGCTGAAGGACCGCAGCGCGTGGGTCGCCGACTGCCAGGAACGCAAGCGCACGCTGCAGCGCAAGACGCACTTCGACAACGTGCCGGTCAAGCCGCAGCGCGTGTACGAAGAGATGAACAAGGTGTTCGGCCGCGATACCTGCTACGTCAGCACGATCGGCCTGTCGCAGATCGCCGCCGCACAGTTCCTGCACGTGTTCAAGGCACGCAACTGGATCAACTGCGGTCAGGCCGGCCCGCTCGGCTGGACGATCCCCGCCGCGCTCGGCGTGCGTGCGGCCGATCCGAGCCGCCCGATCGTCGCGCTGTCCGGCGACTACGACTTCCAGTTCATGATCGAGGAACTGGCGGCCGGCGCGCAATTCAAGCTGCCGTACGTGCACGTCGTCGTGAATAACTCGTACCTCGGGCTGATCCGCCAGGCGCAGCGCGCGTTCGACATGGACTACTGCGTGCAGCTCGCGTTCGACAACGTGAACGCGCCGGAACTGAACGGTTATGGCGTCGACCACGTGGCCGTCGCGGAAGGCCTCGGCTGCAAGGCGCTGCGCGTGTTCAAGCCGGAAGAGATCGAGCCGGCGCTGCGCCAGGCGCAGACGCTCGCGGAAGAGTTCAGCGTGCCGGTGGTCGTCGAAGTGATCCTCGAGCGCGTGACGAACATCTCGATGGGCACCGAAATCGATGCGATCAACGAATTCGAGGATCTCGCCGAAAAGGCCGAGCATGCCCCGACCGCGATCTCGATGCTCGACTGACCTGCAAGACTTTTTTGACTGACCGACCGAAGAGGCTTAGCTCATGCCGAAGTTTGCTGCAAACCTGACCATGCTGTTCAACGAAGTGCCGTTCCTCGACCGCTTCAAGGCGGCCGCGGACGCGGGCTTCGACGCCGTCGAGTTCCTGTTCCCGTACCCGTATGCGAAAGAGGAACTCGCCGAACGGCTCGAGACCAACCGTCTGCGCCTCGTGCTGCACAACCTGCCCGCCGGCAACTGGGATCAGGGCGAGCGCGGCATCGCGTGCCTGCCCGATCGCGTCGGCGAATTCCAGGAAGGCGTCGGCCGCGCGATCGAGTATGCGAAGGCGCTGAAGGTGCCGCAGCTGAACTGCCTCGTCGGCATCCCGTCGGCGAGCACGGCACGCGACAAGA
This sequence comes from Burkholderia sp. 9777_1386, assembly GCF_015712265.1. Lineage (NCBI taxonomy): Bacteria > Pseudomonadati > Pseudomonadota > Betaproteobacteria > Burkholderiales > Burkholderiaceae > Burkholderia > Burkholderia sp. 9777_1386. The sequence goes on along the minus strand of NZ_JACCQB010000004.1, from coordinate 134,593 downwards.
CGTTCGTCACGATCGTCGACAACCTGCGCTTCGCGGCCGACGCGCTCAAGCGTGAAGGCATCCGCCTGCTCGTCGAGCCGTGCAACAGCTTCGACATCCCGGGCTTCGCGCTGAACCGCTCGTCGGAAGGGCTCGACGTGATCCGCGCGGTCGGCTCGGACAACCTGTTCCTGCAGTACGACATCTATCACATGCAACGCATGGAAGGCGAACTGGCCGCGACGATCGAACGCAACCTCGCATCGATCGGCCACGTCCAGCTCGCGGACAACCCGGGCCGCAACGAGCCGGGCACCGGCGAGATCAACTATGCGTTCCTGTTCGCGCTGCTCGACCGGCTCGGCTATGCCGGCTACGTCGGCTGCGAATACAAGCCCCGTACCACCACGACGGAAGGCCTCGGCTGGCTGCAAAGCGTGGCCGGCTGCGCACCGGCCTCGGCGCGTCGCGCCGCCTGAGTCGCGCCCTTTCCGTTTTCAGCCCTATAGGAGACTTTCACATGGCAACCATCGGTTTCATCGGCCTCGGCATCATGGGCGCGCACATGGCGCGCAACCTGCTCAAGGGCGATCATCAACTCGTCGTGAACGGCGCGTTCCCGATCCCGGACGACCTGCGCGGCAGCGCGAAGGTCGTCGCGAACTCCACCGAAGTCGCGCAGCACGCCGACATCATCATCTCGATGGTGCCGGACACGCCGGACGTACGTAACGTGCTGTTCGCCGACGACGGCGTCGCGAAGGGCCTGACGGCCGGCAAGCTCGTGATCGACATGAGCTCGATCTCGCCGCTCGACACGCAGGCATTCGCGAAGCAGATCAACGCGCTCGGCTGCGACTACCTCGACGCGCCGGTGTCCGGCGGCGAAGTCGGCGCACGCGAAGCGACGCTGACGATCATGGTCGGCGGCCCGGAGAAGGCATTCGAGCGCGCGAAGCCGCTGTTCGAGAAGATGGGCAAGAACATCACGCTCGTCGGCGACAACGGCGCGGGCCAGACCTGCAAGGTCGCGAACCAGATCATCGTCGCGCTGAACATCGAGGCGGTCGGCGAGGCGCTGCTGTTCGCCGCCCGTTCGGGCGCCGATCCGGAGCGCGTGCGCCAGGCGCTGATGGGCGGCTTCGCCGCGTCGCGCATCCTCGAAGTGCACGGTGCGCGCATGACCAAGCGCACGTTCGATCCGGGCTTCCGCATCGAGCTGCACCAGAAGGACCTGAACCTCGCGCTCGACGGCGCGCGCAAGCTCGGCCTCGCGCTGCCGCACACCGCGAGCGCGCAGCAGTTGTTCAGCGTGTGCGCGTCGCACGGCGGCAAGGCATGGGATCACTCGGCACTCGTGCGCGCGCTCGAGATCATGTCGAACTTCGAGATCGGCCAGACGCCGGCCGCGTAACGCGGATGCCGCAACGCGCGTTTGTGCTGCGATGGCGCAGGCGCGCGACGAATACACGTGACTCGGCCGCGGCCGGTCGCATCGATGCGCGCCGCACGCGCGCATCACGGTGGGGCGCCCCGCCCTGCATCGCCAACGGCATGCGGGACGGGGCGAAAAACGCCGCTCTGGGCTGAGAGCGGCGTGGTGGGGTCCGCAGCGGCACCCGGCGGCGCCGGGGAAGCCTTGGTCGGTCAGACGTCGTCGTCGGGTGTCCGCCTGTCGGATTTCGCGTATTACATTTCTTTACGTTCGAGCGTGCGATTTTTCATGCAATCGTCGCGTTGAACGCCTACACTTTCGCCACGCCTTTCGAGAAAACCGCCGCGCTTGCGCGCCCTTCCGGGCCCGCCCCCAGCGCGGTGTTTTTTTCGCCACTTCACGGCGCGTTTTCTTTTCAACCACCTAAGGAGTGCAACGATGGGTCTTCTTTCGTTTATCAAGGAGGCGGGTGAAAAACTGCTGGGTCACGCCGATGCACAGGCAGCGGAAGATCCGAATGCCGCGAACCAGACTGCGGCCGATGCCATCAAGAACTACATCAGCTCGCAAGGCCTCGACACGTCGAACCTGACCGTCGCGTTCGACGGCGCATCGCGCACCGTCACGCTGTCGGGCAGCGTCGCCGATCTCGACACGAAGGCGAAGGTCAAGGTCGCGGCCGGCAACGTGCAGGGTGTCGCGGGCGTCAACGACGACGATCTGCAGCCGGACGATCCGGAAGTGCAGTACCACGACGTGAAGCCGGGCGACACGCTGTCGGCGATCGCCAAGGAAGTGTATGGCGACGCGAACAAGTATCCGGTGATCTTCGAGGCGAACAAGCCGATGCTGTCGAGCCCGGACCGGATCTACCCGGGCCAGAAGCTCGTGATTCCGCCGCAGTCCTGAGCGTTCGCGCAGCACTGACGCAAAAAATGGCAGGCCATTGGCCTGCCATTTTTTTATGCACGCTGCACGACGTCCGCGCGGCGACCGTCGGTCACAGCGTATCGAACGCGCGCTGCAGGGCGTCGCGATCGTGGATGCCGTTCGCGAGCGCGAGCATCAGCAGCACGCGCGCCTTGAACGGGTGCAGCGAGCCCGCGCTCACGAAACCGAGCGCATCGTCGCTCGCGGCGCCGTTGCGCATCACGTGCCCCGAACCCACGCGCGACGCGCGGACCACCGCCACGCCCGCGTTCACCGCATCGGCGAGCGCCGCCTGCAGCGTCGCATGGATCGAGCCATTGCCGGTACCCGCGACGACGAGGCCGCGCACGCCGGCCGCGACGAGCGCGTCGACGGCCGTGCGCGTCACGCCCGCATAGCTCGCGACGACTTCGACCAGCGGCCAGCTCGCCGCGATCGCCAGTTGCGTGTCGCGGGTACGCGTGACGCGGCGCGCGAATTCGACGCGGCCGTCCTGCACCCAGCCGAGCGCACCGAGCTCCGGCGACTGGAACGCGTCGACCGCATAAGTGCTCGTCTTGACGACATCGCGCGCGCCGTGGATCCGGTTGTTGAACGCGACCAGCACGCCCTGCCCGCGCGCGGCCGGATGGGCGGCCACCGTCACCGCGTTCAGCAGGTTCAGCGGGCCGTCGGACGACAGCGCGGTTGCCGGCCGCATCGCGGCCGTCAGCACGACCGGCTTGTCGCCTTTCACGACCAGATGCAGCGCATACGCGGTCTCCTCGAGCGTATCGGTGCCGTGGGTGATCACGATGCCGTCGATCGCCGGGTCGGCCATCAGCGCGTCGATCCGCGCGGCGAGCGTGTTCCACAGCGGCAGCGCGAGATCCTTGCTGTCGATGCTGGCGACCTGCTCCGCGTCGATGCGCGCGACGGACGCGAGCGCCGGCACGGCGTCGACCAGGAAACTGACGCCGAGCGCGCCGGCCTGGTAGCCGGCCGTGCTGGCCGCGTCGGGCGCGGCGCCGGCGATCGTGCCGCCGGTGGCGAGGACGGCGATGCGCGGCAGCGCCGGCGCGGACGAAGGGGATGCGGTGTTCGGTGTATTCATGGCCGCGATTGTAATGGCTCGCGGCCGCGAGCCGGCGGGTTCCGGCGCGGCAGCCGGCCGTTGCCGGCGCGCGTCATGGTTTGTCCCGATCCCCGCGCCGCACGCGCCGTCAACGGCCGTGGCGTCCGCAACGTTATAGGAAGTGCCGTTTTGGTGTTTTCACATTGATTTGCCATAATCGGAACGCGTGGTGCGATGTGGCCCTGTCCTCATCGCGTCGTGCGTCGTGACGGCGTCGATCACGCGCAATTCACCCCATGGGAGTGTCGAAATGAAAATCCAATCGCTCGTAGCCGCAGTGCTTCTCGGCGGCATGCTGGCTTCCCCCGCATTCGCGGCGAACAGCCAGCAGGACAAGATGAAGGCCTGTAACACGCAGGCAGCCGGCAAGACGGGCGACGAACGCAAGGCGTTCATGAAGGACTGCCTGTCGGCGAAGCCCGCAAAGGCAATGACGCAGCAGGAGAAGATGAAGGCATGCAACACGCAGGCCACCGGCAAGAAGGGTGACGATCGCAAGGCGTTCATGAAGAGCTGCCTGAGCAACCAGCCGGCCGCCTGAGTCCCGGCGCTCCCGTCCCGAATGCCGCGCCCCGCTTCGGCGGGCGCGGCATTTTCGTTTTCGTTGCACGCGCATCGACGTGCGCCATTCGGCCTTTCCCGCCCCGTTTTTCCGGCCCGCCGTCACGACGCCGCCACATGGTGCGGCAATTCGCCGCGTTTTCTTCTATGATGGCTGCAACGCGGCCCACCCAAGACCAAGAAGCGCCATCGGGCCGCCCTCGAGACGGACGCGCACGCGCGTCAAACGGAGGCTTTGGATGGCATGGAGACAACACCGCTGGTTCCGCCGCTGGCTGATCGTGATCGTGTTCTGGGCGGTGCCCGTCGCGATCATCGCCGTGCGCGAGATCCGCGAGGAAATGGCCTATAACAAGGCGGACCTGCAGCTCGCGCTGACCACCTGGCAGCTCACCGATGCGCAGCAGGCCGCCGGCGCCGCCGCGAAGTGCCACGGGGATCCTGACGACGCGCGCGCGGCCGGCTGCCCGGCCGACGTGCTCGCCGCCAACGCGCCGCGCCAGCAGGCGGCCCGCGACGAATACGTGGTGCGCCGCAATACGCTCGCCGGCTACCTGTGGCATGCGTTCGTCGGCTACTGGGTCGTCCCGGCCGCGTTCCTGTTCGCCTGCGGCGTCGTGATCGCGCTGATCCGCCGCGCGCTGCGCCGCCCGCCGATCAAGCCGCCCGTTCCGCCTGTCACGCACTGACCCCGACACGCGCCGCGGGCGCCGCCGCCCCCCGCTCGACCACTGCGTTCCCCGCATGCCGCCCCCGCGCGAAGCGCGCCTGGCGCTCGGGCGCCGCTCCGTCCGTTGGCGCGCCGCGACACCCTCGCGCGATTTGACGCTTTTTCACGTGGCAACGAAAAGAGGCCGTAATCCGCTGTGATATAACTGCCGACGTGATCCGCTCCTTGAGCGAGACTCACTCCGAACATCATCCGATGGAGAACAACGATGCAAAAACGGAATCTTGTGCTGAAAGCCGCCGCTGCGCTCATCGTCGGTAGCCTCGCGCTCACCGGTTGCACCACCACCCCGGACAAGCCGGACAACGCCGCGACCAACGCGTCGAAGCGTCAGTCGATCGACGCGAGCGTCGACGCGACGCTGTCGCGCATGTACTCCACGGTCAAGGGCTCGCGCGAGCTCGTCGCGAAATCGCGCGGCGTGCTGGTGTTCCCCGAAGTGATCCAGGCCGGCTTCATCGTCGGCGGCCAGTCCGGCAATGGCGCGCTGCGCGTCGGCGGCAGCACGGTCGGCTACTACAACACGTCGTCGCTGTCGGTCGGCCTGCAGGCCGGCGCGCAGTCGAAGGCGATCGTGTTCCTGTTCATGACGCAGCAGGCGCTCGACGAATTCCGCGGCTCGGACGGCTGGGCAGCCGGCGCCGGCGCATCGGTCGCGCTCGTGAAGATGGGCGCGAACGGCGCGGTCGACTCCAACACGGCTACCGCGCCGATCCAGGTCGTCGTGCTGACCAACGCCGGCCTGATGGGCGACGTGTCGATCAACGGCACCAAGGTCACCAAGCTCAAGATCTGACGTTGACGCACTGCCCGCGCGTGCCGCGCGCGGGTCATGCGCAAACGGCGATGTCCTTGCGGGCATCGCCGTTTTTTTATCCGCCGGCGCGGCGCCGGGTCGGTCGGACTGCTCGGGCCGTTCAGGCCGCTCAGGTCGTCGAATCGATCACCTTGAAGCGCGAGCGCTTCTGCGCGCGGATCACCGACTGGTACACGTCGACGTACTGCTGCGCCATCCGGCGCGACGTGAAGCGCTCCTCGAAACGCTGCCGCACGCGCGCACGCGGCAGCAGGTGCAGCCGGTTCACGGCGGCCACCGCGCTGATTTCGTCCTCGACGATGAAACCGGACACGCCCTCGTCCACCACTTCGGGCACCGCGCCGCGGTTGAACGCGATCACCGGCGTGCCGCACGACATCGCCTCGATCATCACCAGGCCGAACGGCTCCGGCCAGTCGATCGGAAACAGCAGCGCATGCGCACCCGACAGGAATTCGGCCTTCTCGTGATCGGCGATCTCGCCGATGTATTCGACGTGCGGCAACGCGAAAAGCGGCTTGATCTCGCGGTCGAAGTATTCCTGGTCAGCCGCGTCGATCTTCGCGGCGATCCGGATTGGCAACCCGCACTGGCGGGCGATGCGGATCGCGGTATCGACGCGTTTTTCCGGCGAGATGCGGCCGAGGAACGCGAGATAGCGCGGCTCGACGGGCTGCGGCATGTACAGCGTATCGGGCAGCCCGTGATAGACGGTCGTCAGCCATTTCGCCTGCGGCAACGGCTGGCGCTGCGAATTGGAAATCGAGATCACCGGCGCCGTGTTGAACGTGTCGAACACCGGTTGCTGCTCGGGCAGGTCGAGCCGGCCGTGCAGCGTCGTCACGTAAGGCGTTTCCTGCCGGTTGAAGACCGAGAACGAGTAGTAGTCCATGTGGAAATGGAGCACGTCGAAATCCTTCGCGCGGCGCGCGACCGTCTCCATCAGCAGCATGTGCGGCGCGACCCGGTCGCGGATCGACGAATCGAGCCGCAGCGCGCGCGGCCACACGGGCTCGAGCTTCGCCCGCGTCGTCGAATCGCCGCTCGCGAACAGCGTCACGTCGTGGCCGAGGTCGACGAGCGCCTCGGTGATGTAGGACACGACGCGCTCCGTGCCGCCGTACAGCTTCGGCGGCACGGATTCGGTCAGCGGGGCGATCTGGGCAATTCTCATGGTCCACGTCTCCTGTGTCCTGTCCGTTGCGGTACGGCCGGCGGAGTCCGCGCTTGCGCGCGCCCCGCCCTGCGTCCATGCCGCGCCGGCCGGCATGGCGCCAACCGGATATCTCATTATTATTCGCGATCCCGATGAGCGGAACCGCAGGTCTTGCATTTTTTGGGGGTTGTTACAGACCGGATACATTCGACCGATCGGGCTCGCCGCGTCGCTCGGGCCCGGCTGGCGCGGATTCGGCGCGGCCGGGCGTCGAACACATGCCAACGATCGCGATCAGGCCGTCAACGCGACGGCCACTTCCATGCCGGCAGGTCGCGCGAGTCGGCATCGACGAGCGCGGTCGCGCCGAGCTGCTTGTCGAGCACCAGCGATTCGCAGCCCGCCTCGCGCTCGAGCGTCGCGATGAGCCGCGCCGCGTGCGACACGACCAGCACCTGCGAGCGCTGGGCGGCCTGCGCGATCAGGCGGCCGAGCGCCGGCAGCAGATCGGGATGCAGGCTCGTCTCCGGTTCGTTCAGCACCATCAGCGCCGGCGGCCGAGGCGTCAGCAGCGCGGCCGCGAGCAGCAGGTAGCGCAGCGTGCCGTCGGACAGCTCGGCCGCCGCCAGCGGCCGCAGCAGCCCCGGCTGGCGCATCAGCACGTCGAAGCGGCCACGGCCGCCCGGGTTGTCGATCTCCACCGACGCGCCGGGAAACGCGTCGTCGATCGCCGCATCGAGCGCCGCCGCGTCGCCGATTTCGCGGATCGTCTGCAGCGCGGCGGCGAGGTCGGCCCCGTCGTCCGCGAGCACCGGCGTATGGGTGCCGATGTGCGACTGGCGCGCCGGCGCCTGCGCATCGGTCCGGAAATGGTCGTAAAAGCGCCACGAGCGGATCCGTTCGCGTACCGCGATCATCTCGGGCGCGCCGGTCGGATCGGCGAACTCGGTCATCATGCTGTCGAAGCTCGCGACCGGCTGCGGAATCGTCTGCCAGTCGCCCGATGCGGTACGCACGCGGATCTGCGCGCCCTGCCGGTCGACCAGCAGCGTGGACGGGCGCAGCAACGCGCCGCCCCAGACGCATTCGCGCTTGACCACCGGATCGAGCGCAAACTGCGAACTGCTCGGCAGCGGCAGGCCCAGATCGATCGAGTAGCCGAAATCGTCGCACGCAAAGCCGAGCTTCAGGCTCACCGGGCCCTTGCGCACCGTGCCCGTCACCGGCACGTCGCCGGCCAGCATCGCGCGCGAGAAACGCTCGGGGCCGGCCCACAACGTCGACGGCAAGCCACCCTCGCGGGCGAGCGACGGGATCACGCGGCCCTGCGCGGTGTCGGCGAGCAGCCGCAGCGCGCGGTACACGCTCGACTTGCCGCTGCCGTTCGGCCCCGTGACGACGTTGAGCGCCGCGAGCGGCACGATCAGCTCGCGCAGCGAGCGGTAATTGGCGATGGCGAGCGTCTTCAGCGCGGTCATGGAATTGGGCGACGGGGAATGGCAGGCAGGCGCCGGGCCGCGTTCAGCGGCCGTCGACGGCCTGCGGATCGGCCGCGGTGTTGGCCGCCGTGCTGGCCGCAGGCGACCGCGCGTGCGGCCGCTCGGGATTCGGCGCATCGGGCGCGGATTCGTGCGGATACAGCTCCATCCGGCTGCGCGGCAGGCATTGCGGATAACGGTCCTGCAGATAGGCGATCAATCCTTCGCGCACGCGGCAGCGCAGGTCCCAGCACGACGACGAATCGGCCGCGCTGACGAGCGCGCGCAACTGCATCGTGCGCTCCGTCGCGTCGGTCACCTGCAGCACCTGCACGCGGCCGTCCCATTCCGGCGCCGCGTGGACGAGCCGCGCGAGCTCCTCGCGCAGCGGCGCGAGCGGCGTACGGTAATCGACCGACAGGTAGACCGTGCCGATGATCTCCGCGCTGCTGCGCGTCCAGTTCGTGAACGGGTTCTCGATGATCCACTGCAGCGGCACGACGAGGCGCCGCTGGTCCCACAGCCGCACCGACACGAACGAACCGGTGATTTCCTCGATGCGCCCCCACTCGCCCTGGATCACGACCACGTCGTCGAGCCGGATCGGCTGCGTGAGCGCGATCTGCAACCCGGCAATCAGGTTGCCCAGCACCGGCCGCGCGGCGATACCGGCGACCAGCCCCGCGACACCGGCCGATGCCAGCAGGCTCGCGCCGATCTGGCGCACGTTCGGAAACGTCATCAGCGCGGCGCCGGTACCGATGATCACGATCAGCACCATCACGGTCCGTACGAGCACCTTGGCCTGCGTATGGACGCGTCGCGCGTGGAGGTTGTCGGCCGTATCGATCGGATGGGCCTGGATGATCGCGTCGCCGACGCCGGCCGCGAGCCGCACCAGCAGCCACGTGAGCGACACGATCGAGCCGACCGCCGCCGCGGTGCGCATGCCGCGCACGAACGACATGCCGTCGTCGGCCTGGACCCACACGAATTCGAGCGCCAGCAACGCCAGCACGACGAGCGACGGCTTGTCGATGTAGCGCAGGATCGCGCTCATCAGCGGATACGGCTGCGCGATGCGCTTGACGATGCGTGCGCCGAGGCGGTGCACGACCGTGACGACCAGTATCACGATGACCGACACGACCAGCGTGCCGAGCCACGAATGCAACGGCGCATCGGCGATGCGCTGCAGTTCCTCGATTGAAATCATCGGCGCCCTCGAGTGATGAAGCGCGCAGGCTTCGTCCTGGATGCGTCGGCGACGTCCGGGCCACGCACGCGCCCGGACACGGCGTCAGATCAGTTGCCGCTCCTGCAGGGAAACGCCTTGCCGAGACCGAGCGACACCGCGGTGCTCGCGTTGTAGTCGGCCAGCTTCGGATTTTCGGCGATGTACTTGCGCACCGCGTCCGTCATCTGTTGCGCCCGGATGTCGGGCGGCAGGCAGAAGTACTGGCCGACGCGCGGCCCCGTGGTGCCGCCGATCGCATCGATCGTGTTGTAGACGCCGTCGGCGGCGCCTTCGATATAGGCCGCGCACGACGCCCGCGACTTGACGTCCGTCTTCGCGCACAGCCGGTCGAGATCCGCGCCCGTGAAAGCCGCCGCCGACAACGGCACGGCAAACGCCGCGGCACAAAACATTGCGCGCAACATGGTGTTCCTTATGTCAATGCGGCCGGTGACCGCCTGCTGCGTTGGCCGGTGCGTCGCCGGCTGCCCTGCCGCGGCCGGAAGCCGGCCGGGCGGACAGGCGGCGCCGCACCAAAAACCGTTATTTTGCACTCTTTTGTGCATCTGCCGGCGTCGACGCACCGATACGCGTCGTCCGCTTGCTCAGGATCTCGATCGCGTCCGGCGCGTTGTAGTGCTTCGCGAATTCGAGCGCGGTGATGCCGAGCTGGTTCTTCACCTGCGGATCGGCACCCTGGTCGAGCAGCAGCGTGACCGTCGACGCATGGTTGCCGCGCGCGGCCATCATCAGCGGCGTCGTGCCGTTCGGCGATGCGGTATCGATGTACGCGTCGTGGTCGAGCAGCACCTTGACGACCGCGTCCTGGCCGTTGGTCGCCGCGTAGTGCAGCGGCGCCCAGCCCTTCTTGCTGACTTCCGCGCCCTTGTCGATCAGCAGCTTGACGAGGCCGAGGTCGCCGTTCAGCGACGCGAGCATCAGCGCGTTTTCGCCGGCCTTGTCTTCCTTTTCGAGATCGACGTTCGGCGTCGTCGCGATCGCGGCCGCGACCTTGTCGGACTTCTCGCGCGCGGCGATCACGAGGATCGGGTCGCCGTTCGGCGCGAGCGTGTTCGGATCGAGCTTGCCGCTCTTGAGCTGCTTGCCGATATCGGCGATGTCGTCGAACTTGACGGCCTTGACGATCGCGTCGAGCGACTCGGCATGCGCGCCGGCGGCGGCGAACAGCCCGCTCGCGACGAATGCGGCCGCAACGAGTGCGCGTTTGGGCAGATGGTTGGTCGGCTTCGTCATTGTTGTGGGCTCCTTCCCTGGGTTGTCGGCTGCGCGCCCGTCGTTAGCGGGCGATCCTGAACAGCCGGAAAAAGTTCTGCGTCGTCGCATCCGCGAGCGCCTCGACGGCGATCCCGCGCTCGGATGCGATAAAGCGTCCGACATGGCTGACGTACGCAGGTTCATTCGGCTTGCCGCGATACGGCACCGGCGCGAGGTACGGCGAGTCGGTCTCGATCAGCAGCCGGTCGAGCGGCACGCGCCGCGCGACGTCCTGCACGTCGGTCGCGTTCTTGAACGTGACGATGCCCGACAGCGAGATATGGAAGTTCTGCGCGAGCGCCTGCTCGGCGACCGGCCACGGCTCTGTGAAGCAGTGCATCACGCCGCCCGGCACGTCCGCGCGCTCCTCGGCCATGATCCGCAGCGTGTCTTCCGACGACGAACGCGTATGGATGATCAGCGGCTTCATCGTCGCGGTCGCCGCGCGGATGTGCGTGCGAAAGCGGTCGCGCTGCCATTCCATGTCGGCGATCGAGCGGCCTTCGAGACGGTAATAGTCGAGGCCGGTTTCGCCGATCGCGACGACCTTCGGGTGCGCGGCCAGCTCGACGAGCTCCGCGAGCGCCGGCTCGCGCATGTCCTCGTGATCGGGATGCACGCCGACCGACGCGTACACGTTGTCGTGCGCTTCGGCGATCGCGAGCACGTCGGGCAGCGTCTCCAAATCGACCGACACGCACAGCGCGTGGGTGACGTCGTGCTCGCGCATGTTCTCGAGAACGGCCGGCAGGCGGTCGGCCAGGCCCTTGAAGTTGATGTGGCAGTGAGAGTCGACGAACATCGTGTTTCCTGAATACGTGAGACGGACGCTCATGCGCCCGCCGGCATGCGGCAGCGGGCGACGTGGGCGGGCCGGCCGGCCACGGTCGCGCCGTCGCGTGACCCGTTCATCGTTTCGCAACCCATCGGAAACAATGCCGGATCAAGCAAACATTTCCCGATAGCCGAGAAACAATTCCTCGAATACGAGCCGCGCGTTGAGCGGATGGTTCTCGACGGTCCGCTGCCGCGTCACGGCTTTCATGAAGCGGGCGAATGCGTTCGCGTCGACCGCTTCCGCGCAGCGCGCCAGGGCCGCCGCGTGCATCGGGAAGTAGCGCGGCGCGCCGGCCATCCGCTGCGCGAGCACATCGTACAGCCAGCGTTGCAGCCAGCCGAGCACCAGCGGCACCGGCAGCTTCTGCAGCGTCTCGCCGCACGCGAACGGGTCGCAGGCCGCCCCGGCGGCCAGTTGCCCCAACGTGTAGTCGCGCAGCGGACGATTCTCGTCGCTCGCGAGCGCCAGCGCGGCGAGCGGCGCGCCGCCGGCTTCCGCAAGCAGCGCGCTGGCCTGGTCGACGCCCTGCGCCGCCAGCCACGCGGCGGCGGCCTCCGGTGCCGGCACGGTCATCGGCCACTGGCGGCAGCGGCTGATGATGGTCGGCAACAGGCGGTCGATGCGCGCCGACACGAGCAGGAACACGACGCCGGCCGGCGGCTCCTCCAGCGTTTTCAGCAGCGCGTTCGACGCGGCGACGTTGAGCGCTTCCGCCGGATACAGCGCGACGACGCGCGCGCCGCCGCGGTGCGAGCCGACCCCGCAGAAGTCGAGCAGCGCGCGCACCTGCTCGATCTTGATTTCCTTGCTCGGCGCCCGGGTCTTCTTGCCGCCTTCGTCCGCGTCGGCCGGCTTCGCGTCGTCCGCGGCGCCCGGCGCCTCGCCCGCCAGCGCCTCGGGCAGCACGATCCGGTAGTCCGGGTGGTTGCCCTGCGAGAACCAGTTGCAGGCCGCGCAGGCGCCGCACGGCTCGCCGTTCGGCTGCGGCGATTCGCACAGGAAACCCTGCGCGAGATGCTGCGCGAACTGCAGCTTGCCGATCCCGGCCTGACCGTGCAGCAGCAACGCATGCGGCCATTGCGCGCGCAGTTGCTGCAGGCGGTTCCAGTCGTCGGTTTGCCACGGATAGATCATGGGGTGCGTCCTTGCGGGTTACAGCGCGGCGAGCACGCGTTCGAGCTGCTGGCGAATCTCGGGAATCGATCGCGTCGCGTCGACGATCGCGAAGCGGTGCGGCGCCTCTTCCGCGCGCCGCAGGTATTCGGCACGCGTACGCGAGAAGAACGCGTCGGACTCGCTTTCGAACTTGTCCGGCATGCGCGCGGCCCCGCGACGCTCGCTCGCGACCTGCGGCGCGACGTCGAACAGCACCGTGAGGTCGGGCTGGAAACCGCCCTGCACCCAGCGCTCGAGCGTCTCGAGCTTGTCGCGCGGCAGCCCGCGGCCGCCGCCCTGGTACGCGAAGGTCGCGTCGGTGAAGCGGTCGGACACGACCCAGTCGCCGCGCGCGAGCGCCGGCTCGATCACGAGCGCGAGGTGCTCGCGCCGCGCGGCGAACATCAGCAGCGCTTCCGTCTCGAGATCCATCGGCTGGTTCAGCAGGATCTCGCGCAGTTTCTCGCCGAGCTGCGTGCCGCCCGGCTCGCGGGTCACGACGACCTGCCGGCCGGCCGCAGCCAGCCGGCCCTGAAGGCGTTCGCAGAACCATGCCAGGTGGGTGGTCTTGCCCGCCCCGTCGATGCCCTCGAACGTGATGAATTTACCGCTCGCCATTATTGACCTCGTATGTATTTGTCCACGGCCTTGTTGTGGTCGCCGAGCGTGTCCGAGAACACGCTCGTGCCGTCGCCCTTCGCGACGAAATAGAGCGCGCTCGTCGGGGCCGGATTGATCGCCGCCTGCAGTGCGGCGACGCCCGGCAACGCGATCGGCGTGGGCGGCAGCCCGCGTCGGGTGTAGGTATTGTAAGGAGTGTCGGCCTGCAGGTCGCGCTTGCGCAGCCGGCCGTCGTACGCGTCGCCGAGCCCGTAGATCACGGACGGATCGGTCTGCAGCGGCATGCCGATGCGCAGCCGGTTCGCGAACACGGCCGCGACGAACGCGCGGTCGGCCGCGTGGCCGGTTTCTTTCTCGACGATCGACGCGATCGTCAGCATCTCGTAAGGCGTCTTGTACGGCAGCCCCGGCGTGCGCGCGGCCCATGCCTCGTCGATGCGCGTCTGCATCAGGCGATAGGCGCGCCGGTAGATGTTCAGGTCGCTCGTGCCCTTGTCGAACAGGTAGGTATCGGGGAAGAACAGCCCCTCGCCGCTGCCGCGCTGCACCACGCCGTCCGGCGCGCCGATCGCGCGCAGCAGCTCGGCGTCGCTCATGCCGGCCGTCGCGTGCGCCAGATCGGGATTCGCGTCGAGCTCCGCGCGCATCCGCTTGAAGGTCCAGCCCTCGATGACCGTCGCGACGTATTCGTTCACGTCGCCGCGCGCGATCTTCTGCAGCACGTCGTACGGCGTGATGCCGGTCTTGAATTCGTAATTGCCCGATTTGAGCCGGCTCGACAGCCCGAGCAAGCGCGTCATCGCGACGAAGGCGAACGGCTCGACCGGCACGCCGCCGCGCTTGAGCTGCAGCGCGACGCTCTTCACGCTGCTGCGCGGCTTGATCGTGACGTCGAGCGATGCCGAGCCCAGCAACAGCGGCCGGGTCGCCCAGTAATACCCGCCGCCCGCGCCGGCAGCGGCCACAACGACGGCCAGCGCCACGATCGTCGCGGCGCATTTCTTCAGTAGGGACATGGAAACGTGACTCAGGTAAGACCCATATAATACTTGCTCGCCTTCGTCAAAGTCAGGGTTGACTGTTCCCTCATTCCATGAGCACACCGTTCGCTTCACCGGCTGCCCAGGCCGCATCTGCCTCGCTCCCCGTTTTCCCCCGCCCGTCCGCCGCCGATTTCGATGCGCCGGGCGCCTGCATGCCGCTGCCGCAGTTCGGCGTGATCGACGTGGCCGGCGACGACGCCGCGACGTTCCTGCACAGCCAGCTCACCAACGACATCGAACATCTCGATGCCGGCAGCGCGCGGCTGTCCGGGTACTGCTCGCCGAAGGGCCGCCTGCTCGCGTCGTTCCTCACGTGGCGCGCCGGCCACGGTGTGCGCCTGCTCGTGTCGAAGGACGTGCAGCCTGCCGTGCAGAAGCGGCTGTCGATGTTCGTGCTGCGCGCGAAGGCGAAGCTGACGGATGCGAGCGACACGCTCGCGGTGGCCGGTTTCGCTGGCGACGTGCGCGACGCGCTGTCGGGCATCTTCGATGCGCTGCCCGATGGCGTGCACGTGAAGGTCGACGGCCCGGCCGGCACGCTGATCCGCGTGCCGGATGCGGCCGGCCGCAAGCGCTATCTGTGGATCGGCCCGCGCGCCGAGGTCGACGCGCGCCTCGCCGCGCTCGCCGGCACGCTGCCGGTCGTGTCGCCTGCCGTGTGGGACTGGCTCGACGTGCGCGCGGGCGAGCCGCGCATCACGCAGCCGGCCGTCGAACAGTTCGTACCGCAAATGGTCAACTTCGACGTGATCGGCGCCGTTAACTTCAGGAAAGGGTGCTACCCGGGCCAGGAAGTGGTGGCGCGCAGCCAGTACCGCGGCACGATCAAGCGCCGCACCGCGCTCGCGCACGTCGCCGGCGAGACCGATACCGTGCATGCCGGCGTCGAGCTGTTCCACAGCGACGACCCGGGCCAGCCGTGCGGGATGATCGTCAACGCGGCGGCCGCGCCGGCGGGCGGCGTCGACGCGCTGGTCGAGATCAAGCTCGCCGCGCTCGACAGCGGCACGGTGCACCTCGGTTCGGCCGACGGCCCGGCGCTCGCGTTCGACGCGCTGCCGTACGCGTGGCCGACCGAAGCGTGATGCACTGACAACCCGTTCGCGCGCCGGCTCGCGAGTCGCAGCCGGCGCCCGATGTTTCCTGCGAGAGATTCGCCCGATGTGTCTGATTGCCTTCGACTGG
This sequence comes from Burkholderia sp. 9777_1386, assembly GCF_015712265.1. NCBI lineage: Bacteria > Pseudomonadati > Pseudomonadota > Betaproteobacteria > Burkholderiales > Burkholderiaceae > Burkholderia > Burkholderia sp. 9777_1386. The sequence continues at coordinate 119,039 of NZ_JACCQB010000004.1, read as the reverse complement.
CAGCCTGATGCCGCCGCCGGTCCCGTCTTTACCCTCGCCGCCAATCGCGACGAGTTCTTCCGCCGGACCAGCGCGCCGCTCTCGTGGTGGGAGGACGTGCCGGGCGTACTGGCCGGCCGCGATCTCGAAGCCGGCGGCACGTGGCTCGGCGTATCGCGCGACGGCCGCTTCGCCGCGCTGACCAACTACCGCGCGCCGTTCGACATCCGCGCGGGCGCGCCGACCCGCGGCAAGCTGGTATCCGACTTTCTCGGCGGACCATCGGTCGCACCGCTCGACTATCTCGCGCAACTGGCCGAGCATGCAGCCGTGTACAACGGCTTCAACCTGCTCGTCGGCGACTGGCGCCGGCGCGAACTCGCGTGGTTCTGCAACCGCGCGCCCGAGGGCGAAAGCCGTGTCGCCGCACCCGTCGCGATCGCGCCGGGCGTGCATGCGCTGTCGAATGCGCGGCTCGACACGCCCTGGCCCAAAGTGGTGCGCAAGCGCGCGGAGCTCGGCACGCTGCTCACCGACAATCCGACCCCGTCGCTCGACGAACTGATCGCGCTGATGCGCGACCCGCACGTCGCGGACGACGACGCGCTGCCGCACACGGGCATTCCGATCGAGCGCGAGCGCGCGCTGTCGGCCGCCTTCATCGAGACGCCCGAATACGGCACACGCGGCACCACCGCGCTGCGCGTAACGATGAAGGAAGGCGTGCGGCTGACGGTGGAGGTCAAGGAGCGCAGCGACGACGACGGCTCGCACCGCACCGTCCGGCCGGGCGCGTTCGAGCGCGCGTTCACGTTCGATATCGACGCGACGCGGCCGCGCTGAACGCACGCGTTGCGCGCTACGGCGCGCGCGCCATCTCGACGTGCGGCACGCCGGCTTCGACGAACGGTTCGCCGACCGCCGCGAAGCCGTGCCGCAGATAGAACGACACCGCCGAATCCTGCGCGTACAGCCGCACGACGGCTTGGCCGCGGCGCCGCGCGGCATCCAGCAGCGCATTCAGCACGGCGGACCCGACGCCCTGCCCGCGCATGTCGGCCAGTACCGCGACGCGGCCGATCGTGCCGGACGGCAGCAACCGCCCCGTCGCGACCGCGCGGCGCAACCCGGTCGCCGCGTCGGTCCGGTACGCGACCGCATGCAGCGACAGCGGATCGTCGTCGTCGAGCGCCCATTCCGGCGGAATCTGCTGCTCGCGCACGAATACCGCGTCGCGGATCCTGGCTGCGTCGCCGCCCAGTACCGTCCAGTCGCCCGTTTCCACTCCGCCCACGCCGTTCGTCATCGCAGTCCCTCCCACGGCGTGCGGCCTTCGGCCGCCCGCCGTCAAACCTCGTCGAATGCAGCCTTCAGCGCCGCGACCGCATCGGCATGCGCGGCCCGCACCTCCGGCACGTAGCCGCCCATCTTGAAGAATTCGTGGATCATCCCCGGATAGCGGACCAGCGTGACCGCGTTGCCGGCCGCACGCAACTTGTCCGCGTACGCGGCGCCCTCGTCGCTCAGCGGATCGTATTCGGCCGTCGCGATCCACGCCGGCGCAACGCCCGCGAACGACGGTGCATCGCGCGTGCCGTCGAGCGGCGCGAACCGCCAGTCGTCGCGATCCGCCCGATCGCGCACGTATTGCGCGAAGAACCACTGGATCGTGTCCTGCGTCAGCAGGTAGCCGTTGGCGAGCCGCGCGTGCGATTCGGTGTCCTGGTAGCCCGTCACGCCCGGATAGATCAGCATCTGCAGCGCAAGGCGAATGCCCGCGTCGCGCGCGAGCACCGCGCAGACCGTCGCGAGCGTCCCGCCCGCACTGTCGCCGCCGACCGCCAGCCGCGCGGCGTCGATACCGAATGCGGCGGCCTCGCGATGCAGCCACTGCAACGCGTCGTCCGCATCGTTCACCGCGGTCGGAAATTGGTGTTCGGGCGCGAGCCGGTAGTCGACCGACAGCACCGCGCATTGCGCATCGTGCGCGAACATCCGGCACAGCGCATCGTGCGTGTCGACGCTGCCGACCGTGAAGCCGCCGCCGTGGTAGTACACGAGCGCGGGCAGCGGTTCCGCCAGGCTCGGCGCGACCGGTAAATACAGCCGCGCACCGATCGTGCGGCCGTCGCGCGTCGGCACGACGCACGCCTCCACCGAATGCATCGGCGCCGGCGCGACGTCGAGGATCGGCGCGCTCTTCTCGTACGCGGCGCGCGCCTGCTGCGGCGTCTGATGGTGATACGACGGACGTTTCGCGCGCTCGATCATGTCGAGCACCTGGGCGATCTTCGGATTCAGCGGCATCGGTATGGACGGCGCCGGCGTGGCGCCGTGAACGGACAAAGCGGACAAGCGTGACATGATGCCACGCGGCGGCCGGACCGGCGTACGCGCCGCGCCGTGTGCCGCCATCCCGTGCTGCCAAACAAAACGGCCCTGCCTCATCGAAGAGACAGGGCCGTGCATGGCCGGTGCGCTTACGCGTCGCTCGGGCCCGGCTGGGCGTCCGGCGCGGTGCGCGAACGTTGCCGCTTGATGTCGCGGCCGACCGCGAGCCGCCGCATGTACTTGAACGTACCGAGCGCCTTCGCGACGAAATTGCCGTCGCTGTCGCGCACCTCGCCTTCGCAGTAGGCCATCGTCGTCGAGCGGTGCATCACGCGCCCGTAAGCGCGCAGTTCGCCGCGCCCCGGCTGCATGAAGTTCACCTTCATCTCGACCGTGACGACGCCGACGCCGTCGTCGGTCAGGCTGCGCGCCGCCATCGCGAGCGCGATATCGGCGAGCGTCATCGTCACGCCGCCGTGCGCGATGCTCCACGTGTTCATGTGCCGCTCCTCGAGCGGCAGCACGATCTCGCTCGCGCCATCCTTCGCGGACACCAGTTGCACGCCGAGCAGATCGACGAACGGGCTTTCGATCGACGGGCCTTCCGTCGGGGTTGCCGCGTCGCTCATCGTGCGTTGTCGACGATGTAGTCGACACATTCGCGCGATTCGGCCACCGCGACGACGAATTTCTTCACTTCCTGGTGAACCGGATGCACCTGGTACGCGTCGAGCGCGGCCTTGTCGGCGAAATCGGAGACGAGCACGATGTCGGCGGTCGCATCGAGGCCGGGCGTCGCCACGCCGACGTCGATCTGCAGGGTGCCCGGCACGAGGTCGCGGCAGCCTTCGAGCTTTTCCTTCAGCTTCAGCGCGTTCTGCGCACGCGTCGCGCCTTCGGCCGATTCCTTCAACTTCCACATGACGATATGTCTGATCACTTCGGTTGCTCCTGTTCGTGTTGATTCGGCGATTGGCCTGTCATCCTTGGCAGTCGGGCACTTTACACCTTTCCACCGTTCGCCCACGGTTACCCTGTCCGGCCTAGAGCGCCGACAAGCTCGCGCAGGCGAGAAGCCTATCAAACTTGCCGACGCCAATGGACTGTATCTCGAAGTCGGCGTGTCCGCTGCCAGGCTCTGGCGCCAAACGTGTGCACCGTTCCCGCCACGGCCCACAGCAGCATTGACGTTGCAACAAGGCCGAATAGAAGTACGCGATCCGCCGTCACGTTTCTTTTCCGAAACACATCTCGACAGAAATCGCCTCGCAGTTCAAAACGAGTTTCGATTGCCTGCTCGAGCGCCAAGCGGCGGATGGAGATTTGCCCCTGAAACCGGCGTCCTTGGTACAACGACGGGGAGAGTCTGGACCGTGCCCCGCCGACCCCGAGTACGCTCCCGCGCAGGTCGACCCGGTTCACGTTTCGGTGCCCCAATGCAAAAACCCCGAGCGCTCTCGCGCCCAGGGCTTTGACAGCGTCACATTCGATCACGCCGGACTAGTCCCAAAACAGGTTCTCGAATGGCGTGAACCATCCGTACGTATCTGCGCCGACCACGACTTTCCCGCCGTACACACCGTAGCAGACGTCCTTGCCACCCACTTTCCCCACCACGGGCGCGCCACTGTCACCTGGTTGGGTCCGAGCCTCTCCGTCCAGGTTGAGCAGGACGACATTCTTGACTTGATCGTTGGTGTCCGGCACCGTGATATCGACATCTGTCCCGGCAACCGAGCAATTCACGAGACCAGAGAACGCACCCTGCAACCACAAACGCTGGTCCTTCGTGGGACGCACGTCTGAACCGAACGCCACCTGTTTTATACCGCTGTCCGTCCATATCTCGTTGGGTGTTGCGTCGACTCCCGACGATACCTTCACGATGGCGATATCCTGGTTGTCCTCCAGGAAGTTTTCAAGCAGGTCACCCACCGGGTTTGCGTCATCGGGCTGCCCCACCCTCGCATCTCCCTTTCCGAACACATGGCCCGCCGTCACAAAGCACATGTTGCCGTTGTATTTCACGACCAAACCTAAAGTGCCAATCTTGCTGCGGGTCACAATTTTGATCCCGGCGACCAAAGGACGAACTTTGAGATTGTTTGCAGGCATCACGGGCTCCACCAACGAGTGAAAAAAGCGATCGATAATTGCCGGATGACTATCAAGAACGTTGAAACGCGACGCTCGTGAACCCTGAAACAGGAGCCTGGGGCGCCAAAGGCGGATCATGGGCAACAACCGCAGGTGTCTCGCTCGAGACCGGACTGATGCAACCTGGTTTCACAACGCAACTGGTGGCCGATAAAGAAAAAGGCACGTAGCGAGCGTGCCGGCGATGCAATGGCTGCGACTGCCGAACGATCAATCGACGACCGCGATCGCATCCACTTCGATCAGATAACCGGGCGACAGCGCGGCCACGCCGAGCACCACGTCCGCGGGCTTGTGATCGCCGAACAGCGCCACCCTGGCGCTTTCGATGATCGGCAAGCATGCATCGCGCTCGTAGTTCACGACGTAGACGGTGATCCTCGCGACCTGCTCGGGCCGCGCACCGGCAGCGGCAAGGGCGCGACCGAGATTGCCGAATACCTGACGCGCCTGGGCCGCGAGATCACCGTGACCCACCAGCTTGCCGTCGATGTCCTCGGGCTCCTGGCCCGAGATGAATACCATCTTGCTTCCCGTCGCAACGACGACCTGCGTGTACGTTTGCGGTGTGGGCAGATCCTTGGGATTGATGCATTCGAGCGTCATTGACGAGTCTCCTGCGATGATCAGATGCCAGCATCCCGACAGGGTTGTCGGAATCATCCGATGCTAGCAGACGTCGCAGTTCTTTCCGCTTTCGTCAGCGATCCGTCGTCGTGGAAAGCATGCGCAGGAACGCGGCTTGCTCGGCTTCGTGCGCGCCGTTTCAGCATGTCGGCATGTCACGGCATTGACCGACACCACGCGGCGATTCGTTCGCTGTCCGGCAACAATCGCCGGCGTGGCATGCCATTGCCGATTGTTTCGCCCTCGGACAGCTGCAGCACATTAATCGGCATCCATTAAATCGCACATTTTACCGGGGCGGCGGGTAATAATTGCGACCACTTTTCAATTCAATATTCAAAAACCAAAACATTATTGACTTCGGCTTTCCCGCAAATTTAGAATCGCCTACGATGGCTTACGCATCATTTTCTGCGCCGCCCCGGATTCGCCACCACCCGCGCGAAGGCCCGTCGCATAGCCTTTCCCGCGGGACATCGACGCGCACCCCTGTGGTTTTCAGCTTTCGGCATTATCGGCCACTCGGTTATTTGCCAACCCATTTCCCTTTCGACGAATCGCAGCACTTCGATTAATTCCCGCCATTCGCCAGAATGAATACAAGACGGGATCAAACGGACTCAAGATTCGCCGATTAGAACATCCGGATAAAAAATCGCCAGTCATCAGGAGGGACATCAACATGCATCGCCTTGCGAAGTCGCTGTGTCTCGGGCTCGTCTGTGCCGGCCTGCTGTCGGCCTGCAACGACGACGACGTCCAGTCGAACACCCCGCCATCGAACACCGCCGCGTTGTCGTTCCGCATGGATACCGGCGGCCAGATCAACGCGTTCTACCGGCAGGACAAGGTCGCCGCACACCTGCTGGTGCGCTCGTCGACGAAGCCGCGCCTGCTGGTGGTCTTCCCCGCCGGCAACAGCGGCACCGGACTATGGTTCGACGACACCGCGCAGCCGGTGAACTGGAGCCTCGACACGCCGCCGTCCGCGCTGTCGGCCCCTGATGCGCATGGCCGCCCGCTGTACGGCATCGGCGCCGACGTGTCGGTCGACACCACGTCGCTGACGATCCGCCAGGGCGTGCTCAGCAACGTGCGCTTCCTGCGCGACTTCAACGGCGGCGCCACGATTCCGCCGCAGATCCTCACCGCGCCGACGGTCCAGGGCAGCACCGCGCAATGGCAACGCGACCGCATCGACGGCGCACCGGGCTATGCGCTGCGCATCACGCTGCGCGACGGCGGCAGCATCGCGCCGGCTGCGGGTGGCAAGCTGGTGCTGAACGCGCCGGCGGGCGCACGCACGCTGAAGCTGCACATCGATGCGCTGTCGGGCGAGACGCCGCTGTCGCCGATCACGCACGCCGACCTGTTCGCGCCGTCCGTGAATCCCGACCCGGTCAGCCAGAACGTGCTCGAATTCCTGAGCTTCAACGACAAGCTGCTGGCCGGTTCGTGGCAATACGACACGTACTTCGGCCGCGACACGCTGATTTCGGTCCGCATGCTGATGCCCGTGCTCGAACCCGCGGCGATCGAGGCCGGCCTGTCGTCGGTGCTCAGCCGCCTGTCGGCGGACGGCAAGGTCGCGCACGAGGAAGGCATCGGCGAATTCGCGCTGATCGACAACCAGAAGAACGGGCGGCCTAACGATGCGACGCCGACCTACGACTACAAGATGATCGACAGCGACTACCTGCTCGCGCCGATCGCGGCCGCGTGGCTGATCGACGATACGCGCGGCCAGGCCCGCGCGGCCGCGTATCTGGCGCAGCGCGGCAGCGACGGGCAGACCAACGGCAGCCGCCTCGTCGTCAATCTGCTGCACGTCGCGACGACCGCGCAGCCGTTCGCGCAGCAGCCGTCGGTCGCGAACCTGATCCACCTGCGGCCCGGCGAAATCGTCGGCAACTGGCGCGACAGCACCGATGGCCTCGGCGGCGGCGTCTACCCGTACGACGTGAACGCGGTGCTCGTGCCGGCCGCGCTGCGCGCGGCGAACGCGTTCCTCGCCCGCGGCCTGCTCGATCCGTACCTCGATGCCGGGCAGCGTGCGACGCTCGCCAACACGGCGAATCAGGCGGCCACCTGGGAAACGCAGGCGCCGCCGCTGTTCCAGGTCAGCGTGCCGGCCGCACAGGCGGCCACCGACGTGTCGGCCTATGCGCCGTCTGCCGGCGTGCCGGCCGGCGCCGCGCCCAACGCCCCGCTGGCCTTCTACGCGCTGTCGCTCGATCAGCAGGGCAACCCGATTCCGGTGATGAATTCGGACGGCGGCTTCGCGCTGCTGTTCGGCACGCCGCCGGACGATCAGCTCCAGCGGATCGTCAGCGACGTCACGCGGCCGTTCCCGACCGGGCTCGTGACCGATGCCGGGATGCTGATCGCGAACCCCGCGTATGCGAGCCAGACGCTGTGGCCGAAGTTCACGAGCTCCGCGTATCACGGCACGGTGATCTGGTCGTGGCAGCAGGCGATGTGGGTGGCCGGGCTCGATCGCCAGCTCGCGCGTCAGGACCTGTCGGCCACGACCCGCACGCTGCTCACGCAAGCGCGGCAGACGATCTGGCAGGTGATCTCGAACGGGCGCGACATGCGCACGTCGGAAATGTGGACGTGGTCGTACGTGAACGGCAAGTACCAGACCGACGCATTCGGCACGCGCAGCGCCGATGCGACCGAAGCCAACGCGGCGCAGCTCTGGAGTACGACGTATCTCGCGATCCGTGATCCGCAGCAGCGCGCGGGCAAGTACTGGTGGCAGGCGTCGCAGCCGACGCAGGACGCACAGCCGAAACAGGCGACGGCGGTGGCGGCGCGCTAGCGCGTCGCCGCGCGCATACCGACGGGCAACGGCATCGGCATGCAAAAAACCCGGCGGCACGCCCGCCGCCGGGACGTCGAAGGAATCCGGATCACCGCGACACCACGCGATTCCGCCCTTCCCGCTTCGCCTGATACAGCCGCTCGTCGACCACCCGCAGCAGCGTATCGACCGTGCTGCCGTCGACCCCGTACTGCGCGACGCCGACGCTGACCGTCACCTGCACGCGCTTGAAGTCGAGCCCGAACGGCGAACTCGAGATCGACGAACGCACGCGCTCGGCCGTCATCCGTGCACCTTCGAGCGGCATCTCCGGCAACAGCGCCATGAACTCCTCGCCGCCGACCCGCGCGAGCGCGCCCGCCGGCCGAATTGCCTCGAGGCACTGGCGCACGACGCCGCGCAGCACCTCGTCGCCGATCTGGTGCCCGTACGCATCGTTGATGTTCTTGAAATTGTCGAGATCGAGCGCGAGCAGGCAGAACGGCGTGCCGTCGCGCTCGGCCCGCACGATCTCGCGCTCGACTTGCGCGATGAACTGCCGGCGGTTCGACGCGCCCGTCATCGGATCGGTCGCGGCCATGTATTCGAGCTTCTGGTTCGTGCGCCGCAGCTCCTGCAGCGCGCTTTCGGTGCGCGCCATCGATTCCGACAGCCGGCTCATCAGGTCTTCCTGGCTGTAGATCGCCGAGAACGAGCGCGTCGTCTGCAGCGCCTGCACGACGCCGTAACTGAGCAGGAAGAATCCGCCCGCGAAGATCGCATGCGCGAGCCACCACATGTGATTCCATGGCTTGCCGAGGATGAACGCGAGCGACGACAGCGCGAACGCCATGATCGACACGCCGTAGATCACCATCAGCGGCGAGCGGATCCGCCGCGCGAGCAGCAGGCACACGTTCAGCAGCGAAAACACCAGCGCGCCGCCTTCCATCGACAGCCGCGTGCCCGGCGCGCCGGCGACCGGCGAATAGGCGATGTACGCGACCGCCACGTTGACGATCAGGAAGAACACGATCCACGGCAGCCAGGTGCGCACGCTCGTGCGCTTGTCGAGCCGGTCGGGCGGCCGCGAATACGACAGCAGGCCCGTGAGCAGCAGCGCCGACATCACGAACCGCGACGCGGGCCCGTACAGCAGGAACAGCCAGATATTGTGGTGCGCCATCCCGGTGAACGCCCCGTGCAGCGCATAGATCATCGCGAAGCCGAGGAAGCCGAGCGTGAGCCAGCGCAGCAGCGGCTCGCCGGACGACCGGTAGCACACCCACGTCACGTAGGTGACGAACGCGCCTTCGACCGTCGCCGCCGCAATCGCGATTTCATGGAAAGCGTGGCTCTCGAACACGACGCCCGGGTCGCTGAAGAACCACAGATAGGCAATCAGATAGGCGGGCAGCAACGCGAATCCGACCAGCAGGCATTTCGCGTAGAGCCTCGCGGCCGCGCTGACGACGCGCGGCGGTTCCCCGGCTGCATAGGTCGTACTCATTCGGTCCCCGGTCGGTCTGCTGCGTTGGTTCGATTCTTCGCGGCACGGATCGCACGACGCACGATCTGGCCCATCGTGCCGAAAGGCAAATGTCAGAGCAAGTATAGGTGGGGCAATTCGTTTGACAAGTCAGGGGAAACGGCATTGCCGGGCGCATGCCTTTTACTTCCCGATCGTTGCGAATCGCGCGTGCGCCGCGCCGATTCACCACGGCGGCGGGCGGTGACGCGAAAGCGCAACCGCGGCCGCCGCCGGTCAAAGATCAGAGGATTTCGAACAGGCCGGCCGCGCCCTGCCCGCCGCCGATGCACATCGTGACGACCACGTACTTGACGCCGCGCCGCTTGCCTTCGATCAGCGCATGGCCCGTCAGGCGTGCGCCCGACACGCCGTACGGGTGGCCGACCGCGATCGCGCCGCCGTTCACGTTCAGGCGATCCTCAGGGATCCCGAGCGTGTCGCGGCAATACAGCACCTGCACCGCGAACGCCTCGTTCAGCTCCCACAGGCCGATGTCGTCGACCTTCAGCCCCGCCTGCTTCAGGAGCTTGGGCACCGCGAACACCGGGCCGATGCCCATTTCGTCGGGTTCGCAACCGGCCACCGCGAAGCCGCGGAACGCACCCAGCGGCTGCAGCCCTTCGCGCTGCGCGGCCTCGGCGCTCATCACGACGCACGCCGACGCGCCGTCCGAGAACTGGCTCGCGTTGCCCGCGGTGATCACGCCGCCCGGCACCGCCGAACGGATCTTCGACACGCCTTCGAGCGTCGTGTCGGGCCGGATGCCTTCGTCGGCCGACACCGTCACTTCCTGCGTGAACAGGCGGCCCGTCGCCTTGTCGGCGATGCCCGCGAGCACGGTGATCGGTACGATCTCGTCGCGGAACAGCCCGGCTTCCTGCGCGGCCGCCGCGCGCAGTTGCGACTGCACGCCGTACGCGTCCTGCCGCTCCTTCGAGATACCGTAGCGCTTCGCGACGTTCTCGGCGGTCTGCAGCATGTTCCAGTAGATCTCGGGCTTGTGCTGGACGAGCCAGCCTTCCTGGATCATGTGCCGGTTCATCTCGTTCTGCACGCACGAGATCGACTCGACGCCACCGGCCACATAGATCTCGCCTTCGCCCGCGATGATCCGCTGCGCGGCCAGCGCAATGGTCTGCAGCCCTGACGAACAGAAGCGGTTCACCGTCATCCCCGGCACGCTCACCGGCAAGCCGGCGCGCAACGCGATCTGCCGCGCGATGTTCGCGCCCGTCGCGCCTTCGGGGTTCGCGCAGCCCATGATCACGTCCTCGACGCGGGCGGGGTCGAGCTTCGCGCGCTCGAGCGCGGCCGCGACCACGTGGCCGCCGAGCGTCGCGCCGTGCGTCATGTTGAATGCACCGCGCCAGGATTTCGCCAGCGGCGTGCGTGCGGTCGATACGATTACGGCTTCGGTCATGCGAGTCTCCTTCGGTCCTGCTTCATGTCCTGAATCGGATGGGAAATGCGCTACGCCGCCGGGCGCGCGCCCGCGGACGTCGCATGCGCGACACCCGCTGCCTGCATCTGCTGCCATGCGTGCGCGAGCGACCCGTTCAGGTCGATCGCACGGCACGCATCGTTGATCACCGCGGCTTCGAAGCCTGCCGCGCGCGCATCGAGCGCCGACCACGCGACGCAATAGTCGGTCGCGAGCCCGCAGCACCACACGCGTTTCGCGCCGAGTTCGCGCAGATAGCCCGCGAGCCCGGTACGCGTCGTGCGGTCGGCTTCGACGAACGCGGAATAGCTGTCGACCTGCGCGTCGCCGCCCTTGCGGATCACGAGCCGCGCGTGCGGAATGTCGAGGTCGCGATGCAGCGCCGCGCCGTCGGTGTCCTGCACGCAGTGCACGGGCCACAGCACCTGCTCGCCGTACGGCAGCGCGAGCGTCGAGAACGGCTCGCGGCCCGGATGGTTCGCCGCGAACGACACGTGTTCGCGCGGATGCCAGTCCTGCGTGAGCACGACCTGGTCGAAGCGTTGCGCCAGTGCGTTGATCACCGGCACGACCGCATCGCCGTCGGGCACCGCGAGCGCGCCGCCCGGCATGAAGTCGTATTGCACGTCGATCACGAGCAGGACGTCGTCGGTGCGTTTCATTGCGTGTCTCCAGACAGGATCGGTCGCGCCGCGATACGGCGGCGTCAGCCGTTGAACCCGCGGCCGGCCTTCGCCAGTTCCACGATCGACGGCGCGAGCTGCCATGCGTCGCCGTTCGGCGCGGCCGCATAACGGCGAATCGCGCGCTCGACGTTGTAGAGACCGACCGTATCCGCGTACAGCATCGGGCCGCCGCGCCACAGCGGGAAGCCATAGCCGGTCAGGTAGACCATGTCGATGTCGGACGCCTTCGACGCGATCTTCTCTTCGAGGATCTTCGCGCCTTCGTTGACGAGCGCGAACACGAGCCGCTCGACGATCTCGTCGTCGCCGATCTTGCGCCGCTCGACGCCGCGCTCCTTCGAGTACGCGACGACCATCTCGTCGACGAGCGACGACGGCTTCGCCTTGCGGTCGCCCGGCACGTAGTCGTACCAGCCGGCGCCCGTCTTCTGACCGAAACGGCCCTGTTCGCACAGACGGTCGGCGATCTTCGAATACTGCAGGCCGGGCTGCTCGACGTAGCGCCGCTTGCGGATCGCCCAGCCGATGTCGTTGCCGGCGAGGTCGCTCATCCGGAACGGCCCCATCGCGAAGCCGAATTTCTCGATCGCGCGATCGACCTGCGCGGGCAGCGCGCCTTCCTCGAGCATGAACAGTGCCTGGCGGATGTACTGCTCGATCATCCGGTTGCCGATGAAGCCGTCGCACACGCCCGACACGACCGCCGTCTTGCGGATCTTCTTCGCCACCGCCATCACGGTCGCGAGCACGTCCTTCGCGGTCTGCGCGCCGCGCACGACCTCGAGCAGCTTCATCACGTTCGCCGGGCTGAAGAAGTGCATGCCGACCACGTCCTGCGGACGCTTCGTGAACGCGGCGATCTTGTCGACGTCGAGCGTCGACGTGTTCGACGCGAGGATTGCGCCCGGCTTCGCGACTTCGTCGAGCTTCTTGAACACCTGCTCCTTCACGCCGAGTTCCTCGAACACGGCTTCGACGATCAGGTCGGCGTCCTTCAGGTCGTCGTAGGACAGCGTCGGCGTGATCAGCGCCATGCGCGCGTCGAGCTTCTCCTGCGTGAGCTTGCCCTTCTTCACCTGCGCGTCGTAGTTCTTGCGGATCGTCGCGAGGCCGCGCTCCAGCGCGTCCTGCTTCGTCTCGAGCAGCGTGACGGGCAGCCCGGCGTTGATGAAGTTCATCGCGATCCCGCCGCCCATCGTGCCCGCGCCGATCACGCCGACCCGGCGGATTTCGCGCAGCGGCGTGTCGGCCGGCACGTCGGGAATCTTGCTCGCCGCCCGCTCGCCGAAGAACGCGTGGCGCAGCGCGCGGCTTTCCGGCGTCATCATCAGCGCGACGAAACCTTCGCGCTCGGCGACGCTGCCCTTGTCGAAACCGTTCAGCACGCCGGCCTCGATCGCGTCGATGCACTTGTGCGGCGCGGGGTAGTTCGGCGCGGCGGCCCGCGCGGAATTGCGCGCGAACTGGATGAAACCGGCCGCGTTGTCGTGGACGATCTTGCGATCGCGCACGCGCGGATGCGGCCCCTTCTGTGCGCCGACCTTGCGGGCGAACGCCACGGCCGCGTCGAGCAGGTCGCCGTCGGCCATTTCGTCGAACAGCCCGCTCTTCGCGAGCTGCTCCGACGGCACCGGCGCGCCCGACACGATCATGTTCAGCGCGGTTTCGAGGCCGACCGCGCGCGGCAGGCGTTGCGTGCCGCCCGCGCCCGGCAGCAGCCCGAGCTTCACCTCGGGCAGCGCGACTTGCGCGCCCGGCGCCGCGACGCGGTAATGCGCGCCGAGCGCGAGCTCGAGGCCGCCGCCCATCACGACGCTGTGCAGCGCCGCGACGACCGGCTTCGCGCTCGCCTCCACCGCGCGGATCACGGTGTGCAGCGTCGGCTCCTGCAGCGCCTTCGGCGTATTGAATTCGGTGATGTCGGCACCGCCCGAGAACGCGCGGCCCGCGCCGGTCAGCACGATGGCCGTGACCGACGGGTCCTGCGCGGCGCGATCGAGCGCGTCCATGACGCCCTGGCGGGTCGACAGGCCGAGCCCGTTGACGGGCGGATTGTTGAGCGTGATGACGGCCACGCCGTCGCGAGTCGAGTAATCCACTGCCATCTGCCTGCCTCCATGCATCGCGCGCCGGATTGGCTGCGCTTCATTGTGCGCGGTCGAACAGCCGCATGTCCGGGTGAACGGAGGCAGCATACAACGAAAAAGCACGGTCGTTCAATTTGAATTTTGTTCCCGATCCGGGGACGGATCGGGCGACCGATGCGGAGGTTGAAGCGGCGGCGGCCCGGGCCTGGGCCTTACGGCGCGCACACCGCCGTGGGCAACACGTAATCGCGGAACGTCTCGCGCAGCTTCAGCTTCTGCAGCTTGCCGGTCGCGGTGTGCGGCAGCGATTCGACGAACACGACGTCGTCCGGAATCCACCATTTCGCGACCTTGCCCTCGTAGAACGCGAGCAGCGTGTCGCGGGTCAGGTTCGCGCCTTCGCGCGGCACCACGACGAGCAGCGGCCGCTCGGTCCATTTCGGGTGCGCACACGCGATGCACGCGGCTTCGGCCACCCCGGGATGCGCGATCGCGACGTTCTCGATGTCGATCGAACTGATCCACTCGCCGCCCGACTTGATTACGTCCTTGCTGCGGTCGGTGATCTGCAGGAAGCCGTCGGGGTCGATCGTCGCGACGTCACCGGTCGGGAACCAGCCGTCCGCGAGCGGCGACGCGTCGCCGCGAAAGTAGTGGTCGATCACCCACGGCCCGCGCACCTGCAGTTCGCCGAACGCGACGCCGTCCCACGGCAGCTCGCGGCCATCGTCGCCGACGATGCGCATGTCGACGCCGCAGATCACGCGCCCCTGCTTCTCGAGCAGCCGGCGCTGCGCGTCGAGCGGCCGCTGCGACTGCGCCCAGTTGAGCTTCGCGAGCGTGCCGAGCGGCGACAGTTCGGTCATCCCCCACGCATGGATCACGCGCACGCCGTATTCGTCCTCGAACGTGCGCAGCATCGCGGGCGGGCACGCGGAGCCGCCGATCACCGTGCGGTTCAGCGTCGAGAAACGGACACCGGCTTCGCGCATGTAGTTCAGCAGCCCGAGCCACACGGTCGGCACGCCTGCGGAAAACGTCACGCGCTCGGCCTCCATCAGCTCGTACAGCGATTTCCCGTCGAGATCCTTGCCCGGCAGCGCCAGCTTGCCGCCCGTCAGCGGCACCGCGTACGGCAGCCCCCATGCGTTGACGTGGAACATCGGCACGACGGGCAGCACGGCGTCCATCGCGGACAGGTTCATCGCGTCGGGCAGCGCGGCGCCGTACGCATGCAGCACGGTCGAACGATTCGAATACAGCACGCCCTTCGGGTTGCCGGTCGTGCCGGACGTGTAGCAGAGCCCCGACGCCTGCTGTTCGTCGAGGCGCGGCCAATCGTAGTGGCCGTCTTCCGCTTCGACGAGCGTTTCGTAGCAGAGCAGCGGCGTGGCGGCGGACGGCAGGTGTGCGGCGCCCGTCATCGCGATCCAGCCCTTCACGTGCGGGCATTGCGGCGCGATCGCGTCGACCAGCGGCGCGAAATTGATGTCGAACAGCACGTAGCGGTCTTCCGCGTGATTGACGATGTACGCGATCTGTTCGGGAAACAGGCGCGGATTGATCGTATGGCACACGGCGCCCATCCCGCCGATCCCGTAGTACGCTTCCAGATGCCGGTAGCCGTTCCACGCCAGCGTGCCGACGCGGTCGCCGGTTTCGACGCCGAGCCGCGCCAGCGCCTGCGCCAGCTGCTTCGCGCGGCGTTCGCAATCGCGGTACGTGTAGCGATGCAGGTCGCCTTCCACGCGCTTCGACACGATCTCCGTGTCGCCGGCGTGCCGCGCGGCATGCGAAATCAGCGACGACACGAGCAACGGCACATCCATCATCTGGCCCAGCAACGGCTTACCCATCGTCTTGTTCTCCCTGAGGATGCGAATCGGTGACCAGCCTGGGGGCTGTTTCCGTAGCGAAGCAGCCCTGGTGTGCGCCCGTCAGCGGCCCCGGACGGGCGTGGCGCACGGTGCGCGGGCCGCCATGCGGGCGGCGCGGCGCCGCCTTACAATATCGGCTTACCCAGAGGCGCTCAACATGTCGTTTTCCCGAAGCGCAGCCGATGCGGCTGACACCCTCCCCGACCTCGCCGCGACGCTCGGCGCGCCCGCCGAGGGCGCGTTCGTCACGCTCGGCGACGCGTTTCATACGCGGCTGCCGGCCGCGCCGCTTGCCGCGCCGTACGTCGTCGGCTTTTCCGACGAAGTCGCGCAGCTGCTCGATCTGCCGCCCACGCTCGCCGCGCAGCCCGGCTTCGCCGAGCTGTTCGCCGGCAACCCGACGCGCGACTGGCCCGCGAACGCGATGCCGTATGCGTCGGTCTATTCCGGCCACCAGTTCGGCGTGTGGGCCGGCCAGCTCGGCGACGGCCGCGCGCTGACGATCGGCGAATTGCCCGGCACCGACGGCCGGCGCTACGAACTGCAGCTCAAGGGCGGCGGCCGCACGCCGTATTCGCGGATGGGCGACGGCCGCGCGGTGCTGCGCTCGTCGATCCGCGAGTTCCTGTGCTCGGAAGCGATGCATCACCTCGGCATCCCGACCACGCGCGCGCTGACGGTGATCGGCTCCGACCAGCCGGTGGTGCGCGAGGAGATCGAGACGGCGGCCGTCGTCACGCGCGTGTCGGAAAGCTTCGTGCGCTTCGGCCACTTCGAGCACTTCTTCTCGAACGATCGCCCCGACCTGCTGCGCCAGCTTGCCGATCACGTGATCGACCGCTTCCATCCGGCGTGCCGCGACGCGGACGATCCGTACCTCGCGCTGCTCGAGGCCGCGACGCTGCGCACGGCCGACCTCGTCGCGCAATGGCAGGCCGTCGGTTTCTGCCACGGCGTGATGAACACCGACAACATGTCGATCCTCGGCGTGACGATCGACTACGGTCCGTTCGGCTTCGTCGACGCGTTCGATGCGAACCATATCTGCAACCACTCCGATACCGGCGGCCGCTATGCGTACCGGATGCAGCCGCGCATCGCGCACTGGAACTGCTACTGCCTCGCGCAGGCGCTGCTGCCGCTGATCGGGCTGCAGCACGGCATCGCCGACGACGATGCGCGCGCCGAGCGCGCGGTGGACGACGCACAGGCCGTGCTCGCGAAGTTTCCGGAACGCTTCGGCCCCGCGCTCGAACGCGCGATGCGCGCGAAGCTCGGCCTCGCGCTCGAACGCGAGGGCGACGCCGAACTCGCGAACAAGCTGCTTGAGACGATGCATGCGAGCCACGCGGATTTCACGCTGACGTTCCGCCGGCTCGCGCAGATCTCGAAGCACGACGCGAGCCGCGACGCGCCCGTGCGCGACCTCTTCATCGACCGTGAAGCGTTCGACGCATGGGCGAACCTCTATCGCGCGCGGCTGTCCGAGGAAACGCGCGACGACGTGGCACGCGCGGTTGCAATGAACCGCGCGAACCCCAAATACGTGCTTCGCAACCATCTGGCCGAAGTCGCGATCCGGCGCGCGAAGGAAAAGGATTTTTCGGAAGTCGAGCGGCTCGCGCAGATCCTGCGCCGCCCGTTCGACGAACAACCGGAGCATGAAGCGTATGCGGCGTTGCCGCCCGACTGGGCCGGCTCGCTCGAAGTGAGCTGCTCGTCCTGAGCCCGCAACCCGCGCATCTCGACCGACCGATCAGGAGAACCCCCATGTCCCACGATTCCGACGACAAGACCTTCCCGTACCAGAAAGACGACGCCGAGCTGCGCCGCCGGCTCACGCCGATGCAGTACGAGGTCACGCAGCACGCGGCGACCGAGCGCGCGTTCACCGGCGAATACACCGACACCGAGGATGCCGGCATCTACAAGTGCGTCGTCTGCAGCACGCCGCTGTTCGAATCCGGCGCCAAGTTCCACTCGGGCTGCGGCTGGCCCAGCTACTTCAAGCCGCTCAACGGCGAGGTGATCGACGAGAAGATCGACTACTCGCACGGAATGGTGCGCGTCGAGGTGCGCTGCAACCACTGCGGCGCGCATCTGGGCCACGTCTTCGAGGACGGCCCGCGCGACAAGACCGGTTTGCGGTACTGCATCAATTCGGCTGCGTTAAACTTCGAGTCCCGACCCGAAAACGAATGAGCGGCGCCGGGCGGATCGCCGCGGCAGCCAGCCCCGGGCTGGCCGCCCCGATCCGCGACGGCGATGCCTGGCGGGTCCCTACAACGGTGACAGGCCGCGCCCGCGGCCCGTCACGCAGCTGCGAGCGCCATGAAATTCCTGTTCGATCTGTTTCCGATCATCCTGTTTTTTGTCGCCTTCAAGGTCTGGGGCATCTTTACCGCCACCGCCGTCGCGATCGTCGCGACGCTGGCCCAGGTCGCATGGGTCGCCTTCCGGCACCGGAAGGTCGACACGATGCTGTGGGTCAGCCTCGGCGTGATCGTCGTGTTCGGTGGCGCCACCCTCGTCCTGCATGACGAGAAATTCATTCAATGGAAACCGACTGTGCTGTACTGGCTGTTTGCGATCGGGTTGCTCGCCGCGCGCTATGCGTTCAGCAAGAACCTGATCGAGAAGATGATGGGCAAGCAGCTCACGCTGCCGTCCCCCGTGTGGGACAAGCTGAACCTCGCGTGGGCGCTGTTCTTCGCGGTGCTCGGCGTCGCGAACCTGTACGTGGTGCACAACTTCACCGAATCGCAATGGGTGAACTTCAAGCTGTTCGGGACGACGGGCGCGATGGTCGTATTCATCATCCTGCAGAGCCTGTGGCTCACGAAGTACCTGAAGGACGAGTGACATGACCGACGCCTTTCTCCACGCCTCCGCCGACGAACGCATCGCGCTGATCGAAGCGCGCCTCACCGCGTCGCTCGCGCCGCTGTCGCTCACCGTGCGCGACGACAGCGCGCAGCACGCAGGCCACGCCGGCGCGGCCGCCGGCGGCCACTTCACGGTCACGATCGTGTCGTCCGCGTTCGCGGGCAAGCCGCGCGTCGCGCGGCACCGGCTGGTGTATGATGCGCTCGCTGATGCGATGCAGCGCGGCATTCACGCGCTCGCGATCGTGGCTTACACGCCCGAAGAATTCAACGAATCTTCAATCTAGTCTCATTAGGAATTCCCGATGATCCTGACATCCCCCCGCCTGTGGGTCGCGGCGGCTGCATTTGCAGCGGCACCGGCATTCGCCCAGAACATCGCCGTCGTCAACGGCACGCCGATTCCGAAGTCGCGCGCCGACGCGATGGTCGCGCAGCTCGTCCAGCAAGGCCAGACCGACGGCCCGCAACTGCAGCAGGCCGTGCGCCAGGAGCTCGTGAACCGCGAAATCCTGATGCAGGAAGCGATTCGCGAAGGCATCCCGAACCGTCCGGACGTAAAGGCGCAAGTCGCCGTCGCGCAGCAGACCGTCGTGCTGCGCTCGATGATCGAGGGCTTCCTGAAGAAGAACCAGCCGACCGACGCCGAAGTGAAGGCGCGCTACGACGAGCTCGTCAAGGGCGTGGGCGGCAACCGCGAGTATCACCTGCACCACATCCTCGTCGACAACGAGCAGCAGGCGAAGGACCTGATCGCGAAGATCAAGGGCGGCGCGAAGTTCGAGGATCTCGCGAAGCAATACTCGAAGGATCCGGGTTCGGGCAAGAACGGCGGCGATCTCGACTGGTCCGATCCGAAGGCGTACGTGCCGGAATTCGCGGCGGCCGCGCAGAAGCTGCAGAAAGGCCAGATGACCGACACGCCGGTGAAGACGCAGTTCGGCTGGCACATCATCCGCGTCGACGACATCCGTGACATCGCCCCGCCGCCGTTCGACCAGGTGAAGGCGCAGATCGCGCAGCAGCTCGTGCAGCAGAAGCTGCAGGCGTTCGAGGAAGGTCTGCGCCAGCAGGCCAAGATCCAGTAACGCCGGCGCACGTCACACGCGCATCGATCAGCCGCTCTTCGGAGCGGCTTTTTCTTTTGGCGCGCACGAACAGGGGTGCCGCGATGCGATGGGGCTTAGCCGACGCACAATAAAAAACCGCTCCGAGGAGCGGTTTTTTATTGTGCCAGGCCGTCACCCGCCCGCAGCGTTCGCTACGCGGGATAAAACACGTCGTGGTAACGCACGTCGCCTGCCGGAAGCGGCGCGGAATCATCGAGCGACAGCGCGAGGAAATACTCGGCCGGCACGCCCGCAAACACGATGTCGCCGTGCGGTTCGAATCCGAAACGCGCGTAATACGCCGGCTCGCCGAGCACCACGCAGCCACGCGCGCCGAGCCGGCGCAATGCGTCGAGCCCCGTGCGCACGAGCCCCGCGCCGATGCTCTGCCGCTGGCAATCGGGCCGCACCGCGAGCGGCGCCAGCCCGTACCACTGCTGACTGCCGGCCGGCTCGCCGCCGATCGCGACCGGCGAGAACGCGACGTGCCCGACGATGCGCCCGTCGCGCTCCGCGACGAGCGATACGCTCAGCGCACCGTCGGCACGCAGCGTGTCGACGATGCGCTGCTCGAACGCGCCGCCCTGCGGCTCGCCCGCGAACGCCGCACGGATCACGCGGCCGATCGCGTCGGCCTCGCTCGCACGCTCGTCACGCAGCGTGACGATCTCGACCGGCGCGTTCGGGTCGAACATCATCCGGATCAGCCGATCCAGCGACGTGCGTTGCGGAACACCCGCATCCACGGGCTCGCGTCACCCCAGCCTTCCGGGTGCCAGCTCATCGTCACCGTACGATGCACGCGCTCCATGTGCGGCATCAGCACCGAGAAGCGGCCATCAGCCGTCGTGACCGACGTGATGCCGGCGGGCGACCCGTTCGGGTTGAACGGATAGCGCTCGGTCGCTTCGCCGCGGTGGTCGACGTAACGCATCGCGACCGCGACGCGGTCGATGTCGCCTTGCTGCGAGAAGTCCGCATAGCCTTCGCCGTGCGCGACCGCGACCGGAATCCGCGAGCCTTCCATTCCCGCGAAGAAGATCGACGGCGATTTCTCCACTTCGACGAACGAGAAACGCGCCTCGAACTGCTCGGACTTGTTGCGCGTGAACTTCGGCCACGCTTGCGCGCCCGGGATCATCGACGCGATGCTCGACAGCATCTGGCAGCCATTGCAGATACCGAGGGCGAACGTATCGGGACGCGCAAAGAAGGCCGAGAACATGTCGGCGAGGTTCGCGTTGAAACGGATCGTCTTCGCCCAGCCTTCGCCCGCGCCCAGCACGTCGCCGTACGAGAAGCCGCCGCACGCGACCGCACCCGCGAAATCGGCCAGCGTCGCGCGGCCCGCGAGCAGGTCGCTCATGTGCACGTCGTGCGCATCGAAGCCGGCGCGGTCGAACGCATACGCCGTTTCCAGATGCGAGTTCACGCCCTGCTCGCGCAGGATCGCGACGCGCGGCCGTGCGCCCGTCGCGATGAACGGCGCGGCGATGTCGTCGGCCGGATCGAACGTGAGCACCGGCGAGAGGCCCGGGTCGGCCGCGTCGAGCAGCGCGTCGTATTCGGCATCCGCGCAGGCGGGGTTGTCACGCAGGCGCGCGATGCGCCAGCTCACTTCGCTCCAGGCGCGATGGAGCTCGGTACGCGGCGCGTCGAAGATCTTCTTCGCATCGCGGTACACCTCGATCACGTCGCGATCGTTGACCGAGCCGATCACGTGCGAGCACGTCGACAGGCCGAATTCGCGCAGCGCGCCGAGCACCGCGTCGCGGTCGGACGCGCGCACCTGCACGACGGCGCCGAGCTCTTCGGAGAACAGCGCGCGCAGCGTGCGGTCGTCGCGACGGCCGCTCGTCTGCTTCGCCCAGTCCTTCGCGTCGCCGTAGTCGGATTCGTGGTTCGGGTCGAGCGTCAGCATGTCGACGTTCAGCGATACGCCCGCGTGGCCCGCGAACGCCATTTCGCACACGGTCGCCCACAGGCCGCCGTCCGAGCGGTCGTGGTACGCGAGCAGCTTGTCCTGCGCATTGAGCGACTGGATCGCGTTGAAGAAGCGCTTCAGGTCTTCCGCGTCGTCGACGTCCGGCGTCGTGTCGCCGACCTGCTGCGTGACCTGCGCGAAGATGCTGCCGCCCATCCGGTTCTTGCCGCGGCCGAGGTCGATCGCGATCAGCACGCTGTCGCCCGCATCCGCCACGCGGCGCAGTTGCGGCGTGAGATGGCGGCGCACGTCCTCGACCGGCGCGAACGCGGAGATGATCAGCGACACCGGCGACACCACTTCCTTCGCGACGCCCTGCTCGTCCCACTTCGTCTTCATCGACAGCGAATCCTTGCCGACCGGGATGCCGATCCCGAGCGCCGGGCACAGCTCCATGCCGATCGCCTTGACCGTGTCGAACAGCGCGGCGTCTTCGCCGGCCGTGCCGCACGCGGCCATCCAGTTCGCGGACAGCTTCAGCTTGTCGAGCGACGCGATCGGCGCGCTCGCGATGTTCGTGATCGCTTCGCCGACGGCCATGCGGCCCGATGCGGGTGCATCGATCACGGCGAGCGGCGTGCGCTCGGCCATCGTCATCGCCTCGCCCTTGAAGCCCGCGTAGTCGAGCGCGGTGATCGCGCAGTCGGCCACCGGCACCTGCCACGGGCCGACCATCTGGTCGCGCACCGACGTACCGCCGACCGAACGGTCGCCGATCGTGATCAGGAACGACTTGCTGCCGACCGTCGGGTGCTTCAGCACGTCGAGCGCGACCGCCGACAGCGCGATGCCGGTCACGTCGACCGGCGCACGCTCGGTGTTCACGCGCGTGACGTCGCGGTGCATGCGCGGCGGCTTGCCGAGCAGCACTTCCATCGGCATGTCGACCGGGTATTCGTCGGCGCCCGTCGCTTCGTCGTCGACGAGCTTCAACTGGCGTTCGTCGGTCGCGACACCGACCACCGCGAACGGGCAGCGCTCGCGCGCGCAGATCGCCTCGAAGCGCGGCAGGTCGGCCGGCGCGATCGCCAGCACGTAGCGCTCCTGCGCCTCGTTCGACCAGATTTCGCGCGGCGACAGGCCCGATTCCTCGAGCGCGACCTTGCGCAGTTCGAAGCGCGCGCCCTTGCCCGCGCCGTCGACGATTTCAGGGAACGCGTTCGACAGGCCGCCCGCGCCGACGTCGTGGATGCTCAGGATCGGGTTTTCCGCGCCGAGCTGCCAGCAGCCGTTGATCACTTCCTGCGCGCGCCGCTCGATTTCCGGGTTGCCGCGCTGCACCGAGTCGAAGTCGAGTTCGGCCGTGTTCGCGCCGGTCGCCATCGAGCTCGCGGCGCCGCCGCCCATGCCGATCCGCATGCCGGGGCCGCCGATCTGGATCAGCAGCGAGCCCGCCGGCACGTCGTGCTTGTGCGTGTGCTGATCCGCGATGTTGCCGAGGCCGCCCGCGATCATGATCGGCTTGTGATAGCCGTGCACCGTGCCGCCGACGTTCTGCTCGTACACGCGGAAGTAGCCGCCGAGGTTCGGGCGGCCGAATTCGTTGTTGAAGGCGGCGCCGCCGAGCGGGCCGTCGATCATGATCTGCAGCGGCGACGCGATGCGGTCCGGGCGGCCGTACGGGCCGTGCTGCTCGTTCGGGTTGCGCTCGGTCACCGGCTGCGCGGCGTCGCGCGCGTTTTCCCACGGCTGGCGGGCGTCCGGCAGGTCGAGGTTCGACACGGTGAAGCCCGTGAGGCCGGCCTTCGGGCGCGCACCGCGGCCCGTCGCGCCTTCGTCGCGAATCTCGCCGCCCGCGCCGGTCGCCGCTCCCGGGAACGGCGAGATCGCCGTCGGGTGGTTGTGCGTCTCGACCTTCATCAGCGTGTGCGTGAGTTCGGTGTGGCGGCCGTAGCGCTCGCCCGGCTCGCCGGGCGCAC
This sequence comes from Burkholderia sp. 9777_1386, assembly GCF_015712265.1. Taxonomy (NCBI): domain Bacteria; kingdom Pseudomonadati; phylum Pseudomonadota; class Betaproteobacteria; order Burkholderiales; family Burkholderiaceae; genus Burkholderia; species Burkholderia sp. 9777_1386. The sequence goes on along the minus strand of NZ_JACCQB010000004.1, from coordinate 95,620 downwards.
CGGCCTTGCGCGGGAACCAGCGCTCGGCCTCGGCGCCGACCATGATCGACGAGTTGTCCGAATACGCGACGATCGTGCCCTGCGGGCTCAGCTTCTCGGTGTTGCGGATCATCGCGAACAGCGACATGTCCTGCGCTTCGCCGTCGATCGTCCACTGCGCGTTGAAGATCTTGTGGCGGCAGTGCTCGCTGTTCGCCTGCGCGAACATCATCAGTTCGACGTCGGTCGGGTTGCGTTCGAGCTTGCGGAACGCGTCGACCAGATAGTCGATCTCGTCGTCGGCGAGCGCGAGGCCCAGCTCGACGTTCGCGCGCTCCAGCGCGCCGCGGCCGACGCCCAGCACGTCGACGGTCGACAGCGGCTTGGCCGGCAGTTCGTCGAACAGGTGCTTCGCGTCGTCGCGCGCCGCGACCACGCTTTCGGTCATCCGGTCATGCAGCGCGGCCGCGACGGCCGCGCGCGCGTCGTCCGACAGCGCCTTCTTGCCGCCGAGCAGGCCCGACTTCAGCGTGACCGTGAATTCGACGCCGCGCTCGATGCGGCGCACCTGCGTGAGGCCGCAGTGCTGCGCGATGTCGGTCGCCTTGCTCGCCCACGGCGAGACCGTGCCGAAGCGCGGCAGCACGACGAAGGTCTCGGTCGTGCCCTTCTCGCCCGCCGGCTGGAACGGCTCGCCATAGTGCATCAGCGCATCGATGCGCGCGCTGTCGTCGGCCGACAGCGGCTCGGCCGCATTGACGAAGTGCAGGAACTGGCCGCGTACCGCGACGATGTTGGCGTCGATTTGCCTGAGCGTATCGAGCAGACGGGTTTGACGGAAATCGGAGAGGGCCGAAGCGCCGGGAAAACACGAGAAGTGAGCCATGGGCTGGACTGACGTCGATGAGTCGCGCGAGGTGGCGACGTGGGGCGAAAGGAAGGCCGTAATTATACCCGGAAGTCGGCCGCCCAAGACCGACCGATCGGTAGTCCGCATGCACCGCGACGGTGCCGGGACGCGTGGCGCGCACGGCCGCCCGCCGGGCCGGCCTGCGCGGGCCCAGGATGCCCGCCGCCGTGGCCCGACCGCACGACCCATGCTCGGCCGGCGCCGGCTCGCGCACTTTTGGCGCTATCATTCCGGGTTCACCGGGCCCGGCCCTCAGCGAATTCTCACCGGGCGGCGTGCGCGCCGCCCGTCATCGAAGCACTCCATGGATGTCATCGTCATCGGCGGCGGAATCAGCGGCGTCGCCACCGCCTACCAGCTGCGCGCGGCCGGCCATCGCGTGTGCGTGGTCGAACGCCACGCGACCGTCGCGCAAGGTGCGACCTACGGCGACGGCGGCGCGCTGCTGCCGAGCCCGCTCGACGTCTGGTTCGGCCCGACTTTCATGCGCCAGCGCCAGCCGCGCGACAGCGGCATCGTCTACAAGCCGGGCTTCAACGGCGGCGTGCGCCGCTTCGTCAAGCAGCTCGGCACGCTGCGCGAGCCCGACGCGTTCGCCGCGCAGTACGCGCGGCTGCGTCCGCTGATCGACGCGTCGCGCGACGCGCTCGCCGATATCGACGCGCGTTTCGAGCTCGAATTCGAACAGAAACCCGGCATCCTGCACGTCGTGCGCGATCCGCGCGACTGGGATGCGCTGCAACCGGCGCTCGACCTGCTGCGCACGCTCGACCAGCCGTACCGCACCCTCACCGCCGACGAATGCGCGGCGCTCGAACCGTCGGTGCCGGCCGAACCCGGCTTTGCCGGCGGCGTGCTGCTCGAAACCGAGCGCACCGGCAATTGCCCGCTGTTCGCGAAACTGATCAAGCAGACGCTGGACGAGCACGGCGTGCAGTTCCGCTTCGGCGCGGACGTCGCCGCGATCCGCGTCGACAGCGGCCGCGCCGCGGTCGAGCTCGTGCCGCCGGGCAACCGGCGCGCGGCGCAGGCGCGCGAGGTCGACGTGATTTCCGCGGACGCGATCGTGGTCGCCGCCGGCGCCGGCAGCCTCCCGCTGCTCGAACGGCTCGGCTGGCGCCTGCCGCTGCACCCGGCGCGCGTCCATACGCTCACCGCACCGGTCGCGTACGAGGAACACTCGCCGCACCTTTGCGTCGTCGATTCGATCAAGCGGATCTCGATCACGCGCACCCACCAGCGGCTGCGCGTCGGCGGCGCCGCCGTGCTGCAGAGCGTCGCCGATACCGCGAAACCGCTTGCCGAGCCGTTGTCCGAGGCCGCGCTCGCGTTGCTCGGCCAGGCCGTCCATGACTGGGTGCCCGGCGCCGCCAAGATCTCCGCCGCCCTGCCGTGGCGGGGCATGCAACTGCTGTCGCCGGACGGCCTGCCCGTCGTGGGTCCGACCCCGCACCCACGCGTGTTCGTCAATTTCGGCCATGGCCCGGCCGGCTGGGGCCTCGCGTGCGGGTCTGCTAAAGTGGTGACCGACTATCTGGGCGGCAACGTCCAGCACTGGCCCGCCGACACGCTCGCCGCGCTGAGCGCCGGCCGCTTCACGATCTGACCGCCGCGGGCCGACCCGTGGCGGCCTCCTTGCCCGCCGCCACGATCCCGCGATGACCGTTACCCGCCCGCTTCCCGATTCCGATCCGATCGCACTGCTGCGCGTCGCCGACCTGCGCGCGGCCGAAGCCGACGCCGCCGCCGCGCTGCCGCCGCACACGCTGATGGGCCGCGCCGGCGCCGCCGCCGCGCACTGGCTGTCCGAACGCGTCGCCGGCGACGATCGCCCCGTCTGGTTCGCGGTCGGCCCCGGCAACAACGGCGGCGACGCGCTGGTGGCCGCCGCGCAGCTCCAGCAGCTCGGTGTCGCCACGCATGCGTGGATGCCGGTGCCGGTCAAGCCGGACGACGCGCAATGGGCGCTGGGCCTCGCGCGCACCGCCGGCGTGCCGTTGTCGGCCACCGCGCCCGCGTCGCTGGAGGGCTACGCGTGGGTCGTCGACGGGCTGTTCGGCATCGGCCTCGGCCGTGCGCTCGACGGCGCGTTCGCGGAGCAGGCCGCACGCATCGCCGCCCATGCGCGCAGCGGCGGCCGCGTACTCGCGCTCGACGTGCCGAGCGGGCTCGACAGCGACACGGGCCGGATCGTCGGCGCGGGCGTCGCCGTCGCGGCCACCCACACGCTCACCTTCATCGGCGCGAAGCCCGGCCTCTACACGGGCGACGGCCGCGATCTCGCCGGCGAGATCCACGTCGCGTCGCTCGACGTCGCGCCGCCCGCCGCGCCGGCCATCGTGCTGAATACGCCCGCGCGGTTCGCCGCGGCGCTGCCCGCGCGCGCCTTCGCGTCCCACAAGGGCACGTACGGCAGCCTCGCGGTGCTCGGCGGCGACACGGGCATGTGCGGCGCGCCGATCCTCGCCGCCCGCGCCGCGCTGTTCGCGGGCACCGGCAAGGTGCACGTCGGCTTCCTTGGCGCGGGCGCGCCGCCGTACGACCCGCCGTTCCCCGAACTGATGCTGCATCCGGCCGACACGCTCGACCTCGGCGCGATGACCGCGATCGCGGCCGGTTGCGGGCTCGGCACGCGCGAGGCCGCGGCGACGCTCGTGCGCGACGTGCTCGCGCACGACCTCCCGACGCTGCTCGATGCCGACGCGCTGAACCTCGTCGCGACGCACGCGGACCTCGCGGCCGCCGTCGCCGCGCGCGGCGCACGCGGCAAGCCGTGCGTGCTGACGCCGCATCCGCTCGAAGCCGCGCGCCTGCACGGCAGCGACACGGCCGCGGTGCAGCGCGATCGCGTCGCGGCCGCGCAGACGCTCGCCGCCCGTTACGCCGGCATCGTCGTGCTGAAAGGCTCGGGCACGGTGATCGCCGCGCCCGACGGACGCGTAGCGATCAACCCGACCGGCAACGCGGCGCTCGCCACCGGCGGCACCGGCGACGTGCTCGGCGGCCTGATCGGCGCGCTGCTCGCGCAACGGGTCGCGCCATACGAAGCCGCGCTGGCCGGCGTCTACCTGCACGGCCTCGCGGCCGACACGCTGACCGCGAACGGCACCGGCCCGGCCGGGCTCACCGCGGGCGAGCTCGCGCCGATGGTGCGCACGCTGATCAATCGCCTTTTTTATCCGTCGCCGCGCGCCGACACGTAACGCCGCTATACTGACTGCCCCGCCGCACGGCGGGCCTTCTCGTCCGCCGGCTTTCCGATCCCGATGAGCCGGCGCGGCATTCCTCCCGATTCACGCTTCACTCGAACCGTCATGACGCTGAAATCGCTCCCCGCCTGGACTGCCCTTCAATCCCACTTCGAACAGATCCGCCACGCGCGGCTGCGCGACTGGTTCGCGCCGGAAAACGACCGCGCGCCGACCCGCGCCGAACGCTTCACGATTCCGGGCGGCGGTCTTGCGGCCGATTTCTCGAAGAACCGCATCGACGACGAAACGGTGCGCCTGCTCGTGCAACTCGCGCGCGACGCGGGCGTCGAAGCGCGCCGCGACGCGATGTTCGCGGGCGAGATCGTCAACCCGACCGAAGGCCGCGCCGCGCTGCACACCGCGCTGCGCGCGACCGACCCGCAAGCGCCGTTCCACGCGCAGGTGAGCGCCGAGCGCGCGAAGATGGCGACGTTCGCGCGCGCCGTGCGCAGCGGCACGTGGACGGGCTATACGGGCAAGCGGATCCGCCACGTGATCAACATCGGCATCGGCGGCTCGGATCTCGGGCCGAAGATGGTCGTGCATGCGCTGCACCACGTCGCGACGCCCGAGATCTCGACCCACTTCGTGTCGAACGTCGACGGCGCCGATCTCGCGCGCGTGCTCGAACAGGTCGATCCCGAGGAAACGCTCGCGATCATCGTGTCGAAGACCTTCACGACGCTCGAGACGATGACGAACGCACGCTCGCTGCGCGACTGGTTCGTCGCGCGCGGCTGCCCCGAGGACGCGCTCGCGAAGCACTTCGTCGGCGTGTCGGCGAACCCGGCCGAAGTCGTGAAGTTCGGCATCGCCGCGGACAACGTGTTCGAAATGTGGGATTGGGTCGGCGGCCGCTATTCGCTGTGGTCGGCGGTCGGCCTGTCGATCATGATCGCGGTCGGCCCGGAGCAGTTCGACGAGCTGCTGGCCGGCGCGAACGACATGGACCGCCACTTCCGCGAAGCGCCGCTCGAGCGCAACCTGCCGGTGCTGCTCGGCCTGATCGGCATCTGGTACCGGAATTTCTTCGGCTCGCAGAGCTATCTCGTCGCGCCGTATTCGGAAGCGCTGCACTACCTGCCGTCGTACCTGCAGCAGCTCGAAATGGAGAGCAACGGCAAATCCGCGCGGCTGGACGGCACCTTCGTCGACTATCCGACGTCGGCCGTCACGTGGGGCGAGCCGGGCACCAACGGCCAGCATGCGTTCTTCCAGATGCTGCACCAGGGGCCGACGATCGTGCCGATCGACTTCATCGCGGTGCTGACGCCCGAGCATCCGCTCGCCAGCCACCATCCGAAGCTGCTCGCGAACTGCTTCGCGCAGAGCGAGGCGCTGATGCTCGGCCGCACGCTCGAAGAAGCGCGCCAGGTCGCCGGGCCCGGCAAGGAAGCGCTCGCGCCGCACCTGACGTTCCCCGGCAACCGCCCGACCACGACGCTGCTCGTCGATGCGCTGACGCCGCGCGCGCTCGGTGCGCTGATCGCGCTCTACGAGCACAAGGTGCTGGTGCAGGCGACGGTGTGGGACATCAATCCGTTCGACCAGTGGGGCGTCGAGCTCGGCAAGATTCTCGGCAAGGTCGTCGAAGCCGACCTGTCCGCCGAATCGGTCGACCCGGCGAAGCACGACTCGTCGACCACGGCGCTGATCGAGCGCGCCCGTGCGGCGCTCAAGCGTTGAAGCACTGACGCATCAACGCCCATGCCCGTGCGGGCCGCGCCACTCAGGTTGCGCGGCCCGCACGACCCTTCACGCGTTGCGCGATGCCGCGTGCGGCGCGACGATGCGCCCCGCTTCGATCGTCACCGTCGTCGCACAGCGGCGCGCGAGTTCGGCATCGTGTGTGACGAGCACGAGTGTCGCGCCGTGCGTGCGGTTCAGTTCGAACATCAGGTCGATGACCGCGTGGCCGGTGGCCGCGTCGAGGCTGCCGGTCGGCTCGTCGGCGAACAGGATCGCCGGACGCGTGACGAACGCGCGTGCGAGTGCGACGCGCTGCTGTTCGCCGCCCGACAGCAGCTTCGGATAATGCGTGGTGCGTTCGCCCAGACCGACCTGCACGAGCAGCGCCCGGGCACGCTCGGCCGCCTCGCGCGCGCTGATGCCGCCCTGCAGTTCGAGCGGCAGCATCACGTTCTCGAGCGCCGTCAGGTGCGGCATCAACTGGAACGACTGGAACACGAATCCGACCGCGCCGTTGCGCAGCGCCGCGCGCTCGTCCTCGTCGAGCTGGTCGAGCGCGCGGCCGAGCAGGCGAACCGTGCCGCTCGTCGCGCTGTCCAACCCCGCAAGCAGGCCGAGCAGCGTCGATTTGCCCGACCCCGATGCGCCGACGATCGCGAGGCTGCTGCCCGGTTGCACGGCGAGCGTGATGCCGTCGAGGATCGTCAGCTCGCCCGTTGCATCGGCAACCCGCTTGCACACGTCATGGACTTCGATGATCGGATCGGTAATCTTGAACATGGACACGACATTTCGCTGGAAAAGACGCGCGGCGGCCGCCGCGCTGCTGGGCACCCTGCTGGCCGTCACCGTACCCGCGCGCGCCGCGACGGCGTCGGCATCGAGCCAGCCCGTGATCGTCGTGCTCGGCGACAGTCTCTCGGCCGAATACGGACTGCCGCGCGACACAGGCTGGGTTGCACTGCTGCGGCAACGGCTCACGACCGAGCGAATCGATTATAGCGTCGCGAACGCCAGCGTCAGCGGCGACACCACGAGCGGCGGCCGTGCGCGGTTGCCCGCGGTGCTGCAGCGACTCAAGCCGTCGATCGTCGTCGTCGAACTCGGTTCGAACGATGCGCTGCGCGGCGTGCCGCTCGCGACGACCGAGCAGAACCTGCGCGACATCATCGCCAGTGCGCAGCGTGCGCGGGCGAAGGTCGTGCTGGTCGGCATGTACGTGCCGCCCAATTACGGCCCCGACTACACGCAGAAGTTCCACGCGGTCTATACGCGGCTGTCGAAGGACCTCGCCGTGCCGCTCGTGCCGTTCCTGCTGGCCGGTATCGAGAACAAGCCGGAGATGTTCCAGGCCGACCAGATGCATCCCGCGCAGCAAGCCCAGGGCATTCTGCTCGACAACGTGTGGCCGGCGCTGAAACCGTTGCTCGGCAAGCCGCACGGCTGAGCGCAGCCGCGCACCGGAAAACAAAAAGCCCCGCTTCGAGCGGGGCTTTTTGATGGTTGCGGGCGAAACGACGTTCAGTTGTCGCCGTCTTGCTGCTGGCTGGCCGTCGTGCCGTACAGCTTCACCTTCGAGCGATCGCGCAGCGCGGCGAGATACGCCTCGCCTTCGCTTTGCGCGTCGACCTGCGCCATCTGCTGCTGCGCGGCCGCCAGTTGCTGCGGATCGACCGCCGAACCCGGGATCACCGCGTTCACGCGATAGATCGCATAACCGTCCGCACCAAGATCGACCCCGACGTACGCCGGCAGCGTCTTCGCATCGACCTTGTAGACGGCGCTCAGCGCAGCCGGCGTCAGGCCCTGCGATTGCGTGCGCGACACCTTCTGCGCGGCCGCGAAGCCGTCGGTCGACTTCGACTTCTGCAGCTCGGCCAGCTTCGCCGCCCCATCCTTCTTCGCGAGTTCCGCGGCTTGCTCGGCGATGACCTTCTGGCGCACGACGTCCTTGATCGCATCGAGTGCGGGCACGGCAGCCGGCTTGTAGTCGGTCACGCGCGCGGAGATCAACGTATTGTTGCCGACGTCGATCGCCTGCGTGTTGTTCTGGTTCTTCACCGAGTCGTTCGCGAACACGGCGGCCAGGAACTTCGCGTTGTTCAGCGGGCTCGTCGCCGGCAGTTGCGGATTCGGCGTCGGCGTGACGGTGGCCGTCTGGATCGTCAGCTTGTACTTGTCCGCGGCCGGTTGCAGCGTCTTCGCCTTTTCGTAGACGGTTGACGTGAACCCTTCCGCGTTGTCCGAGAACGCCTTCGATGCGTACTGCTGCTTCAGGTCGATCGCGATCTGGTCCTTCACTTCCGCGAACGGTTTGACGACCGCCGGCTTCACTTCGGTCGCCTTCAGGATGTGGAAACCGAGGTCCGACTGCACGATACCGCTCACGTCGCCCTGCTTGAGCGAGAACGCGGCATCGTCGAACGCCTTGCCGCCCGCGGTCGAGCCGCGCGTGATGAAGCCGAGGTCGCCGCCCTTCGCCGCCGACGGCGCGTCCTGCGAGCTCTTCTGTGCGATCTGCGCGAACTGGTCCGGATGCGCCTTCACGTCGGCGAGCAATTGCTCCGCCTTCGCTTTCGCGGCCGCCTTGTCGGCCGCGCTGGCGCTGCCCGGCGCGGCGATGAAGATGTGGCTCACGCGCACCTGCGCTTCGGTACGGAAGTGCGTCGGATTGTCGTCGTAGAACTTCTTGATGTCCGCTTCGGTCGGCTGCGCGCTCGCGGCCGCTGCGGCCGGCGAATAGACGAGGTACTGGATCGTCGCGGTTTCCGGCGTCGCGAAGCTCTGCTTGTGTGCGTCGTAGTACGCGGTGAGCTGCGCGTCGGTCGGCTGCACCTTCGCTGCGAAGTCGCTCGTCTTCAGCACGAGCGCCTGCACTTCACGCTGTTGCGCGGCGAGTTCGGACAGGCGTTGCGCGAGGCTCTTCGGCGTGAACGCACTCGACACGATGCTCGCCGGAATCTGCTGCAGCGCGAGGCTGTAACGCACACGCTCCTGGTACTGCTCGGGCGTCATTCCCTGGAACGACAGCAGCTGTGCATAGCGTTCGACGTCGATCGATCCGTCGGGCTTCTTCAGCGACGCGATCATCGGGTCGCTCATCAGCGCGTCGCGCACGGCGTTGTCGGAGGCGGTCAGGTGCAGACGTTGCGTCTCGTCGGCCAGCACGCGTTGCTGGATCAGGCCGTCGAGGACCTGCTTGCGATGCTCGGGCGTGTCGAACATCTTGATGTCGAACTGCCCGCCGAGCGCCTGGCGCGCCTGGTCGATCTGCTGGCGAAACGCGCCGTCGAATTCGACCCGCGTGATCTTGTGCCCGTTGACTGCCGCGACGTTCGCACTGTCGTCGAAGAAGCCGCGGAAGCCTTGGATCCCGACGAAACCCAGCCCCGGCAACACGATCAGGAGCAGGAGCGCCATCATCAGGCGCTGGTGATTACGGAAGAAATCGAGCATGCGTGACGGGAAAATTGGACAAAACGTCCGATATTACAACATACGGGGTGGGACGGGAAAAAACGCAGACGTACCGTGCGCGAGCGGGATGCGACAACGGGACACGGGAAATGAAAAAGCCGGCACGAGAGACGGGCTTCTTCACGCACCCGCCAGCGGGCGCAAAACCGAATGCCCGAATGCACAAACGACAATGCCCGCACGACGCGGGCACTGTCGTTTGTTTAGCGGAGCGGACGAGACTCGCCTGCATCCCGCAGGCCGCGGATACGCGTACACGCGCATCCCTTCTCGTCCCGCCGCAAGCCGCGCAAGCGGCTTCCTCCGCCCCGCCGTCACACTGCCCGCAAGCGGGCACGACGCACGATGCAAATGAAAAAGCCCGCACGAGGCGGGCTTCTTCATTTTCTGGCGGAGCGGACGGGACTCGAACCCGCGACCCCCGGCGTGACAGGCCGGTATTCTAACCGACTGAACTACCGCTCCTTGGTCTGGCTGAATCGGGAAACTGGTGGGTGCTGAGGGGTTCGAACCCCCGACCTACGCCTTGTAAGGGCGCCGCTCTACCAGCTGAGCTAAGCACCCGTTTCCGATTCGTTCTGACTGCGATCTGCGTTTCCGCATCAACAATCAGCGAGCCCGCAAGTTTAATTCATCCCCGATCATTTTGCCAAGCCCGCACGCGAATTTTTTTAACGCGCGCGCACGATTCCGATACGCATAAAAAAACCCGCGGACAGCGCCGCGGGTTTCGTGAACGACCGTCAGCAACGACGGCGTTCAGGGCTTCAGTGCTTGACCACTTCGGTCGAGCCGGCATCCTTCGCCGCCTCACCGACCGGCGCTGCTGCCTTCGCTTCTTCTTCCGGCGGCAGCGGCGTCGGCGAACGCTCGAGCGCGAGCTCCAGCACCTTGTCGATCCAGCGGACCGGCACGATCTCGATCGCGTTCTTCACGTTGTCCGGAATGTCCGCGAGATCCTTCACGTTTTCTTCCGGGATCAGCACGAGCTTGATGCCGCCGCGATGCGCAGCCAGCAGCTTTTCCTTCAGCCCGCCGATCGGCAGCACTTCGCCACGCAACGTGATTTCGCCCGTCATCGCGACATCGGCACGCACGGGGATACCCGTCAGCACCGATACCAGCGCGGTCGTCATCGCACCGCCGGCGGACGGACCGTCCTTCGGCGTCGCGCCTTCCGGCACGTGGATGTGGATGTCCTGCTTCTCGAACGCTTCGTCCTTGATGCCCAGACGGCGCGAACGCGAGCGCACGACCGAACGTGCGGCCTCGACCGACTCCTTCATCACGTCGCCGAGCGAACCCGTACGAATCACGTTGCCCTTGCCGGGCATCACCGCGGCTTCGATCGTCAGCAGATCGCCGCCGACTTCCGTCCACGCGAGGCCCGTCACCTGACCGACCTGGTTTTCCTTCGCCGCGAGGCCGAAGTCGTACTTGCGCACGCCGAGGAACGTGTCGAGATTTTGGCCATCGACCTTGATCGCGCCCGATGCCTTCTTCAGCAGCAGCATCTTCACGACCTTGCGGCAGATCTTCGACACTTCCCGCTCGAGCGAACGCACACCGGCTTCGCGCGTGTAGTAGCGGATGATGTCGCGGATCGCCTGCTCGGTGACGTCGATCTCGCCTTCCTTCAGCCCGTTGTTCTTCTTCTGCTTCGGCAGCAGGTAACGCTGGGCAATGCTGACCTTCTCGTCTTCCGTGTAGCCCGACAGACGGATCACTTCCATCCGGTCGAGCAGCGGCGGCGGGATGTTCAGCGAGTTCGACGTCGCGACGAACATCACGTCCGACAGATCGAAGTCGACCTCGATGTAGTGGTCGGCGAACGTGTGGTTCTGTTCCGGATCGAGCACTTCGAGCAGCGCCGACGACGGATCGCCGCGGAAATCCATGCCCATCTTGTCGACTTCGTCGAGCAGGAAGAGCGGATTGCGCACGCCGACCTTCGCGAGGCTTTGCAGGATCTTGCCCGGCATCGAACCGATGTACGTACGGCGGTGGCCGCGGATCTCGGCTTCGTCACGCACGCCGCCGAGCGCCATGCGGACGAACTTGCGGTTCGTCGCACGGGCGATCGACTGGCCGAGCGAGGTCTTGCCGACGCCCGGAGGCCCGACGAGGCACAGGATCGGCGCCTTGACCTTGTCCACGCGCTGTTGCACCGCGAGATACTCGAGGATCCGTTCCTTGACCTTCTCGAGGCCGAAGTGATCCTCGTCGAGCACCTGCTCGGCGTTCGACAGGTCGTTGTTGACCTTGCTCTTCTTGCGCCACGGCAGGCCGATCAGCGTGTCGATGTAGTTGCGCACGACGGTGGCTTCCGCCGACATCGGCGACATCAGCTTCAGCTTCTTCAGCTCGGCGTCGGCCTTCTTCTTGGCTTCCTTCGGCATGCGCGCGGCGTTGATGCGCTTCTCGAGCTCCTCGAGATCCGCGCCTTCTTCGCCTTCGCCCAGTTCCTTCTGGATCGCCTTGACCTGTTCGTTCAGGTAGTACTCGCGCTGGCTCTTTTCCATCTGGCGCTTCACGCGCCCGCGGATGCGCTTTTCGACCTGCAGGATGTCGATCTCGGCTTCGAGTTGCGCGAGCAGGTGCTCGAGGCGCTCGATGACCGGGAACATCTCGAGGATGTGCTGCTTCTGGTCGAGCTTCAGCGGCAGGCGCTCGGCGATCATGTCGGCGAGGCGGCCTGCTTCGTCGATGCCCGACAGCGACGTGAGAATCTCCGGCGGGATCTTCTTGTTCAGCTTCACGTACTGATCGAACTGCGACACGATCGCACGGCGCAGCGCTTCCGTTTCGGCGCTGTCGGCGTGATCGGGCTCGAGCGGCATCACTTCGCAGGAGAATTGGGTCTCCTGTTCTTCGATGGACAATGCCTTCGCACGCTGCAGGCCCTCGACGAGCACCTTCACGGTGCCGTCCGGCAGCTTCAGCATCTGCAGGATGTTGGCGATACAACCGACCTCGTACATGTCCTTTTCGGTCGGTTCGTCCTTGGCCGCGGTTTTCTGGGCGACGAGCATGATGTGCTTGCCGCCTTCCATCGCTGCTTCGAGGGCCTTGATCGATTTCGGCCGGCCCACGAAGAGCGGAATGACCATGTGCGGGAAAACGACGACGTCCCGCAGCGGCAGCAGCGGGAGCGTGATGCGTTCCGGCGGGAGAAGTTGGGTGCCTGACATTTCATTTCCCCATGAGTGGAATCAATTGTTCGGTAATTGAGGCCGCCACAACGAATTGCAAGCCTTCAAGTGCGGGAAATATTCGGTAAGAAAGTAACCACCGCGTGTCGAGTCAGAGTTACCCACAAGATAAACGAAAAAAAGCCGCCCACGGACTCATGAACGGCCTTTTTCGCTGAACATCGTCGGCAAGCCGGTCAGTTCGAACCCGCCACCTTCGGCGTGTCCTCGTAGATCAGCAAGGGCTTGCCGTCCCCATCGATGACGTTCTCGTCGATGATGACCTTGCTGACCCCTTTCATCGTCGGCAGCTCGTACATCACGTCGAGCAACGCCTGTTCGATGATCGAACGCAAACCGCGCGCGCCGGTCTTGCGGCGAATCGCCTTGCGGGCGACTGCCTGCAACGCGCCCGGCCGGATTTCCAGCTCGACACGCTCCATCGCGAACAGCTTGTGATACTGCTTGACGAGCGCATTCTTCGGCTCGACCAGGATCTTCATCAGCGCGGCTTCGTCCAGCTTGCCGAGCGTCGCGACCACCGGCAGGCGGCCGATCAATTCGGGGATCAGACCGAATTTGATCAGGTCTTCCGGTTCCGTTTCGCGCAGCACTTCGCCCGCGTCGCGTTCCTGCTTGCTCTTGACCGTCGCGCCGAAGCCGATGCCGGTCTTCTCGGTGCGATCGGTGATCACCTTTTCGAGACCGTCGAACGCGCCGCCGCAGATGAACAGGATGTTGGTCGTGTCGACCTGGATGAAATCCTGGTTCGGGTGCTTGCGGCCGCCCTGCGGCGGCACCGACGCCATCGTGCCCTCGACGAGCTTCAGCAGCGCCTGCTGGACGCCCTCGCCCGACACGTCGCGCGTGATCGACGGGTTGTCCGACTTGCGGCTGATCTTGTCGATTTCGTCGATGTAGACGATCCCGCGCTGAGCCTTGTCGACCTCGTAGTTGCAGTTCTGCAACAGCTTCTGGATGATGTTCTCGACGTCCTCGCCGACGTAGCCGGCTTCGGTCAGCGTCGTCGCGTCGGCGATCACGAACGGCACGTTGAGCAACCGCGCGAGCGTCTGCGCGAGCAGCGTCTTGCCGGAGCCCGTCGGGCCGATCAGCAGGATGTTGCTCTTCGACAACTCGACGTCGTCCTTCTTGTCGAGATGCTTCAGGCGCTTGTAGTGGTTGTACACGGCCACCGCGAGGATTTTCTTCGCGCGCTCCTGGCCGATCACGTACTGATCGAGGATGTCGCGAATTTCCTGCGGGCTCGGCAGATCCGACCGGGACAGGCTGGCCTCGACGCCGGCGGCAGCCGCCTCGTCGCGAATGATTTCGTTGCAGAGGTCGATACATTCATCGCAGATGAACACCGACGGGCCCGCGATGAGTTTTTTCACCTCATGCTGGCTCTTCCCGCAAAACGAGCAATACAACAGCTTCTCGCTGTTCGAACCTTTTTTGTCCGCCATGAATGTAGAGCCTCCGGACAGGTAAATGACATGATACGCCGATTGCTCCGAACGCCGCGCCTAGGGCGCGACCGGAGCCGGCTGGATGCGCTTGCCGCAGATGCTCAGGGCACTCGGGACGTTGCGGGGCGCCGCGCGAATCGGGGCGGCACCCCGTTTAAGCTCACGGGCGCTTCAGCAGCACCTGATCGATCAGCCCGTACGCCTTCGCGTCCTCGCTCGACATGAAGTTATCACGGTCGGTGTCGCGCGCGATGCGCTCGACGTCCTGGCCCGTGTGCTGCGCGAGCAGGTTGTTCAACCGTTCCTTCAGGTAGAGGATCTCGCGTGCCTGGATCTCGATGTCGGATGCCTGGCCGCGCGCGCCACCCAGCGGCTGGTGAATCATCACACGCGAATTCGGCAGCGCGAAGCGCTTGCCCTTCGCGCCCGACGCGAGCAGGAACGCGCCCATGCTGGCCGCGAGGCCCATGCACAGGGTCGACACGTCCGGCTTGATGAACTGCATCGTGTCGTAGATCGCCATCCCGGCCGACACCGAGCCGCCCGGGCTGTTGATGTAGAGGCTGATGTCCTTGTCGGGATTCTCGCTCTCGAGGAACAGCAATTGCGCGACCACGAGATTGGCGGTCTGGTCGTTCACTTCGCCGACCATGAACACCAGGCGCTCCTTCAGGAGACGCGAATAGATATCGTACGAACGCTCGCCGCGGCCGCTCGTTTCGACGACGATCGGCACCAGCCCCAGCGCTTGCGCCTCGAAACCCTGCGGCGCGTTCGAAGCAAGCATGTCCAGCAATTCAGCGCGAGTGATCATTCAATGAACCTTGTTCGAATGGAAATTGAACGGAAGGAAGCCGCCCGCTCAATCGCCATATTAATGGCAACCGTGCGCTTGACGTAAAAACGGCGTGCGGGCCGTCGCTCCGACAGCCGGCACGCCGCTAGAGCAACACTTACGCTTGCGCCGATGCGCTCGCGAGTGCCTCGAAGCTCACTTCCTTGTCCGTCACCTTTGCCTTGCCCAGCACGAAGTCGACGACGTTGCTTTCAACGACGAACGCTTCCATCTCGGCGAGGCGCTGCTGGTTGGAATAATACCAGCGGACCACTTCCTTCGGGTCTTCGTAGCTCTTCGCGAACTCGTCGACTTCCGCGCGGATCTGTTCCGGCTTCGCTTCGAGGCCGTTCGCCTTCACGAGTTCAGCCAGCACGAGGCCCAGCTTCACGCGGCGCTCGGCCTGCTCGGCGAACATCTCGGCCGGGATCGGTGCGTCCTTCGCGTTCGGCACGCCGCGCTGCGCCAGATCCTGGCGAGCCATTTCGACGAGACGTTGCTGGTCCTGCTCGATCAGCGCCTTCGGCACATCGAGTTCGGAAATCTTCAGCAGCGCGTCCATCACCTGGTTCTTGACGATCGACTGCGTGCGACGCTTCGCTTCGCGCTCGAGGTTTTCCTTGATCTCGGCGCGCATCTTCGTGAGGTCGCCGTCTTCGATGCCGAGCGACTTCGCGAATTCAGCGTCGATTTCCGGCAGGTGCGGCCACTCGATCTTCTTCATCGTGACCGTGAACTGTGCCGTTTTGCCGGCGACGTCCTTGCCGTGGTAATCATCCGGGAACTTGAGGTCGAACGTACGTTGTTCGCCGACCTTCAGGCCCAGCGCCGCCGTTTCGAATTCCGGCAGCATGCGGCCTTCGCCGAGCACGAACGGGAAATCTTCGGCCGTGCCGCCCTGGAACGCGACATCGTCGATCTTGCCGACGAAGTCGACCGTCACGCGGTCGCCGTTCTTCGCTGCGGTGTCCGCGCCGCCGTCGCCGTGCTCGCCGGCTTCGCCGCGTGCGTGGAAGTGCACGCGCTGCTTGCGCAGGATGTCCAGCGTGCGGTCGATTTCGGCGTCGCCGATCGTCGTCGTCGAGCGCTCGACTTCAGCCGTCGCCAGATCGCCGATCTTCACTTCCGGGTAAACCTCGAACGTCGCGTCGAACGCGTATGCATCTTCAGCCTGCTCCTGCTTCGGCTCGAAGCTCGGCTGGCCGGCGACGCGCAGGTTTTCCGCGCGGCTGATCGTGAAGAATTCCTGGCCGATCTTGTCGCTCAGCACTTCCGCTTCGACCTGGCCCGAGTACTGTTGCGCGACCATCTTGAGCGGCACCTTGCCCGGGCGGAAACCCGGCATGCGCACGTTCTTCGCGAGTTTCTGGATACGGGCGTCGATTTCCTTCTGCACGGTGTCTTTCGGCAGGGAAATCGTCACGCGGCGTTCAAGCTTGCCGAGGTTCTCAACAACGTTAGCCATGGCTTCAATCGTCCTAAAATTATTCGAGCGAATCGGGTTTTCCTTGCCGTGCCTGCCTGCAGCGTGCGGTGCGTCGCACTCGCACGCCGCGCCGGAGCGCCACGCCATCCCTGCACGCGCCGGATGGCTAGCGCAAGCGGCTCGGAGCACGGCTTTGGCCGGAAGAATCGACTATTCTAGCAAACAATTTTCCTCGTACCGCCAGATCAGCGCGACACGCGTGTGTCCCCGCCACGTCGACGGCCCGTTGCACGGCGATGCATGCAGATCGCCGCTATGCCGAACGGCGTATCCACCACGGGCCCGCCATCCTGTAAGCTCCGATTGCGTGTGAGCCCGCTCGTCGCCTCACCGTGCATTCTTCACACCAATCACGCCTTCCGGAGACACCATGCCGCAACACCCGTCCGCGCCTGTCGTCGTCATCGCGCCCGATTCGTTCAAAGGCTCGCTTTCCGCCGAGCAGGTCGCGGACGCGATCGCCACCGGCATCCGCCGCGCCCGGCCCGACGCCGTGGTGCGCTGCTGCCCGATGGCCGACGGCGGCGAAGGCACGCTCGACGCGATGCTGGCGGGTGGCGGTACGCGGCGCACGCTGCGGGTGGCCGGCGCGTCGCTGGCGGCACGCGACGCGGCGGTCGGCGTGATCGATGCGCGCACCGCGATCGTCGAAACGGCCGAGATCGTCGGCATTACCGATCCGGTCGGCATGAGCGTGCCGGTCGACGCGCGCAGCACGCGCGGAATGGGCGAGGCGATCCGCGCGCTGCTCGACGACGGCGTGCGCCGCTTCTTCGTCGCGCTCGGCGGCAGCAGCACCAACGACGCGGGCGCCGGGCTGCTCGCGGGCCTCGGCCTGCAATGCTTCGACGCGAGCGGCCAGCCGGTCGAGCCCGTGCCGTCGCGGCTCGCCGACATCGCGCGCATCGACGCGTCGGGGCTCGATGCGCGCCTGGAGGAAACGGAATTCGTCGGCATGTCCGACGTCGACAACCCGCTGACGGGCGCCCACGGCGCCACTGCCGTGTTCGGTCCGCAAAAGGGTGTGACGGCCGCGCAGGTTGCGACCCTCGATGCCGCGCTCGGCCACTTCGCCGATCTGCTCGAAGCCGCGCTCGACCGCCGCGGCCGCGATCTGCCCGGCGCGGGCGCCGCCGGCGGCCTGGGTTTCGCGCTGCACATGCTCGGCGCGCGGTTCGAGGCCGGCGCCGAAGTCGTCGCGCGCCAGGTCGGGCTCGACGCCGCGCTCGCCGGCGCCGACTGGCTGATCACCGGCGAAGGCCGCTCCGACGTTCAGACGCTGCACGGCAAGGCGCCGTTCATCGCGTGCCGGCACGCGCAGGCCGCTGGCGTCCCCGCCTCGCTGCTGTCGGGCGCGGTCGACCCGGCCGCGCTGCCGCGCCTGTCCGAGCATTTCTCCGGCTGCTTTTCGCCGGCCCCCGGGCCGATCACGCTCGACGTCGCGATCCGCGATGCGGCCGATCTGCTCGCGAACGAAGCGGAACAGTTGACACGCCTGAAGTACGGTGCACACTGACCGTTGACCCGAGCGCGCGATACAGGAACAATCGGGCCCGCCCTTTTTCTTCAGGATTCGACATGAAAGGCCGTCAAGCCGGGCTCGATCAGTTTCTGACCTATCGCCTCCATGCGCTCACGAAGCGCTCCGACCGCGGGATCGGCGAGGTGTACCGGCACAAGCTCGACATCTCGCTGCCCGAGGCGCGCGTGATCGCCGCCGTCGGCGCATTCGGCCCGTTCTCGATCATGGATCTCGCGCGCCACACCAACCTCGACAAGAGCCAGGCGAGCCGCGCGGCCGAAGCACTGCTGCGCCAGGGGCTGCTCGAGCGCAGCGCGAGCGACGAGGACGGCCGGATCGTGCTGATCGCGCTGACCACCGACGGCCGGGCGCTGCATCGCAAGATCATGCCGATCGTGCGCAAGTGGAACGACGGCTTGCTCGCGTGCCTGTCCGACAGCGAGCGCCAGACGTTCGAGCGGCTGCTCGACAAGGTCGTCGCGCACGCGACCGAACGCGACGACTGAGCCGCGCGCCGGCCCGGCATCGCGCGATGGCCGGGTGCTGCGCGCAGCATTGATCCGACGAATCAGACAGGCCGCCCGGGTCGCGTCACGCGCAATCCGGGCGGCCCGTTTTGCATCATGCGGCGGCATCGCGTGAAGCGCGTGTTGCCACGTTACCGGCGGCGGCCGCGCATTCAGCGGCCTCGTCGCGCTACAACCCGCTGTTCGTCGCGCGCTGGCGCAACAACCCCAGCACCGCGTCGCAATACGGCGTCGGCACGCCAAGCTTGCGGCCGAGCTCCGGAAACACGCCGAGGATCGGCCCGATCTCGAGCGAGCGCCCCGCCTCGAAATCCTGGAGCATCGACGTCTTGAACGCGCCGAGCTTGCGCGTGACCGCGATCCGCTCGGGGCCGCTCATCCCGGTGGACAGGCCGAGCTTCGCACCGATCGCGGCCGCCTCCTCCATCATCCGCAGCGCGAGATCCTGCGTGAACGGATCGTCGAGCAACTGCTCGGCCGTCGACCCGGTCAGCGCGCTCAACGGGTTCATGTTCATGTTGCCCCACAGCTTCGTCCAGATCTCGGTCCGGATCGCGCGCGTCGACTCGACGTCGAAACCGCCCGCCGCGAGCGCCGCGGCGAACCGCGCCGTGGCCATGTCGAGCCGCGGATCGGGCGTGCCGACGATCAGCCGGTTGCCGCGCCCGCGACGCACGACGCCGGGCGCGTCGGTACTCGACGACAGGTGCACGACGCAGCCGATCGCCTGCGCCGGCGGCAACGCGGCCGACACCGCGCCGGCCGGATCGACCGCATCGAGCGGCACGCCGTCGATCGCGCCTCCGAGCCCGTGCGTGAACCACCATGGCAGCCCGTTCATCGCCGCGACGATCACGGTGTCCGGCCCGACCAGCGGCGCAATGCGCCCGGCCAGCGCGGGCAGCGCCTGCGCCTTCAGCGCGATCACCACGTAGTCCTGCACGCCGAGCGCGGCCGCATCGTCGCTGGCGCGCACCGGCACCGACGAGATTGCGCCCGCCTCGTCGATCACGCGCACGCCGTGCGTATTCAGCGCATCGAGCGTCGCGCCGCGCGCGTACGCGCTCACGGTCATGCCGGCTCGCGACAGCGCGGCCGCGAGCAGACCGCCGATCGCGCCGACGCCGACCACCGCCGCGCGCACCGACCCTGAATTCGTGTCGTTCATGATGGCATTCCGTCTCCTGGAAGCTGACGAGCATAACGCTCAATGGTTGCGGGCACAACCATTCGGGCAGCGTACCGCGCACCGCGCGGCCCACGCGTGCGTTCGCCTCAGCGCGGCACGCCGCCGGCTTCCACCGCCTCGTCGTCGGTCGCGCCGCCCGTCGCGCCCAGCACGCCGGCGATCTGGCTCTTGTCGTGCATGCCGAGCTTGCGGTACGCGCAACGCAGGTAGTGACGCACGGTCGTCGGCGAGATCGCCATCTGCTGCGCGACCTCCTTGTGCGAACGCCCGGCGCCGTAATAGCGGATCGCCGCGAGTTCGCGCGGGCTCAGCCGGTCGAGCAGCGAGCGCGGCCGCGCCTCGATCTGGAACAGCCCCGCGACCGGCACGCACTGGATGCGCAGCGCGTCGCCGACGAACGGCTGGCCCGACTGGCGCCGCAGGTGTGCGACGAGCGGCTCCGGCACGCGCGCGCCGGCCCACGACGGCCATTCGGTGCGCAGCACGTCGTCGAAACCGTGATCGGCATGGTGCAGCACCCCGAAGTTGTCGCACAGCGCCCGCGCTGCCGGCGCGACCGTGTCGGCGCGCTCGCGCGTGAGTTGAGCCGCGCGATTGATCGTCAGCGCGGCGGCCAGATGCGGGATCACTTCCTCGAAACGTCGCGCGTCGTCGTCGCTGAACGGCCGGTTCAGGCCCTGGCGGTAGATCGACATGAACGTCGTCAGGCCGAAGCGGCGATCGAGCGTACACACGCACATCAGCTGCGCGAGCCCGTACTTCACGCACCAGTCGCGAAACCGCGCATCGAGCCCCGGCTCGACGACCGTCAGCCGCACCGCGCGGCCGTGCGCGCCATGCAACGTGCGGTGCGCCAGCGGGTCGCAATCGCGCACGCGCTTCCAGTCGGTGAAGAACGCATGCGGCAACCGGTACAAAAAGCTGTTGTGCATCACCGGGCCGGTCGGCACATGGGTCGCGACGCCCGTCCACGCCGCATCGAACGGCATGAGCGCCTGCAGCAGCGAAAAGAACCGGCATTCGAATTCGCCGATGCCGGACTGCGCGGCCACCGCGTACAGGTCGAGCAGCATCAGCCCGAGTTCGCGCTGCGCTGCGTCGCCGCGCGTGACGCCGTCGAAGTCGGCGCGCCGGGACGGCAGCGGCGGCCACGCGAACTCGTCGAGGACGATGGCGGCCGGCACGTCGCGCAGCGCGTCGAGATCCTGCCCGATATCCGTCGTGATCCTCACCTTCCGCTCCCCTGCCCGGTCGGGCTGCTGATGTGCGCAACGACACCGGCCGATTATAGCCAGCGGCTTTTTTGGCGGGCCACGGCACCGGAACGCGCGCCAGCCCCATCCATTTGAACGGTGCGCCGCCCGTTGCTGCTGCGCAGCACGGCGCGCGACGGCATCGCGCGGCGCACATGCCGTGCACCGCGGGTTTTCCGCACCGTTCATCTGGACGACTGTTCGACTGTTTTCCCGCTGCGGACACTGCGTCGCGACAACACCAACGACAAACCGATGCAGCACGGTATGGAGAACCCCACGTGACGACACCCCGCTTCATCCGCACGGCCGCGGCCGCCGCGACGCTGGCCGCCTGCAACGCCGCCGCGCACGCGCAGTCCGCCCTCACGCTGTACGGCGCGCTCGACGCCGGCGTGCAATACCTGACGCACGCCGACGGGCATCGTTCGGCCGTGCGGTTGCAGAACTACGGCATCCTGCCTTCGCAGGTCGGGATCAAGGGCCACGAGGATCTCGGCGGCGGCTGGCGTGCGCTGTTCAAGCTCGAACAGGGCCTCAACCTCAACGACGGCACCGCGACCGTGCCCGGCTACGCGTTCTTCCGCGGCGCATACGTGGGCCTCGCGGGGCCGGTCGGCACCGTCACGCTCGGCCGCCAGTTCAGCGTGCTGTTCGACAAGACGCTGTTCTACGACCCGCTCTGGTACGGGTCGTACAGCGGCCAGGGCGTGCTCGTGCCGATGTACGCGAACTTCATCGATCACTCGGTCAAATACCAGTCGCCGACGTTCGCCGGCTTCGACGTCGAAGCGCTCGCCGCGACCTCCGGCGTCGCCGGCAATACGCGCGCCGGACGCGTGCTCGAGCTCGGCGGGCAGTACACGAGCAATGGCCTGTCGGTCAGCGCGGTGCTGCACCAGGCGCACGGCGAGGTATCGGCAGCCGACGACGCGTCCGCGCGGCGTCGCGAACTCGGCACGCTCGCCGCGCGTTATGCGTTCGCCACGCTGCCGCTCACCGTCTATGCCGGCGTCGAACGCCTGACCGGCGACCTCGACGCGGCGCGCACGATCGTCTGGGGCGGCGCGCGCTACCTGGCGTCGAACGGGATCGGCCTGAACGCGGGCGTGTACCACACCGATTCGCGCACGCCGGCGATCGGCCACCCGACGCTGTTCATCGCGAGCACCACCTACGCGCTGTCGAAACGCACCGTCGCGTACGTGAACCTCGGCTATGCGCGCAACAGCGGCCAGAGCTCGCAGACCGTCTACGAATACGACCCGACACCGCTTGCCGGCGCGTCGCAGTTCGGCGCGATGGTCGGCATGTACCACCTGTTCTGATTCCCTCCACGAGACCCCGCCATGAAGACCTTGTCCCCGGATGCCGCCCTCTCGCCCGACGGCCACGCGTCGCCGTTCGCGCGCTCGACGCTCGTCGCGCTCGTCGTGTTCGCGGCCATCACACCGTTGTTGCTGCTCGTGGCGCCCGCCGTCGCCGGTCAGCTCGCGACGCAGCTCGGCTTGTCCGCGTCGCAGATCGGCACCTACTTCTTCGTCGAACTCGGCGCGTTCAGCCTCGCGACCGTGCCGTCGTACCTGTGGCTCGGCCGTGTCGACGCGCGCCACATCGCGGCGCTCGCCATCGCGCTGTTCGGCGCGGGCAACCTGCTGACCGCGCTGTGGATGCCGGGCTTTGCCGTGCTGCTCGCGCTGCGCGCCGTCACCGCGCTCGGCGGCGGTTCGCTGATGGTGCTCTGCATGACGAGCGCCGCGACGAGCAGCAACAGCGACCGCGTGTACGGCCTGTGGGTCGTCGGCCAGCTGATCGCGGGCGCGATCGGCCTGTTCGTGTTGCCGCACGTGTTCGCCGCGTTCGGGCTGCGTGCGCTGTACGTCGCGCTCGCCGGGCTCGCGCTGCTCGCGGCGCCGCTGTCGCGCGGCTTTTCGCCGTCGCTCGGCACGCGAGCCGCGGCTGCGACCAGCGCACGCGGCGACGCGCCGCAAACGCCGCGACACTTCGTCGTGCTCGCCATCGGCGCGGTGCTGACGTTCTATCTCGCGATCGGCAGCGTATGGACGTTCGCGAGCCGCGCGGCGGCCGAGGCCGGGCTCGATCCGCAGTCGACCGGCAACGTGCTCGCGATCGCGAGCGTGATGGGGATCGCCGGCGCGGCGCTTGCCTCGTGCGCGGGCGGCCGGCTTGCGCGCCGCGCGATGCTGGCGGCCGGCTACGCACTGCTCGCGGCGTCGCTCGTCGCACTCGCCGCGATGCGTCATACCGGTGGCTACAGCGCGGCGATCTTCGCGTTCAAGTTTGCATGGACCTTCGTGCTGCCGTTCATTCTCGCGACGGTCGCGCAGATCGACACGTCGGGCCGCCTCGTCGCGACGCTCAATTTCGTGATCGGCGCGGGTCTCGCCGCCGGCCCGCTGCTGGCCGGCCTGATGCTCGACGCCGGCGGCACGATGCGCACGCTGTTCGTGGCCGCGACGGCCGTCGCGATCGTGTCGTTCGCCGCGCTGCGCCACATCGATCGCCGCGCACGCCCTTCCGTTTCCTCCCAACCGTGACAGGTCACGCCTCCATGAATCGCACTGCCTTTTTCACCGACGAACGCACTTTCTGGCATACCGGCGGCACGCACGCGCTGTTCTTCCCGGTCGGCGGCTGGGTCCAGCCGCCGTCGAGCGCCGGCTACGCGGAATCGCCCGATTCGAAGCGCCGCTTCCTGTCGCTCGTACAGGCGTCGGGCCTCGCCGCGCAGCTCGACCTGCGCGGCGCCGCGCCCGCGACGACGGCCGACCTGCTGCGCATTCATCCGGCGCACTATCTCGACGCGTTCCGCGCCCTCAGCGACGCGAACGGCGGCGACCTCGGCGATCTCGCGCCATTCGGCAAGGGCAGCTACGAGATCGCCGCGCTGTCGGCCGGCCTCGCGATCGCAGCGGTCGATGCGGTCGTCGGCGAGCGCGCGGCGAATGCGTTCTCGCTGTCGCGGCCGCCCGGCCATCACTGCCTGCGCGATCGCCCGATGGGCTTTTGCATGCTGGCGAACATCCCGATCGCGATCGAGGCCGCACGCGCGAAGCACGGCGTCGAGCGTGTCGCGGTGATCGACTGGGACGTGCATCACGGCAACGGCACGCAGTCGATCTACTACGACGATCCGGATACGCTGACGATCTCGCTGCACCAGGACCGCTGTTTCCCGCCCGGCTACAGCGGCGCGGACGATCGCGGCGAAGGCGCGGGCATCGGCGCGAACCTGAACGTGCCGCTGCTCGCCGGCAGCGGCGACGACGCGTACCGGTATGCGTTCGAGCGGATCGTGCTGCCGGCGCTCGCGCGCTTCCGCCCCGAGCTGATCGTCATCGCGAGCGGCCTCGACGCGAGCGCGGTCGATCCGCTCGCGCGCATGCAGCTGCATACCGACAGCTACCGGTTCATGACGCGCGCGGTGAAGGAAGCCGCGCAGCGCCATTGCGGCGGGCGGCTCGTGATCGTTCACGAAGGCGGTTATTCGGAGGCGTACGTGCCGTTCTGCGGGCTCGCGATCGTCGAGGAACTGGCAGGCGTGCGCACCGAGGTCGCCGATCCGATGCTCGACCTGGCGATCGCGCAGCAGCCGGGCGAGCGGTTCGTCGCGTTCCAGCGCGAACTGCTCGACGAACTGGCCGCGTCGTTCGGGTTGTAACGCGCGGGAACGGGCGTGACGGGGCCGGCCCGCGCCGGCCCTTGCGCGATCCGTGCGGATGGGGTTTCCTGTGGCTTTACCCCTGTTCCGGCCCGAGGCCACACTCTTCCGATGAAATCGTCCCCGCGCGATAACAACGACAACGCCAAAACGCGCCGCCAGCCGTCGAAGCTGGCCCTGAACATCGCCGCCGTGACGGTCGGCCTCATCACGTTCGCAATCGGTGCGGCGTGGGTGATCTATAGCTGGGTCGTCGATCGCGAAGCGCAGTATTTCGCGATTCCGCTGGTGTTCTCGGTACCGGTGATCGTGGCCGTCGCGATCCGCAGCTTCTGGGAATAGGCGCGCCGGAAACGACGAAGCGCAGCGGTCGTGCGACGCGCGGGGAGGTTTGTCGAGCCGGGCATGTCAGTTGAAGCGGTGCGCCCGGCGATTCGACTGCACGCGCGTCACAGGCCCGGACGCTGGCACGGATTGGGGACTGCGCCCTGATATCCGCCGGCGACGGCGCCCAGCGCGGCGCCGGCCAGCGACGTGCCGAGCGCTTTGAGCACACCCTCCGTCGACAGCGGCTCGCCACTCGACATCGCCCGTCCCGAGTACGCCGTGCACGCCGACGACGATGCGACCGTCTTCACCGGTTTGGCGCTCCAGACGACATTGTCGGCGGGCGTATTGGCGAAGGCCGGCGCGGCGAACATCAGCGCCAGAACGGAAATCGGAATGCGGACGGTGCGTTTCATCGGCGACCCCTCGGTGTCGTGGTGCTTCTTGTATGAAAAGTGAGCACGATATTACACGCGGCCGTTTTTTCGGGCGAATGCGGACGCCTGGCGAGGAAACCGGTATCAATGGACGATAAAAAAGCGCTGCGGTCAGCCGACCGGCAGCGCTTTTTCGCGAACGAGACCCTGACGGGGGCTCGTTCGACTTCTGGTGCGTGAGGCCGGACTCGAACCGGCACACCCTTGCGGGCGTCAGGACCTAAACCTGGTGCGTCTACCAATTTCGCCACTCACGCGCATTTCCGTCGCCTGACCGCGCGGGACGCAAGATGCGTGCTCCACGCGCCCGGGACTTCACGCCGGCCCGAAAACCGGCACGCCCGATCAGGCGAGCGCGAGATTCTACCCGATCCGTGCGGCCTTGTCTCGCCCTGCCGGCACCCGTCGTGCCGCGGTGCTAGAATGCCGCGCTCGACGTTTCGGCAGCGCGCCGCCGCGCGTCCCCCGAACCCGCCCCACACGATTTCGCCCGTGAACTTCGACGACTACTGTCAGCAAAAGGCCGCCCCCGCAGGCTCCAGCGTCTACTACGCGCTGCGCCAGGCGCCGCTCGCCACGCAGCCGCGCCTGACCGCGCTGTTCGCGCTGCGCCGCGAACTCGAGGAAACCGTCAAGGAAACCAGCGATCCGACCGTCGGACACACGAAACTCGCGTGGTGGCACAAGGAACTCGCGGCACTCGCCGACGGGCAACCGTCGCACCCGGTCACGAAGGCGCTCGCACAGCATCACCCGGCGATCGCCGCCGAGGCCGATGCGCTGCGCACGCTCGTCAACGGTTACGGGATGGACCTCGAACAGGCACGCTACCTCGACTTCGCGAACCTGCAGCGCTATATCGCGCAGGTCGGCGGCACCTTCGCGTCGCTGGTTGCGCGCGCCAGCTCGGCGGACCCGACCGACCCGCAGCCGTGGGCCGAGGACGTCGGCCGCGCGCTGATGCTCGCGCAATTCGTGCAGGAACTCGGCAACGACGCACGCCACGGCCGCATCTATCTGCCGATCGACGAACTGCAGCGCTACAACGTGACCGCCGCCGATCTGCTGAACCGTCGCTATAGCCCGGCCTTCACCGAATTGCTGCAATTCCAGACGACCCGCGCGCGCGACGCGCTCGCGGCGGCCGGTGCGGCGATTCCCGCCGCCGAACGCCGTGCACAGCGCACGCTGCGCGCGCAGATCGCGCTGGCCGGCGCGCTGCTCGACGAAATCGCGCGCGACGGCTACCAGGTGCTGCACCAGCGCATTGCGCTGACGCCGATCCGCAAGCTGTGGATCGCGTGGCGCGCCGCGCGCCGCCGCTGAGCCGCGCGCATCACGCCTTCAGCAACGGCAGCGTGTCGAAACGCTGCTGCAGCACGCGCGTCGCATCGAGCCCCCACCACGGCCCAAGCACGGTCGCATAAAGCTGGCGGAAATCGACCGCGACCGGCAGGTTGCCGTTGCCGTCGAGCCGCCCGAGCGCCGGCGGCGCACCGTACAGGCCGCCCGCCACGCGGCCGCCCATCACGAAATGCGGCGCGGCCGTGCCGTGATCGGTGCCGTTGCTCTGGTTCTCGCGCACGCGCCGCCCGAATTCCGCATACGTCATCACGAGCGTCTCGTTCCAGCGCCCGAGTTCGACCAACGCCGCGCGCATCGCGCTCATCCCTTGCGCGAACTGCTTGAGCAGCGCGGCCTGCTGCCCTGGCTGGTTCTGGTGCGTGTCGAAGCCGTTGAGCGTCAGGCGCAGCACCGCGACCCCATCCTGCGCGCCGGGCCCGGACGCTTCGCACGCGGCCAGCACTTGCATCGCGGTCTTGACCGACGTGCCGAACGCGCCGGCCGGAAAGGCCGTCCTGAATTCGCGCATCCCGCCGCGCGGGCGCAGCCGGTCGGCCGCCTTCACGATGTCGTTCTCGACGTCGATGATGTGCGCGAGCGCCGGGTTCTGCTCGCGCAGCGACGACGGCTCGGCGAGCCGGGCCGCCCGGATGAACTGCGCAGGATTGACGAGTGCGATCGCGCGCGCGCCGTTCGACAGCGGCCCCATCTCGGCGCTGCCGAGCACGACGCCGTCCGCCGCGAAACCGGGCGGGACCGGCGCCTGCGCGAAGGTGCGCGTGAGCCAGCCTTCGTGCAGGTACTGATCCGAGCGCGATGCGGTGTCCCAGATCTCGATCGAGCGGAAATGCGACAGGTTCGGCTGCGGATAGCCGACGCCCTGCACGACCGCGACCTGCCCGTCGCGCCACAGCGGCATCAACGGCGCGAGCGACGGGTGCAGCCCCGTCTGCGCGTCGAGCTGCAGCACCTGGTCGCGCTTGATGCCGATGCTGCGCCGGAACTGGTAGTACAGCGGATCGGCATACGGCACCACCGTGTTGAGGCCGTCGTTGCCGCCCTTCAGCTCGACGAGGACCAGCACGTTCGCATACCCGGCCGCCGGCTTTCGCCCGGCCTGCGGCACGGTGGCCGCCATCGCGGGGGCTTGCCACATCGACACGCCGGCCGCCGCCGCCGCAGCGCCGGTCAGCGTCAGAAAATCACGTCGGTTCATCGCACATCCTTTGGTTCGCCGCCGGGCACCTTTGCCGCGGCGGCTGCCCGCTTCGTCGTCGTTCGCATCATTTCAGTTGATAGGCGGGATCCATCAGCAGCGCCTCGAGATACGCGCTGCCGGTCGAATCCGTATCGATCGCCGCGACCGGCGAGAGTTGCAGCACCGCATGCTGCAACTGCAGCTCGGTCGACAATCCCGCGATCGCCTGCGGCCGCGCACGATACTGGGCCAGCCAGCGCTCGAGGTCGAAGCGCAGGCCGCCGCGCGCCGGCTTCGCGGGCGTGCCCCGCAGGCCGGCGGCGGACGCCGCATCGGTCACCGGCATCGCATGCGCCCGCGCGTTCGGCGGCTGCGCGATCGCGCGAGCCGGCGGCCGCATGCCGACCGTTTCGGTCGCGCGGAACAACTGCTCGACGAACTGCTTGCGCGACAGCAGCGTGGTGCTGTTGATCCACAGCGCGCCGCCCGGCCAGCCTTTCACGTTCGGCGGATAGAACAGGTTCTGCCCGAGCGTGCGCACGGTGTTCGCGAGCAGCTGCGGATCGCCGTACGCGACGTCGAACAGCCGCACCGACCCGACGACGAATTCCGCCGGCGACTTCACGAGCACGCCGCGGTTGCGCGGATCCCAGAACGCGTCGGTCGACCACAGCACGGCGAGCGCCGCGCGAATGTCGTAGCCGCTCGCGCGAAACCGCTCGGCCACCGCATCGAGTGCGCCCGGTTCCGGCGTATCGGACACGAACTCGCGCCACAGCTTGCCGGCGATGAAGCGCGCGGTGCCCGGCCGCTTCAGCAGGATGTCGAGAAAGCCGTCGCCGTCGAACGGCCCGGTTTCGCCGAGGATCGTCTTGTCGCCGGTATCGTGCCACTCGGGCCGCACCGTGAAGCGCAACGTGTCGGGATCGACCGTCCAGCCGGTCATCGCGCGCGCGGCTTCGGTCACGTCGGATTGCGTGTAGTGCCCTTCGCCGAGCGTGAACAGCTCCATCACCTCGCGCGCGAAATTCTCGTTCGGCCGCCCCTTGCGATTGCTCGCGCCGTCGAGATACTGGAGCATCGCCGGATCCTTCGCGACCGCGTGCAGCAGCGTGCCGAAGTTGCCGAGCGCCTCGCGGCGAAACAGCGCGTTCTGCGCGGCCATCGTCTGCGGGTACGGCACCTTGTCCTGCCCGGACGTGAAATGCCCGTGCCAGAACAGCGTCATGCGCTCGGTGAGCGGCGACGGCGTCGCGACCATCTCGTGGACCCAGGCCGCGCGCAACGCATCGTAGCGGCGATTGCGCTCGCGCTGCTCGTCGCGCCGCATGTCGGGCGTCAGCGCCTGGCGCTGCGCGCGCGTCGGCGGCAACTCGCCGAGCCAGTCGGGCCACGTCGTGACGGGTTCGTGTCGCGCATTGCCGAGCGTGTCGGCCACGACCTGCGCGCGCGTCATGCCGACGATGCGCGCGACCTCGGCGGGCGCGGGAGAAAAACCGGTGCGACTGAGGAAAAACAGCGCGTCGTCGGCATCGAGCGTCGCCTGCATCGCAGGCGACGGCGCCGGTGCGGCAGCGTTCGCTTTCATCGTCATGGACTCCCGGAACGCACCGGCGGTGCGGATGCCCGTACAACGGCATTCGGCGCCTGAAAGTTGACGGCAAAAGTGCTACGAATTTTTTCCGCGCGGAGATTTCCGCGCAAGACGAACGACGACACGCGTCAGCGCTTGTACAGCTCGCGAACGGCGTCTTCGATGTGCTGGCGCAACAGGTGCCGCTCTTCGGGCGTCATGTGCCCGTCGCGGCGGCGCTGCTCGAGATCGGGAGGCACGGCGGAACGGACCGTCATATCGGCGGCACGATCGGACTGCGGCGCTTTGCCGCGCGGCAGCTTGCGCGACGATGCGCCCTGCTCGGGGCGCTGCGCATACGCGAAGTTCGACGCATATGGACCGGCAAGCGCGATCGTCAGCATCAGTGCAATCCGGGCAGATCGCATGACCGTCCTCGCTTCTTTGGTCGATTTGTTCCCTTCGTCACGCGGCAACCGGCTACCTCTGGTACTTGAAAAACCCTGCGGAATTCGGGTGTGCAAAGATGAAAGATGGAGTGCAGGGGAGTATCTACCGAATTTCGGCTTCGAGTAAAGGAATCTCTATAGCCTGCCTTTACTCGGCGCGACACTACGGGTAAATTTTGTAACCGACTGTAACGCACGAAAATACGCGGCCGTGCGTCAATTCCCATTCGCGATAAGATGCCGATCATGGAAACGAAAAACCCCTCCAAGATTCTCGTCGTCGACGACGACCCTCGCCTGCGCGATCTGCTGCGCCGTTACCTCGGCGAACAGGGTTTCAACGTCTATGTCGCGGAAAACGCGACCGCGATGAACAAGCTCTGGGTACGCGAGCGTTTCGACCTGCTCGTGCTCGACCTGATGCTGCCCGGCGAAGACGGCCTGTCGATCTGCCGCCGGCTGCGCGGCAGCAACGACCGCACGCCGATCATCATGCTCACCGCGAAGGGCGAGGACGTCGATCGCATCGTCGGCCTCGAGATGGGCGCCGACGATTACCTGCCGAAGCCGTTCAACCCGCGCGAGCTGGTCGCGCGCATTCATGCGGTGCTGCGTCGCCAGGCGCCGGCCGAACTGCCGGGCGCCCCGTCCGAAACCACCGAGGTGTTCGAGTTCGGCGAATTCTCGCTGAATCTCGCCACGCGCACGCTGACGAAGTCCGGCCAGGAAATTCCGCTGACCACCGGCGAATTCTCGGTGCTGAAAGTATTCGCGCGTCATCCGCGCCAGCCGCTGTCACGTGAAAAGCTGATGGAACTCGCACGCGGCCGTGAATACGAAGTGTTCGACCGCAGCCTCGACGTGCAGATCTCGCGCCTGCGCAAGCTGATCGAACCCGATCCGGGCAGCCCGCGCTTCATCCAGACGGTCTGGGGCCTCGGCTACGTGTTCATCCCGGACGGCGCCGCCTGAGCTTTTTCCTTTCCGGTTTCGCCCCGTCCACGGCCCGTCCCATGCGTATCGACCGGCGCCTTCTGCAGCTCGCGTTCGGCGGGCTGTTCTGGCGCACCTTCCTGCTGATCGCGCTGCTGATCTCGGTCAGTCTCGCCGCGTGGTTCCAGAGCTTTCGCGTGATCGAGCGCGAGCCGCGTGCGCAGCGCGTCGCGCTCCAGCTCGTCGCGGTCGTGAAGCTCACGCGCACCGCCCTGCTCTATTCCGATCCCGATTTGCGGCGCGCGCTGCTGCAGGATCTCGAGAGCAACGAGGGCGTGCGCGTGTACCCGCGCGAGAAAACCGACAAATTCAAGCTGCAGCCCGACGAATCGCTGAACCGCCTGATCGAACACGACATCCGCAGCCGCCTCGGCGACGATACCGTGATCGCGCAGTCGGTCAACGACATTCCCGGCGTGTGGATCAGCTTCAAGATCGACGACGACGATTACTGGGTCGCGCTCGACCGCGACCAGCTCGACAACGTCACGGGCCTGCAGTGGGCCGGCTGGGGGCTGTTCGCGCTCGCGCTGTCGCTGTTCGGCTCCGCGTTCATCACGAGCCTCGTGAACCGGCCGTTCTCGCGGCTCGCGCTCGCCGCGCGCCAGGTCGGGTCGGGCCAGGCGCCCGAGCCGCTGCCCGAGCGCGGGATGGGCGTCGCGGCCGAGACCAACCGCAGCTTCAACCAGATGGTGCGCGACCTCGAACAGCTCGAAGCCGATCGCGCGCTGATGCTCGCGGGCATTTCGCACGACCTGCGCACGCCGCTCGCGCGGTTGCGGCTCGAAACCGAGATGAGCCCGTCCGACCAGGCGACCAAGGACGCGATGGTCGACGACATCGAACAGATGGACCGCATCATCGCGGCCTTCATCGACTACGCGCGCCCGTCGCAGCGCAAGCCGGAACCCGTCGACCTGTCGTCGATCGCGCACGAAGTCGCCGCGCGCGTGTCGGGCGAGGACGGCGTCGAGATCCGCACGCGGCTCGCGCCGAGCGCGATCATCGAAGCCGACGAGACCGACATGCGCCGCGTGATCGGCAACCTCGTCGAGAACGCGCGCAAGTACGGCCAGAGCAAGCAGGACGGCATCTCGCGCATCACGCTCGAGACGCGCGTGTCGCATGCGCGCGTCGAGCTGTCGGTGAGCGACGAAGGCCCCGGCATCCCCGAGGATCAGCTGCCGCTCGTGATGCGGCCGTTCTACCGCGTCGACACCGCGCGCACCAAGGCCGACGGCACGGGCCTCGGGATGGCGATCGTGCTGCGGCTCGTCGGCCGCTACCGCGGCGCGCTGCGCCTGCGCAATCGCCAGCCGGAAGCCGGCCTCGAAGTCACGCTCGAATTCCCCGGCGCCGGCAAGGCGCGTGCGACCGCGTGACACGCGCACGCACGCATCTTGCGCGTCACACTATCGAGGCGGTTGACAAAAGCTATGAGAGTAGTTAGTCAAAATCTATTGAAGCGTCTTGCTAATAGTGTTATAGTTTTACCCATGCTGTCACATCATCGTTGCAGCACCGAGGTAGCTTGACTCAGTCTTCTTCCCAACTCACACAGGAGTATCCGCATGAAAACCGTGGGCGATAAACTCGAAGCTTTCACCGTCGTAGCCGCGAAGCCGGGCTTCAACAATCACGAGGAAAACGGCCAGTCGGCGTTCGAGACCGTCACCGAAGCGTCGTTCCCGGGCAAGTGGAAGATCATCTACTTCTATCCGAAGGATTTCACGTTCGTGTGCCCGACGGAAATCGTCGAATTCGCGAAGCTCACGAAGCAGTTCGAAGAGCGCGACGCCGTCCTGCTCGGCGGCAGCTCGGACAACGAATTCGTCAAGCTCGCATGGCGCCGTGAGCACAAGGACCTGGACAAGCTGAACCACTACTCGTTCGGCGACGTCAAGGGCGAACTGATCGACCAGCTCGGCGTGCGCGACAAGGAAGCCGGCGTGGCCCTGCGTGCAACGTTCATCGTCGATCCGGACAACACGATCCAGCACGTTTCGGTGAACAACCTGAACGTCGGCCGCAGCCCGGAAGAAGTCCTGCGCATTCTGGACGGCCTGCAAACGGACGAACTCTGCCCGTGCAACCGCGCAGTCGGCGGCGCAACGCTGTAAGCGCAGCAATGCACGAAGCCCGCGGCGCGCGTTCTGCCTGCGGGCTTTTTTAACGGCCAACCCATAGGAGATATCAATGGAATTCATCGACTCGATTAAGGCACGTATCCCCGACTACGCGAAGGACATTCGCCTGAACCTCGACGGCACGATCTCGCGCTCGTCGCTCGAAGGCACGGACGCGGTCGGCGTGGCGCTGGCGGCGGCCATCGCGGCGAAGAGCACGGTGCTCGTCAAGACGATTCGCGAAGCCGGCGTCCTGTCGTCCGAAGAGACGAACGCCGTGCTGACGGCGGCCGCGCTGATGGGGATGAACAACACCTGGTATCCGTATGTCGAGATGGCCGACGACGCCGACCTGAAGACGCAGCGCGCCGAATTGCGGATGGGCGCGTACGCGACGCACGGCGGCGTCGACAAGCGCAAGTTCGAGATGTACGCGCTGGCCGCATCGATCGTCGGCAAGTGCCACTTCTGCGTGAAGTCGCACTATGCGCTGCTGAAGAACGAGCAAGGGATGACCGTCACGCAACTGCGCGACGTGGGCCGCATCGCGTCGGTGATCAACGCCGCCGCGCAGGTGATCGCCGCCGAAGGCGAATGAGCGAGCCGGCCGCGCGGCCATGAGCCGCGCGCCGGCTGCAAACGAAAATGCCACGCATTCGCGTGGCATTTTTCATTCCGGCGGCGCGGCGCGCCGCACGAACCGCACGCCGCAACGGCCGGACGTCAGCCGCCCTGCTTCACCAGCAGCGCGGCGGCCTGCGCCTCGATCCCCTCGCCGCGGCCGAGATAGCCGAGCTTCTCGTTGGTCTTCGCCTTCACGTTCACGCGCTCGAGCGGCAACCCGAGATCCGCCGCGATGTTCGCGCGCATCCCGTCGATATGCGGCGCGAGCTTCGGCGCCTGCGCGATCACGGTGCTGTCGACGTTCTGGATCGTGAAACCGGCCGCCTTCACGCGCTCCGCGCACGCGCGCAGCAGCACGCGGCTGTCCGCACCCTTGAACGCCGCGTCCGTGTCGGAGAAATGGCGGCCGATGTCGCCGAGCGCCGCCGCGCCGAACAGCGCGTCGGTGATCGCATGCAGCAGCACGTCCGCGTCCGAGTGGCCGAGCAGGCCGCGCTCGTACGGAATCGTCACGCCGCCGATGATGAGAGGGCGCCCTTCGACGAGCTGGTGCACGTCGTAGCCTTGTCCGATTCTGAAATCCATGCGTGTTCCGATTGAGATGGGGTGAAAGTCAGGAAGCGTTCGCGGGACGCGCGAGGATCGCCTCCGCGAGCGCGAAATCTTCCGGGTACGTGACCTTGAAGTTGCGCAGGCTGCCCTGCACGACGCGCGGCGTATGGCCGGCCCATTCGATCGCGCTCGCTTCGTCGGTCAGGTCGTGCCCTTCGCGCTGCGCGCGCAGGATCGCCTCGCGCAACATGCCGATGCGGAACATCTGCGGCGTCTGCGCCTGCCACAGCGCGTCGCGCGATTCCGTGCGCGCGATCGCGTCGCCGCCGGCCGGCACGCGCTTGAGCGTGTCGGCCACCGGCAGCGCGACGATGCCGCCGACCGGGTCGTCCTTCAGCGTCGCGACGAGCGTGCGGATCAACTCCGGCGTGATGCCCGGGCGCGCGGCGTCGTGCACCAGCACCCAGTCGTGGTCGGTCGCGCCGAATTCGGCCAGCTCCAGCAACCCGTTCAGCACCGACGCCTGCCGCGAGCCGCCGCCGCAGCGGCGCACCGCGAAACGCAGGCCAGCGAAACGGCGGGCGTCGAAATGGGAATCGTCGGGCGCGAGCACGACGAGCGTCTGCGCGAATTCGCTGCACGCGTCGAACGCGGCGAGCGTGTAGTGCAGCAGCGCGCGGCCGGCCAGCGTGCGGTATTGCTTCGGCACGGCCGAACCGGAACGGCTGCCCGTGCCGGCGCAGGGAATCAGGGCGAAAAGTCGGGGAGTCACGAAGGGAAACGCCGGAAAGGTGAAATCGAGAAGCGGATTTTATAATAGGTCTTTCGTCTCGACCGGCGCACCGCGCTGCGCCCGTGCACGCCACCCCTGTCGTCCCTATGCCAGATAACGCTTCCACCCCGTCCGCTTCACCCGTTGCCCGCGTCAAGCCCGGCCAGCGTTTCGCCTTCGACGGCGCGCACGGCTCCGCCGACGCGCTCGCCATCGCCCGTTATCTCGCCGACAACCGCCAGGACGTGCCGCTCCTCGCGGTGATCTGCGCGAACGCGGTCGATGCACAGCGGCTGTCGCAGGAAATCCGCTACTTTTCGCCCGATGCGCGCGTGCGCCTGCTGCCCGACTGGGAAACGCTGCCGTACGACACCTTCTCGCCGCACCAGGACCTGGTGTCCGAGCGGCTCGCGACGCTGCACGACCTCGGCGAGGGCCGCTGCGACATCCTGCTCGTGCCCGCGACCACCGCGCTGTACCGGATGCCGCCCGCGTCGTTCATGGCCGCGTACACGTTCGCGTTCGCGCAGGGCGAGCGGCTCGACGAGGCGAAGCTGAAGGCGCAACTCACGCTGGCCGGCTACGAGCACGTGAGCCAGGTCGTGCGGCCCGGCGAATACTGCGTGCGCGGCTCGCTGATCGACCTGTACCCGATGGGTTCGCCGCTGCCGTACCGGATCGACCTGTTCGACGACCAGGTCGATTCGATCCGCGCGTTCGATCCCGATACGCAGCGCAGCCTCTACCCGGTGCGCGACGTGCGGCTGCTGCCCGGCCGCGAGTTTCCGTTCGACGAAGCCGCGCGCACGGC
The DNA here is from genome assembly GCF_015712265.1 of Burkholderia sp. 9777_1386. Lineage (NCBI taxonomy): Bacteria > Pseudomonadati > Pseudomonadota > Betaproteobacteria > Burkholderiales > Burkholderiaceae > Burkholderia > Burkholderia sp. 9777_1386. The sequence continues at coordinate 59,951 of NZ_JACCQB010000004.1, read as the reverse complement.
GTTTCGCAGCCGCTGGCGCGAAACCTTCGAAGGCGACCCGAGCCGCGCGCCGATCTACAAGGACATCGGCAACGGCGTGCCGTCGGCCGGCATCGAGTATTACCTGCCGCTGTTCTTCGACGAGACGGCCACGCTGTTCCACTACCTGCCGCAGGACGCGCACCTCGTGTTCACCGGCGACCTCGAGGCGTCGATCCGCCGCTTCACGGCCGACACGAAGCAGCGTCACGCGTTCCTCGCGCACGATCGCGAGCGGCCGATCCTCGAGCCGCAGCGCCTGTTCCTGTCCGACGAGGATTTCTTCGCGTTCGCGAAGCCGTTCGCGCGCGTCGTGCTGCCCGCGCAGCCGGCCGGCGGCTGGGCGACCGCCCTGCCCGAGCTCACCGTCGACCGCCATGCGGACGATCCGCTCGCGTCGCTGCGCACGTTCGTCGAATCGTCGGGCAAGCGTGTGCTGCTGACGGTCGAATCGGCCGGCCGCCGCGAGACGATCCTGCAACTGCTGGCCGAACACCACCTGCGCCCCGCGTCGAACGACGACTTCGCGAGCTGGCTTGCAAGCGACGAACGCTTCGCGCTCGGCGTCGCGCCACTCGCGAACGGCTTCGCGGTGCCGGGCGAAGGCTATGCGGTCGTCACTGAGACCGAGCTGTACGGCGCGCTCGGCCGCCGCGCGGGCCGTCGTCGGCAGGAGCAGGCAAGCAACGTCGACGCGATGGTGCGCGACCTGTCCGAGCTGAAGGTCGGCGACCCGGTCGTCCACGCGCAGCACGGCATCGGCCGCTACATGGGCCTCGTGTCGATGGATCTCGGCGAAGGCGAAACCGAATTCCTGCATCTCGAATACTCGGGCGACAGCAAGCTCTACGTGCCGGTCGCGCAACTGCACGTGATCTCGCGCTACAGCGGCGCCGATCCCGACAGCGCGCCGCTGCACGCGCTCGGCTCCGGCCAGTGGGAGCGCGCGAAGCGCAAGGCCGCCCAGCAGATCCGCGATACGGCCGCCGAACTGCTGAACCTGTACGCGCGCCGCGCGGCCCGCGAAGGCCACGCGTTCTCGCTCGACCCGCGCGACTACGTGAAATTCGCGGAAAGCTTCGGCTTCGAGGAAACGCCCGACCAGGCCGCGGCGATCGCGGCCGTGATCGGCGACATGACGAGCGGCAAGCCGATGGACCGCCTCGTGTGCGGCGACGTCGGCTTCGGCAAGACCGAGGTCGCGCTGCGCGCGGCGTTCATCGCGGTGCTGGGCGGCAAGCAGGTCGCGCTGCTGTCGCCGACCACGCTGCTCGCCGAGCAGCACACGCAGACCTTCGCCGACCGCTTCGCGGACTGGCCGGTGCGCATCGTCGAGCTGTCGCGCTTCAAGACCGCGAAGGAAGTGAATGCGGCGATCGCGCAGATCAACGAAGGCAGCGTCGACATCGTGATCGGCACGCACAAGCTGCTGTCGTCGGACGTGCAGTTCAAGCGTCTCGGCCTCGTGATCATCGACGAGGAACACCGCTTCGGCGTGCGCCAGAAGGAAGCGCTGAAGGCGCTGCGCGCGGAAGTCGACGTGCTGACGCTCACCGCGACGCCGATCCCGCGTACGCTCGGGATGGCGCTCGAAGGGCTGCGCGATTTCTCGGTGATCGCGACCGCACCGCAGAAGCGGCTCGCGATCAAGACCTTCGTGCGCCGCGAGGAGGAAAGCGTGATCCGCGAGGCGATGCTGCGCGAGCTCAAGCGCGGCGGCCAGGTGTACTTCCTGCACAACGAAGTCGAGACGATCGAGAACCGCAAGGCGATGCTCGAGGCGCTCGTGCCCGAGGCGCGCATCGTGATCGCGCACGGCCAGATGCACGAGCGCGAGCTCGAACGCGTGATGCGCGATTTCGTCGCGCAGCGCGCGAACGTGCTGCTGTGCACGACCATCATCGAGACCGGCATCGACGTGCCGAGCGCGAACACGATCATCATGCACCGCGCGGACAAGTTCGGCCTCGCGCAGCTTCACCAGTTGCGCGGCCGCGTCGGCCGCTCGCACCACCAGGCCTACGCGTACCTGCTGGTCCACGATCCGCAGTCGCTGACCAAGCAGGCGCAGCGCCGCCTGGAAGCGATCCAGCAGATGGAGGAACTCGGCTCGGGCTTCTATCTCGCGATGCACGACCTCGAGATCCGCGGCACCGGCGAAGTGCTCGGCGACAAGCAGTCGGGCGAAATCCACGAGATCGGCTTCCAGCTCTATACGGACATGCTGAACGACGCGGTGAAGGCGCTGAAGAACGGCAAGGAGCCCGACCTCACCGCCCCGCTCGCCGCGACGACCGAAATCAACCTGCATGCGCCCGCGATCCTGCCGGCCGACTACTGCGCGGACGTGCAGGAGCGGCTGTCGCTGTACAAGCGGCTCGCGAACTGCGAGCACGGCGACGCGATCGACGGCATCCAGGAGGAACTGATCGACCGCTTCGGCAAGCTGCCGCCGCAGGCGCACGCGCTCGTCGAGACGCACCGGCTGCGGATCGCCGCGAAGCCGCTCGGCATCGTGAAGATCGATGCGAGCGAGGTCGCGATCGGGCTGCAGTTCGAGCCGAATCCGCCGATCGACCCGATGCGGATCATCGAGATGGTGCAGAAGCATCGCCACATCAAGCTCGCGGGCCAGGACAAGCTGCGCATCGAGACGCGCTCGCCCGATCTCGCGATCCGCGTGTCGACGATCAAGGAAACGCTGCGCGCGCTCGGCCCGAAACAGGGGGCGGCCGTCGCGGCCCGCTGATGCAATCCTGACGGGCGCGACGTTGCTGCACCGCATCGCGCCCGACGAAGGCGGGCGGGCGCGTTTTTGAGTATGATTTCCCATTCATCAGACGGAGTTTTGCCATGTCCACTCTCGACGCGCCGGCGCCGTCCGCCGCAACCGAAGGCGACGCATCGCTCGTCAGCCTGCCCTGGGTCAAGCAACTCGTGTCGATGGACACGACGAGCCGCGTGCCGAACCTCGGCCTGATCGAAACGGTGCGCGACGCGCTCGCCGCGAAGGGCATCGTGTCGACGATCACGCACGATCCGCGCGACGGCTGGGCGAACCTGTTCGCCACCGTGCCCGCGCACGACGGCTCGACGAACGGCGGCATCGTGCTGTCGGGCCACACCGACGTCGTGCCGGTCGACGGCCAGCAGTGGGACAGCAACCCGTTCGCGCCGGAAATCCGCGACGGCCGCCTGTACGGCCGCGGCACCTGCGACATGAAGGGCTTCATCGGCGCGGCGCTCGCGCTGCTGCCCGAGATGCAGGCGACGAAGCTCGCGAAGCCGATCCATTTCGCGCTGTCCTACGACGAGGAAATCGGCTGCGCGGGCGCGCCGTTGATGATCGCCGATCTCGTGAAGCGCGGCGTGCAACCGTCGGGCTGCATCGTCGGCGAACCGACCAGCATGCGGCCGATTATCGCGCACAAGGGCATCAACGCGTACCGCTGCTGCGTGCGCGGCCACGCGGCGCATTCGTCGCTGACGCCGAAGGGGCTCAACGCGATCGAGTATGCGGCGCGCCTCATCTGCCACATCCGCGACATCGCCGAGCGTTTTCGCGCCGAAGGCCCGTTCGACGAACTGTACGACGTGCCGTTCACCACCGCGCAGACGAGCACGATCCAGGGCGGCAACGCGATCAACACGGTGCCGGCCGAGTGCCGCTTCGACTTCGAATTCCGCAACCTGCCGACCCTCGATCCCGAGCAGATCTTCACGCGCATCGAAGCGTATGCGCAGGAAACGCTGCTGCCGCAGATGCTGCGCGAGCATCCGAACGCCGCGATCGAATTCTCGAAGATCGCCGCGGCGCCCGGCCTCGATGCGACCGAGCAAGCCGCGATCACGCAGCTCGTGCGCGCGCTGACGGCCGACCAGGACAAGCGCAAGGTCGCGTACGGCACCGAGGCCGGCCTGTTCGCCCGCGCGGGCATTCCGAGCGTCGTGTGCGGGCCCGGCAACATCGAGCAGGCGCACAAACCGAACGAATATGTCGAGCTCGCGCAGCTCGCCGGCTGCGAGCAGTTCCTGCGCAAGTTCATCCGCAGCATGTCGGTCGACGCGCACTGACTGCCTCCCGCCACGCCGGCCCGCGTGTGCGGGTCGGCCCACTCCGCCACCCGCCACGTCATGTCGACTGAACAACAGGGCACTGCCCATACGACGATCGACGGCGAGCCGATTCCGACGCTCGACGAAATCGCCGCGCAGCATTTCGCGTTGTCGCCGTGGGTCGCGCGCACGCCCGTGTTCGAGCGCGCCGACCTGCCCTCCCTCGAAGGCACGCACGTCAATTTCAAGTTCGAGCTGCTGCAGGCGAGCGGCAGCTTCAAGGCGCGCGGCGCGTTCACGCACCTGCTCGCGCTCGACGAAGCCCGCAAGAACGCCGGCGTCACCTGCGTGTCGGCCGGCAATCATGCGGCGGCCGTCGCGTATGCGGCGATGCGGCTCGGCAGCAGCGCGAAGGTCGTGATGTTCCATACCGCGAGCCCGACGCGCATCGCGCAGTGCAAGCAGTACCGCGCGGAAGTCGTGCTGGCGGGCAGCGCGTCGCAGGCATTCGACCTCGTGCGGCGCATCGAGGCCGAGGAAGGCCGCTTCTTCATTCATCCGTTCAACGGCTATCACACGATCCTCGGCACCGCGACGCTCGGCTACGAATGGGCGACGCAGACGCCCGACCTCGACGCGGTGATCGTGCCGATCGGCGGCGGCGGGCTCGCGGCCGGCATGGCGACCGCGCTGCGGCTCGCGAATCCGCGCGTGCACGTGTACGGCGTCGAGCCGGACGGCGCCGACGCGATGAGCCGCAGCTTCGCGGCCAATCACACGATCAAGATGAGCGCGATGCAGACGATCGCCGATTCGCTGATGGCGCCGCATACCGAGGAATACAGCTACCAGCTGTGCCGGCGCCACCTCGACCGCATCGTCACCGTCTCCGACGATGCGCTGCGCGCCGCGATGCTGTTCCTGTTCTCGCACCTGAAACTGTCGGTCGAGCCGGCCTGCGCGGCCGCGCTCGCCGCGCTGCTCGGCCCGCTGCGCGAAACGCTGCAGGGCAAGCGCGTCGGCGTGCTGCTGTCGGGCACGAATACCGACCCCGCCACACTCGGCATGCATCTCGCGCACGCGCAACTGCAGCACTGACCGCGACTCGGCGCGTGCGGGCCAACCTAGGGTTATCCCCAGATTATGTTGACAGCCCTGTTGATAACCCGCCGGACCCGCACGCAAGTGGTTGAGCGCGCAGCGTTTTGCGCGCGCGAAGGTCGATCGTCACGAAATGGGCAGATGCGGCGGCTGGCCGCATGCACGGCGGTGCTCGCGCTGCTCGCCGGTTGCGCGGCGCCAGCCTCGTCCACCGCCGGCGCGCAATCCGCGTCCTGCACGCAACCGGGTGAAAGCCGCATGCTGCAGGCCGACCTGCTGTTCGGGCGCGACGTCGCCGGGCGCGGCCCCGTCACCGATGCCGAACGCGCGGCCTTCCTCGCCGACACGGTCACGCCGCGCTTCCCCGACGGCATCACCTACTGGGACACGCACGGCCAATGGCACGACCGCTCGACCGACAGGATCACGCACGAAGACAGCTTCGTGATCCGCATCATCGCCGACGATACGCCCGACACGCGCGCACGGCTCGCCGCGATCCGGCAGGCATACGTCCAGCGATTCCATCAGCAATCGGTCGGCATCGCCACCGTGCCGGCCTGCGCGTCGTTCTGATTCACCGCGCTCCACTGCCGGCCGCGCACGACAAAACGGGCGCCCGAAGGCGCCCGTCGGCATGTCTGAAGCACGGCGTACCGCTTACCTGTTCTCGAACATGTCCATGATCTGCTGCTTCTCCTGCGGCGTGACGGGCGGCGGCGCCAGCCCGGCCGCGCCGGCCGAACCCAGTGCGTCGTTCGCGCTGATCGCGTTCTCCGCCGGGTTGATGTCGACGTTCGCGACGAAGCCGTTGCCCGGCGTGCGATCGGCGTAGTACAGCTCTCCGTCGATCGTGGTCAGGCCGTCCGGCATCGGCATCTGCTGCTCGGGCACGCCGTTCAGCGCGGTGCGCATGTAGTTCACCCAGATCGGCAACGCGAGCTGCGCACCGAATTCGCGGCTACCGAGGCTCTTTGGCTGGTCGAAGCCCATCCACGCGACCGCGACGAGCGACTGCTGGTAGCCGGCGAACCAGCCGTCCTTCGCATCGTTCGTGGTACCCGTCTTGCCCTGCAGGTCGTTGCGGCCCAGCGCGTTGGTGCCCGCGCCCGTGCCGGCCGTCGCGACCGAATGCAGCAGGCTGTTCATCACGTACGCGTTGCGGCCTTCGATCGTGCGCGGCGCCGTGCCGCCCGCGACCACCGGCTGCGACTTCTGCAGCGGCTGGCCGCGTGCGTCGTCGACTTCGGCGATCAGGTACGGGTCGACCTTGTACCCGCCGTTCGCGAACACCGCGTAGCCGGTCGCGAGCTGCAGCGGCGTCACGAGGCCCGCGCCGAGCGCCATCGGCAGGTACGGCGGCGTCTTCGCCGGATCGAAGCCGAAGCGCTGTGTCACGTACTGCTGCGCATACTGCGTGCCGATCGACGCGAGGATCCGGATCGACACGAGGTTCTTCGAACGCTGCAGGCCGGTGCGCATCGTCATCGGGCCGTCCGGCTGGTCGTCGTCCTTCGGCTCCCATGCGGTGCCACCCGGCACGCTCGGCGGGAAGTACAGCGGCGCGTCGTTGATCATCGTCGCCGGCCCGAGCCCCTTGTCGAGCGACGCCGAATAGATGAACGGCTTGAACGACGAGCCCGGCTGCCGCCACGCCTGCGTCACGTGGTTGAACTTGCTCTTGTTGAAGTCGAAGCCGCCGACGAGCGAGCGGATCGCACCGTCCTGCGGCGCAATCGCGACGAGCGCGCCTTCGACCTGCGGCAGCTGCACGACCTGCCAGCCCGTCTTGCCGTCCTTCAGCACGCGCACGACCGAGCCCGGCTTGATGCGCAGCGTGTTGTTCGCACGGGCGCCCAGCGCGGCCGCGACGAAACGCAGCCCGGCCGGGCCGATCGTCGTGGTCGCCCCGCCGACGAACTGCACCTCGACCGCGTTCGGCGACGCCGACAGCACGACCGCCGACTGCAGGTCGCCGTTGTCCGGGTGATCGGCGAGCGCATCATCGATCGCCTCGTCGCGTTCGTCGCCGGCCGCGGGCAGGTTGATCGATGCCTCGGGGCCGCGATAGCCGTGGCGGCGCTCGTAGTCGAGAATGCCGCGACGCACGGCCTGATACGCGGCTTCCTGGTCGGCCGAATTGATCGTCGTCGTGACGGTCAGCCCGCGCGTATAGGTTTCGTCCTTGTATTGCTCGTACATCATCTGCCGCACCATCTCGGCGACATACTCGCCGTGCACCGCGTACTGGTTGCCCGGCGTACGCACGTGGATCTCTTCCTTGATCGCTTCGTCGTACTGCGGCTGCGTGATGTAGCCGATGTCGAGCATGCGCTTCAGGATGTATTCCTGCCGCACCTTCGCGCGCTTCGGATTGACGACCGGGTTGTACGCGGACGGCGCCTTCGGCAGCCCCGCGAGCATCGCCGCTTCCGCGAGCGTGATGTCCTTCAGGTCCTTGCCGAAGTACACGCGCGCCGCGGCCGCGAAACCGTACGATCGCTGGCCGAGATAGATCTGGTTCATGTACAGCTCGAGGATCTGGTCCTTCGTCAGGGCCTTCTCGATCTTGTACGCGAGCAGCATTTCGTAGATCTTGCGCGTGTAGGTCTTCTCGCTCGACAGGAAGAAGTTGCGCGCGACCTGCATCGTGATCGTGCTCGCGCCCTGGCGCGCGCCGCCGTGCATCAGGTCGGCCACGCCCGCGCGCAGGATGCCGACGAAATCGACGCCGCCGTGCTCGTAGAAGCGGTAGTCCTCGATCGCGAGCACGGCCTTCTTCATCACGTCGGGAATATCCTGGAAGCGCACGAGGCTGCGGCGCTCCTCGCCGAACTCGCCGATCAGCACGTGGTCGGCGGTGAACACGCGCAGCGGCACCTTCGGCTGGTAGTTCGTCAGCGCGTCGAGCGACGGCAGTTGCGGCGCCATCACGACCAGCGCGTAGCCGACGATCAGCGCGCCGACCACCGCCAGGGTCGCGAACAAGCCGACGAACCACAGCGCGACGCGCGAGCCGAACGTACGGCGGCGCCCTCCGCCACCGCCGCTGCGCTGCTGCGCGCGGCGGCCGTCGTCGCGATCGTCGTCATCGGGGTAATAGGCTCCGGACGGCGAACGGCGCAGCGTGTAGTGGGGCTCGTTCCTGTCGGAAGAAGAAGGCGGTCGTTTGATAATTGGCATGTCGGAATGGCGGGCGTACGTGGCGCCCTCGGACGCATGCGGAAATGCAAGCGGATGAATCAGAGTGGGTGCATCGAGATGCGGCTGTCACGTCGACAGACCCCGCCGCGCGGCGATCCGTTCCCGCGACGTGACAGCGCATTTTAATGAAATCGCCCGGGGGCCTTCGCGATTTTTTGTAAAAATTCCCGCAATGCCGTGATTTGCGGAACGTATTGTCGGCATCCTCGGCCTATGATGGACACGCGATACGGCGCGCGCGGGCATTTTTCTTTCAGTCGCGAAAGGTTTGGCGTCCTGATGCGTGCGCCGCTTGAACTCGCGCGTTTAAGCCGTATTTAAGTGAACCGGTGGTGTAATATCCGCCGGCTCACGCGGGCCGGAACCGGCTCGCGACGGGCATTGCCGCGGTCACGCGGCGCCTTTCAACCACGGAGGATTTCATGTCGCTTTTCGACTCTATTTCGCGCACGATCAAAGGCCTGCTGAACGATGCGGCCGATTCGGTACAGGATCCGTCGCGCGACGCACGGCAGATCGTGCGGGAGCTCGACGACAGCATCGGCCGTGCCGAGAATTCGCTGATCGAGATCGAGGCACAGGTCGCGACCCAGCGCAGCAAGCGCGATGCGGCCGACGACAAGGTCAGGAAGTACGAGGACGGCGCGAAGCGCGCGCTGCAGGGCGGCGACGAAGCGCTTGCGCGCGAGGCGCTCGCGGCGCAGTCGAACGCGGAAGCCGAGCGCGATGCGCTCGCGGCCGAACTGACGACGCTCGAGCCGTCGGTCGACAAGCTGAAGGGGCAGATCGCCGACATGCGCCAGCGCCGCAACGACCTGAATGCGCGCTCGAACATCCTGCAGGCCAAGCAGGAAATCGCGCAGGCGAAGGACGTGGCCGCCAGCGCGCTGGGCGGCATCGGCGGCAAGAACCTGTCCGAGGACTTCCAGAAGCTCGAGGACAAGGTCGCGTTGCAGAACGCGCGCTCGGACGCGCGCCTCAACTCGGCCGACACGTCGAGCGGCAAGGCGCTCGACGACAAGCTCGCCGCGCTGAACAAGGGCCCGTCGGTGGAAGATCGCCTCGCCGCGCTGAAGAAGCAGCTCGATACGCCCGCGCAGTAACCGCCATCGCGGGCCACCGCGCCGCGCCCCGGCCCGGGCGCGCGGCGCGAACCGATCGTCAGGAGACGGGCGCGTGCGCCCGGTTCGACCATGAAGAAATCTCTCGCCGCACTCGGCCTCTCGCTGATGTTGCTGTCGTCCGCCGCGTTTGCGGTCCCGTCGCTGCAGCAGGTCGAGCAGTCGATCGCGCAGCGTGACTGGCAACGCGCCGACACGCAGCTGTCGCAAGTCATCGACGCCCATCCGAACAACGCGCACGCGCGCTACCTGTATGCGCAGGTGCTGGACCGCGAAGGCCGCGCGTCCGATGCGCTCGTGCAACTGCAGCGCGCGAAATCGCTCGATCCGCAACTGCGCTTCACCGACGCGTCGCGTTTCGCGCAAACGGAGTCGCGCATTCGCGCCGACGCCGCGCGCGTGAGCGGCAACACGCCGTCGGCCACGCAGGCCGGCACGCTGCAGCCGGGGCTCGCCCCCGCCGTCGCGCCGGCCGAAAAACACGGCCCGTCGACCGGCATGTGGATCGGCCTCGGGCTGATCGTCGCCGTGATCGCGCTGGTGCTGCGCTGGACGCTGCGGCGCGCGCGCACGGCCGACAACGGCCGCGCCGACGACGAACGCCGCACGCAGCTCAAGCGCGCGACCGACGTGCTGAACGACATCCGGCCGCTCAAGCTCGATGCGAAGCTGTCGACGGCGCCGGGCGCCGCGGCGCTGACCGGCGAACTCGAAGCGATCGAGAACGACGCGCGTACGCTCGTCGAAACGCTGTCGAACGGCAAGAATCCGGTGCCGCCGTATCGCGTCGACGAACTCGAACAGCGTCACGCCAGCGTGAAGGCGCGCGTCGAGGGCCGCCCCGACCCGGCCGCGCAGCCCGCGGCGCCGACGAACGGCAGCGGCTCCGTGTACGCGCAGGAAGCCGATCGCGTGACGGGCGCCCAGGGCCAGCCCTATCAGCAGCAGCCCTACCCGCCGCAACAACCCTATCCGCAACAGCAGCCGCCCGTCGTGATCCAGCAAGGCGGCGGTTTCGGCGGCGGGATGGGCGGACTGCTGACCGGCGTGCTGCTCGGCCAGGCGATGTCCGGCGGCCGCGATCGCGTGGTCGAACACGACGTGATCGTCGACGGCGAGCGCCGCCGGCAGGAAGCCGACCCGGGCTTCGACCTCGGCCGCGGCGACGATTCGAACTGGAGCGACGGCAACGGCGGTGGCGGGATGGACCTCGGCAGCAACGACGACGGCTGGACCGACGACAACACCTGAGCCCCTGCCCACCGGGCGTCGACGTGCATGTCGACGCCCTGACACGCACGCCACGCCCCGTTGCATGACCGGCCGCGCCGACGCGCGGATTTGTCAATCATTTCAAGATGGACTACCGGCAATGGGGCACGTTCGCTATCATGCGGCCATCGGCGTGCCACCGACCCTGATTCGACGCAAAGCAATCCTGCGCGTCGCGGCACGCCTCCTCTCGCCCCCAACCAGGAGAAAGCCGCTCATGAGCATCATCAAGGAATTCAAGGAGTTCGCCGTCAAGGGCAACGTGATGGATCTCGCCGTCGGCGTGATCATCGGCGGCGCGTTCTCGAAAATCGTCGACTCGGTCGTGAAAGACCTCATCATGCCGGTCATCGGTGTGCTGACCGGCGGTCTGGATTTCTCGAACAAGTTCGTTCTGCTCGGCACCATCCCCCCGACGTTCAAGGGTAATCCCGACTCGTTCAAGGACCTGCAGGCCGCAGGCGTCGCCGCATTCGGCTACGGCTCGTTCATCACCGTGGCGATCAATTTCGTTATCCTCGCGTTCATCATTTTCCTGATGGTGAAATTCATCAACAAGCTGCGCAAGCCGGAAGAAGCCGCGCCGGCCGCGACGCCGGAAGACACCGTGCTGCTGCGCGAGATCCGCGATTCGCTCAAGCAGCGCTGATCGCCACGCGCTCCGCCCGCCAGGCCCGCCTCGTGCGGGCCTTTTTATTGCGTACACGATGCACCGCCGCATGCGGCCCATCTCATTTTTTTGTGACGAGCGAATGCACGCGCGGGAAAAGCAGGTCTATGATGGAGACTAAACGACAGTACGGGCGCCAAGACGCTGGCTGTGTCGATCATGGCGAGCAGGTCGACGGGAGACATTGATCGTCGTACCGCACGAATGCAGCATTTTCGTGTGCTATAAAGGATCGACATGCGGCGTACATAGCCGGGAGTGGGTCGCATGAAAGTGCCGCATTTCTTGCAATTGTTTTTGAGGCGAGTGTTTATGTCCTTCCCGAAAAAACGTCGGCGTGCGCCGCAGGATGGCCAGGAGTCGTTCCTCGCGGTCCTGCGTCACTCGAAACCGTTTGCCCAGCTCGACACCAAGATTGCCCGCGCCCGCGCGCAGGACGAACCCGTCCTCTATGCGCATGTGCTGCCCGGCCTCGACGTGCTCCTGTGCAGCGTGCGCGGCGCACAGCCGCCTTATCCGGCCATCGCCGAATTGCGCAAGCGCTGCATCGAATCGATCGCCAACGCGCTCGAGCAGCCGCTCGACGGCCTCGAGAACGGCGGATATTGGTACGAAGCAAACGGCTTCGGCTTCCTCGTCTTCGCGAGCCGCGCCCGTGCGCGCATCCTGCCCGAGTTTGGTGCAGGCACGAAAGCGAGCCTGCGCGGCGGCCTCGGCCGCCAGAACGCGGGCGACACGACACCCCGCTCGCTCGGCTGATCCGCCAGTCATTCGATGGGCCGCCTTTGGGCGGCCCATCTGCCATTCACACGCTCCGCTTGCCCGTCACGACACCTGTTGACGGCCGTTGTTCGGCCGCACGATGTCGATGAACGCGGCGAAATCGGCGCCGGCGAGCCCCTGTGCCGCGCCGAGCCTCAGCACCTGCTGCACGGTGGCCGACACGGGCATCACCGCGCCCGTGTCGCGCGCGGCGTCGGCGATGGCATCGACATCCTTCTGGAACGTCGCGAGCGCGCCGATCGGCGGATGCCCGCCCGACGTCATGCGCGGCACGAACGTCTGCAGCAGCACCGAATCGGCCCAGCCACCGGCCAGTGCCTCGGCCAGACGCGCGGCGTCGATGCCGCTCGCCTGCGCGAGGCCGACCGCCTCGGCGATCGCGGTGACCGTCGCGGTCACGATCGCCTGATTGCACAGCTTCGCCGTCTGGCCCGCGCCGGCGTCGCCCATGTGCGTGATGCGCGACGCGTACGTATCGATCAGCGGGCGCACCGCGTCGAGATCGGCCGCGCGGCCGCCGGCCATCACCGCGAGCGTGCCGGCCTGCGCGCCCGGCACGCCGCCGGACACCGGCGCATCGACCCAGCCGACCCCGAGCGCGGCCGCGCGCGCCGCGTAGTCGCGCGTGGCGGCAGGCGGAATGCTCGAATGATCGACGATGCGCTGCAGGCGACGCGCATTCGCGCCACCGGAAAGCAGCCCGTGCTCGCCGAACACCACGTCGCCGACCGCACGACCGTCGAGCACGCACACGAATACCGTATCGACGCGCTCGGCCAGCTCGCGCGGCGTGCCGACTACCTGCGCGCCGTCCTTCACGAGCGCCTCGGCCTTCTCGCGCGAGCGATTCCACACGCTGACGCGATGCCCGGCCGCCAGCAAATGCCGAATCATCGGCGCGCCCATCAATCCCGGTCCGCAAAATCCGACTTCCACGATGTTCCTCGTCTCCGATATGGGTTGCACTTGCCGCCCATCATACCTATCACTCAAGAAGCCGGGCACGCACGGCGCCGTTGCGGGCGCGCGCCTTGCACCGGCCCATCATGCGAACGTCCCAGGGAGGCATCATGAGCGACCACGTGTACAAGATGATCGAACTGACCGGCTCGTCGCGGCAATCGAGCGACGACGCGATTCGCAACGCGATCTCGAAAGCCGGCAAGACGCTGCACAACCTGCACTGGTTCCAGGTGACCGAAACGCGCGGTCACATCGAAGGCGACCAGGTCGTGCACTGGCAGGTCACGCTGAAGGTCGGCATGCGCATCGACGACTGACGCGCGCACCGCCGCACCCGCCGCGCCGCGATCCGGATCCGCGCAAGGCGGAGCCGTGCGGCGCCGCGCGCCCCGCATTGCATCCCGTTCGGGCCCCTTGTCGCGGCCCGGCCGCCGCGTGCCTGCGGGTATCCATCTCTTGACGCTGATTTTCGTTCATATTAAAAACGATATACCCCACCTGCCCCTCGATCAGCCCAGCCATATAAACCGGAGATAACATGAGTCAGCAACGCGAGGCGATCGACACGTACCTCTTGCGCGTCTTGCATACCTTGTTGATGGAGCGCAGCGTCACGCGCGCGGCCGTCAAACTGAACCAGTCGCAACCGGCGATCAGCGCCGCGCTGCGGCGCCTGCGCGACATCACCGGCGACCCGCTGCTGGTGCGCGGCAAATCCGGCATGGTGCCGACCGAATACGGGCTGCGCCTGCTCGAGCCCGTGCAGAACGCGCTGCGTGAAATCGAGCGCATCAAGTTCCAGCAGCACAACTTCGATCCGGCCACGTCGATCCGCTGCTACCGGATCGGCTGCCCCGACTACCTGAACGTGCTGTTCGTCCCGACCGTCGTCGAACGCTTCCGCCAGGCCGCGCCGAATGCGACGCTCGAGTTCCATTCGCTCGGCCCCGCGTTCGACTACGAGCTCGCGCTGGAAGACGGCAAGCTCGACATCGTCGTCGGCAACTGGCCCGAGCCGCCCGAGCAACTGCACCTGTCGAACCTGTTCGTCGACGAAATCGTCTGCCTGATGAGCAATACGCACCCGTTCGCGAAGCGCGGCGGGCTCACGCTCGACCAGTACCTGAACGCACCGCACCTCGCGCCGACGCCGTACTCGGTCGGCCAGCGCGGCGCGATCGACGTGCATCTCGCGCGCGAGCGGCTCAAGCGCCACGTGGTCGTCACGCTGCCGTACTTCAACCTCGCGCCGTACGTGCTCGTGAAGTCGGACCTGATCTTCACGACCACGCGGCTGTTCGCCGATCACTACGCGAAGTTCCTTCCGCTGTCCGTCGTGCCGGCGCCGCTCGACTTCCCGCCGATGCAGTACTACCAGCTGTGGCACGAACGCTGCCATTACTCCGACGAAGTGCGCTGGCTGCGCAGCCTCGTCGCCGAAGCCACCCGCACGCTGATCGAGCCGTAACGGCCTGCACGCGCCCGCGCTTTCACGGCGCGGGGCGACGATGGCCGGGGGCGGCGCGCCCGGCCTGGCCGCCGCCGCGCGGCTTCAGCGCGGCTTCAGCGCGATGCCTCGACGAGTGCGTGCGCGAGTGCATTGTGACGCTCGACCACGGGCGGCAGATCGAGCGTCGCCAGCCGCCCTTCCCGCACCACCACCTTCCCGTTCACCACCGTGTACGCCGTCTGCGACGGCGCGCAGAACACGAGCGCCGCGACCGGATCGTGCAACGCGCCCGCGAACAGCGGCTGCCGCAGGTCGAACGCGGCGAAATCCGCGGCCATGCCGGGTTTCAGCGCGCCGATGTCGTCGCGGTTCAGCACCTTCGCGCCGCCGAGCGTCGCGATCTCGAGCGCTTCGCGCGCGGTCATCGCATCGGGCCCGAAGCCGACCCGCTGCAGCAGCAGCGCCTGGCGCACTTCCGCCACCATCTGCGCACCGTCGTTCGACGCGGAACCGTCGACGCCAAGCCCGACCGGCACGCCCGCGAGCCGCATCTTCTTCACGGGCGCGATGCCGGACGCGAGCCGCATGTTCGAACACGGACAGTGCGCGACGCCCGTGCCGGTACGCGCGAACAGGCCGATGCCCGCATCGTCGAGCTGCACGCAGTGCGCATGCCACACGTCGTGGCCGACCCAGCCGAGATCTTCTGCATATTCGGCAGGCGTCATCCCGAACTTCTCGCGGCTGTACGCGATGTCGTTGACGTTCTCCGCGAGGTGCGTGTGCAGCGACACGCCGTATTCGCGCGCCAGCACGGCCGCGTCGCGCATCAGCTCGCGGCTCACCGAGAACGGCGAGCACGGCGCGACCACCACGCGCAGCATCGCGTAGCGGCCTTCGTCGTGATAGGTCTCGATCAGGCGCTGCGCGTCGCGCAGGATGTCGGGTTCGCGCTCGACGACCGAATCGGGCGGCAGCCCGCCGTCGCGCTGGCCGACGCTCATCGCGCCGCGGCTCGCGTGAAAGCGCATGCCGATCCGCTGCGCGGCGCCGATGCTGTCGTCGAGCCGGCTGCCGTTCGGGTAGATGTACAGATGGTCGCTCGACGTCGTGCAGCCCGACTGCAGCAGCTCGGCCATCGCGGTGAGCGTCGACACCTCGATCATCTCGGGCGTCAGGTGCGCCCAGATCCGGTACAGGTTCGTGAGCCAGCCGAACAGCTCGGCGTTCTGCGCGGCCGGCACCGCGCGCGTGAGGCTCTGGTACATGTGGTGGTGCGTGTTCACGAGCCCCGGGATCACGAGGTGGCCGCGCAGGTCGAGCACTTCGTCGGCCGTGTCCGGCAGCTCGGCGCTCGGGCCGACCGCGACGATCCGGTTGTCTTCGATGTAGAGCCCTGCGTCGCGCAGCTCGCGACGCGTGTCGTCCATGGTCACGAGCACGTCGGCGTGCTTGACCAGCAGGGTCGTCGGGCGGGATGAGGAGGGGTTCGGCGCGCGTGCGCCAGCGTGCTGCTCGAGATTCATGCGTTCTCCGCGTCGGTCTGCCTCCAGGGGCTGTCCTGGAGGCGGTCACACAGCCGTTCGAACGCTGAATCGCGGCACGCCCCGGTGCCTGCGTCCGTTCGAACGCCCTGGCCCGGTTACCCGGCGTGCTCGCCGTCTTCGGGGTACGCGCGGGCCACGGGCCGACGCGCACGGCGGGAGGATCGCCCAAGCGCGCGCCGCGCACAATGCGCGATCCGGAATACCGCCCTTCAGGGATTCGGTATGGTACGCCGCCCGCCGCCCTGCCGGGCGCCCGCAACCGCCGCTCGAAGCCCTATCCGGCGGGCCGTCGACAGCCGCTCATGCGCGGCGCATTATCTTTGATATCGCGCCCGTATTTGCGTGGGGAACCTTTTTACAATGCCTGCACGGCGCTCGCTTCACTCTCGCCGACGGGTATGTAGCCACGTGACGTGGAGCCTCGATCCGCCGCACAGTCATGGATCGAGCCGCCGCCGAACCTCGCATTCACACAAGGAACAACGAATGGGAAAGCTCACTACCCACGTACTCGATACGGCGCACGGCCGTCCCGGCGCCGCCATCAAGGTGGACCTCTACGCGCTGGACGGCGAATCGCGCCGCGCGATCAAGACCGTGCTGACCAATAGCGACGGCCGCTGCGACGAACCCCTGCTCGAAGGCGCGGCGCTCGCCGCCGGCGAATACGAACTCGTATTCCATGCCGGCGACTACTTCGCGGCGCTCGGCGTGAAGGTGCCCGAACCCCGCTTCGTCGACCGCGTCGTGCTCCGCTTCGGCATCGCCGACACCGCATCGCACTACCACGTGCCGCTGCTCGTGTCGCCGTGGTCGTACAGCACCTATCGCGGCAGCTGACATACGCATCAGCGCCCGCATCAAGACAAAATCTGAGTCTGGAGGAGTTTCATGGAAGGCTTCATCACCGACTGGCTGAACCTCGCGCTGCGATGGCTGCACGTCATCGTCGCGATTGCGTGGATCGGCGAGTCGTTCTATTTCGTCGCGCTCGACAACAGCCTGAAACCGCCGACCGACCCGAACCAGCGCAAGCGCGGCGTGTTCGGCGAGCTGTGGCACGTCCACGGCGGCGGCTTCTACAACATGCAGAAGTACACGGTCGCCCCGCCGGAAATGCCGGATGACCTGCACTGGTCGAAGTGGCCGTCGTACACGACGTGGCTGTCGGGCTTCACGCTGTTCTTCGTGCTGTACCTGCTCGCCCCGAACACGTACCTGATCGACAAGAACGTGCTCGACATGGGCCCGGTCGTCGCCGTCGCGTCCGCGCTCGGCTTCCTCGCCGCCGGCTGGATCGTCTACGACTCGCTGTGCCGCATCCTCGGCACCAACGACCGCGTGCTGGGCATCTGCGTCGGCCTGTACGTCGTCGTCGCGGCGTACCTCGCGTGCCACATCTTCTCGGGCCGTGCCGCCTACCTGATCGTCGGCGCGATGCTCGCGACGATCATGTCGGCGAACGTGTTCTTCGTGATCATCCCCGGCCAGCGCAAGATGGTCGACAAGATGCTCAAGGGCGAAGAGCCGAACCCGATCTACGGCAAGCGCGGCAAGCAGCGTTCGGTGCACAACACGTACTTCACGCTGCCGGTCGTGTTCGCGATGCTGTCGAACCACTATGCGATGACGTACACGAACAAGTTCAACTGGGTCGTGCTCGTGCTGATCATGCTGGCCGGCGCGCTGATTCGCCAGTTCTTCGTGATGCGTCACCGCGGCAAGCAGCTGTGGTACTTGCCGATCGGCGGCGTCGCGCTGCTGTCGGGCGCGCTGGTGTGGACGATGCCGAAGCCGGTCGCCCCGGAAGCGCAAGCGGCCAACGCACCGAAGATCGTGATCAACGACATCATGCCGATCCTGCAGCAGCGCTGCGTCGAGTGCCACTCGGCCAAGCCGACGCTGATGGGCAGCGCGCCCGCGGGCGTGATGTTCGATACGCCGGACGAAGTGTCGAAGAACGCGCAGCGCATCTACGACCAGGCCGTGCGCCTGAAGGCGATGCCGATCGGCAACGTCACGCACATGACCGACGACGAGCGGACCAAGCTCGCCGCCTGGTTCGAGGGCGGCGCGGTCAAGTAAGCCGCCCGGCGCCGGCACGGTCATGCGCCGGCGCCATCCTCTCCGTTCGCGGGCCCGGTCACGGGCCCGTTTTTTTGCCCGCTCAGAATGCCTTGCGCGCGTCAGCCGCGCATCGCGTCGCGCTGCAGTGCGACGAGTGCATCGCGGGCGCGCGGGCCGTCGTCGAACGGCACGAAGATGTGATCGTGGTACGCGGCGGCCATCACGTTGCAACTGATGCCGGCCGCACCGAGCGCGCGTGCGAACGCGGCCGTGAGGCCGACGGCCGCGAGGTCGGAATGCACGGTGAGCGTGATCCAGGCGGCGCGGAACAGCACCGGCCAGCCGCGCCGGGCGGCCGTCTGCTCGTCGACCACGACCGTCAGCCCTTCCGCTTCGCGGAACGTCGCGATCACGTCGGATACCGATACGTCGGCGTCGTGCGGCAGCGCGATGAACGCGAACGCGCCCGGATGCAGTTCGGGCCGCATCGTGCGCAGCAGGACCGCGAGGTCGTTTTCAGGCTGGCTCATCGGAAGATCGCGCCCGGAAGCGGGCGTCGTGCAGTGGCGCTGCGGGCACGATAGCACGCGCTACACGCGCACCGTCGCGACTTCGTCCGCGAGCCAGCCGCGCAACGCGACGATGCGCGGATCATCCTGCAGGTGCGCCGGATATACGACGTGATACGCGAGCGCCGGCGCCACGTCGACGCTCACGTCGAACAGCCGCACGAGGCGCCCGTCCGCGAGATCGCGCACGATCATGTGCGGCTCGGCCAGCCCGACCGCCGCGCCGTCCGCCACGGCCTGCACGACGTGGCTGGAATCCGGAAACGCGACGCACCGGCTGTCGTCGAAACCTGCGACCCCGGCTGCCGTCATCCATGCCGACCAGCGCGGCCAGCGCACGCCGTCGACTTCGCAGTCGGCGTGGCACAGCGTGTAGCGCAGCAGGTCGCGCGGCACGCGCGGCGGCTGCCCGGCCGACAGCAGCGCCGGGCTGCAGACCGCGACGACCGACGTGCCGAACAGGCGCTGCGCACCTGCATCGCGGTAACGCCCGGTGCCGAAGCGGATCGCGACGTCCACATCGTCGTCGGCGAAATCGCGCAGGCGATCGGTGATGTCGAACGTGAGTTCGAGCGCGGGATGGGCGGCCCTGAAACGCGGCAGGCGCGGCAGCAGCCAGTGCGTCGCGAAGCGTGCGCCGACCGACACGCGCAGTTCGGTCTGCTCGCGCGCGAGGCGGCGCGCCCGTGCGGTCGCACGTTGCAGGCCCGCCAGCGCGTCGGCGGCCGCGCCGGCCAGCACGACGCCGGCGGGCGTCAGCCGGATGCTGCGGCTCGTACGGACGAACAGGTCCATGCCGAGTTGCGCTTCGATTTCCTTGATCTGGTGACTGACGGCGGCCGGCGTCAACCCGACCTCGTCGGCCGCCCGCGAGAAATTCAGGTGCCGCGCCGCTGCATCGAACGTCCTCAGCGCGCGCGTACCGGGCCACATGCGTTCCATCGATCTTCAAAAGGAATTTGATGACCGTCCGAAAACTACTCGTTTTTCATGACGCCATCAATGAGCAAACAATAGCCGTTCTTGAAGATGCCGCGCGCCGCCCCGTGCCCGCGGCCGAACCCGGAGATTTGCCGATGACCGCCGTATCGTTCCCGTCCGTCACTCAACTCAACGGCACGACCACCGCGCCGGATGCACTCGCCGCGCTGGCCTTCGCGGGCCACGCGCATTTCACCGCGATGCAGGTCCGCGACGGGCGCGTGCGCGGCCTCGACCTGCATCTCGCCCGGCTGCGCGAAGCATCGAATGCACTGTTCGGGCAGGCGCTGCCCGACGCACGAATGCGCACGTTCCTGCACGCCGCGCTCGAGCACGCGCCATCGGCGCTGTCGCTGACCGCGACCGTTCATGCGACGAGCGGCGAATTCGTCGCGCCGCGCGCCGATGAAACGCTCGACGTGCTGGTGCGCACCGCGGCGCCGTCGTCGGGGCCCGCAGGCCCACTCGATCTCGCGCTGTTCGACTACGAGCGCGTGCTGCCGGCGATCAAGCACGTCGGCGAAGTCGCGAAAACGCACTTTCTGCGCCGCGCGGTCTCACTGGATTTCGACGATGCGGCGTTCATCGATCGCCACGGGCGCATCAGCGAAGGCTCGATCTGGAATCTGGCGTTCTGGACCGGCGACGCGGTCGTGTGGCCGGTGGCCGGCATGCTCGGCGGTGTCACGATGGGCATCCTGCGGCGGCAACTGGCACGCCTCGGCGTCGCGCAGCACGATCGTGAAGTCAGGCCGGCCGACCTGCCGTCACTGGCCGGCGCCGTCGTGATGAATTCATGGACGCCGGCCATCGCGGTGCGCCGGCTCGGCACGGCGACGCTGCCCGATTCGTCGTCGTTCGTCGCGCTGCTGCATCGCGCGTATGAACACGAGCCGGCCGTCGCGCCGTGATGCACGCCAAGCTGAAACCCAGGCGCCGAATGCTCATGCGTCGCCCGTCTCCGGCAACCGCGCAATCACCTTGATCTCGAACTGAAACCCATACAGCCAGGTCGCGCCGACGGCGGTCAGCGTCGGATGCGGTGCGTCGCCCCAGTATTCGGGCACGATCTCCCAGACCCGCTTGAACGTCGCTTCGGGATCGACGAGGAACACCGTCACGTCGACGACGTCGTCGAACGTGCAGCCGGCCGCGCGCAGCACCGCATTCAGGTTGTCGAACGCACGGCGCACCTGCGCGCCCAGTTCCGGCTCGGGCGAGCCGTCCTCGCGGCTGCCCACCTGCCCGGATACGAACAGGAAGCCGTTCGCGCGCAGCGCCGGCGAATAACGGTTGCGGTCGTACAGCGCCTGGCGACCCGGCGGAAAAACTGCGCTACGCTTTGCCATTCGACACCTCCATCGGTCTTGGGCGGCATGCCCGTGCATCAACGATGAAGGCACTTTAAGGACCGTTGCGCGGCGGATAAACCGGCAACCCTGTCCAACACTGTTTGCACATCCCAAACAATCCTGCGACCGACGCGGAGCCCCGACCCGATGGATCGATTCGACGCAATGCAGGCGTTCGCCCGCGTGGTGGAAGCCGGCAGCTTCACGAAGGCAGCCGACACGCTGCACATGAGCCGCACCACCGTCACGCAACTGGTGCAGCAGCTCGAAGCGCGGCTGCGCGTGAAGCTGTTCAACCGCACGACCCGCAAGGTCGTCGTCACGGCCGACGGCGCCGCGTACTACGAACGTGTCGTGCGGCTGCTGGCCGACATGGACGATGCCGAAACGAGCCTGTCCGCGGCGTCGGCGTCGCCGCGCGGGCGGCTGCGGGTGGACGTGCCGAGCCCGTTCGCGCGCCTGATCCTGATCCCCGCGCTACCCGCGTTTCATGCGCGCCATCCGGACATCCAGCTCGACATGGGCGTGAGCGACCGCGTGGTCGACGTGATCGGCGAGAACGTCGATTGCGTCGTGCGCGGCGGCGAGCCGACCGACCGCTCGCTGGTCGCGCGCCACATCGGCGACCTGCGGCTCGGCGTGTACGCATCGCCCGCCTATCTCGCGCGCGCCGGTACGCCGTCGCATCCGGCCGAACTGGACGACACGCATCATCGCGTCGTGGGCTTTCTGTGGGCGCGCACCGGCAAGACGCTGCCGTTCGCGATGGCATGCGACGGCGAGCAGGTCCACGTGCGTGGGCGCTACGTGCTCGCGGTCGACGACGGCAATGCGTACCTCGCAGCCGGCCTCGCAGGGCTCGGCATCCTGTGGCTGCCCGACTACATGGCCGCCGCGTATCGCGCGAACGGCGAACTGGTGCCGCTGTTCGCGCAATGGCAACTCGAACCGATGCCGATGTACGTCGCCTTCCCGCCGAACCGGCACGTCAGCGCGAAGCTGCGCGTGTTCGTCGACTGGGTGGCCGAGCTGATGACGCAGCATGCGCCGGTCGCCACCCGGCGGCGCGGCGGCCAGGGTTCGCGCGCGATGCGCCAGTCCTCGTCCATCTGATTCGCGCGCAGGTGAGCGTCCATGAAAAAACCCGCGCAGGCTGCGCGGGTTTCGACGGGAGGACGATCGGATCGGCCTGACTCAGGCCGTCACCGCATCCAGTGCATCCTCGGTGAGCCACAGCGATTCCGGCAGATCCTGCTCGTTCAGGTTCAGGCCGTCGCCGCCGCGATCGACGACGATGAAGTCGCTGACGCCGCCGAGCGCGATCAGCGGGTGATGCCACACGCCCTTCGCGTAGTTGACGCCCTGCCAGCCGCTCGTCACGAACGCACGGATCTTCGCCGGGTCGAGATCGCCCGCGGGCGCGACGACGACGAGATACGGCTGGTCGTTCAGCGGCACGAACGCCTGGCTGCCGAGCGGGTGCCGCTCCAGCATCTTCACTTCGAACGGCAGCGTGCGCGGCTGGCCGCGGAACAGGTTGACGAGCGTGCGGCCGCCTTCATCGGTCACGTCGACTTTCGCGAGATCGTGAAAGCGGATCGTCGTGCCGAGGTTGATCGGGATCTGCTTCGCCCCTTCCGTTTCGATCACGTCGCCGAACGGCGCGAAGGCTTCCTTGGTCAGCGGTTCGATGGCAAGCGTCTTCATTTGTCGAGCGTCCCCCACAGACGCAGGCGCGACACGCCGCCGTCCGGAATGATGTTCAGTCGCACGTGCGTGACGGGGCCGAGCGACGCGATGTCCTGTTCGAAGTAGTGCTGCTTGTCCATCTGCAGCTTCTGTTCGCCGAGCAGCACCGGCCAGAACATCGACTGCGTGATCAGCGAGCTGTCCGTGCCGCCCGACACGTACGCGGCCTGGATCGAGCAGCGATCCGGATAGTTGCCCTTGAAGAACGCGGTATCGACTTCGATCTTGCGGATCACGCCCGGCTGCGCGAGCGCGATGATCGCCCAGTCGTTGCCCGGCTCGCGGCGGCGGCGGGTTTCCCAGCCGTCGCCCATGTTCACGCCGCGGCCCGGCAGCAGCAGGTTCGACGCGACGCCGAAGTGCTGGTTGTTCGCGGCCACCACGTAACCGCCGTTTTCCATCGCCGCGAGGTCGAACTGCTCGGTCGCGCTCGCGCCGGCCCAGTCGAGCTGCGGCTGGCCGTACACGCGCAGGCGCGCGATGCCGCCGTCCGGGTAGATGTTCACGCGCAGATGCGTGAACGCCCGTGCGTCGTGCGCTTCGACGTAGTGATGGCTGTTGCCCTGCAGCGTCGTCGACGGCACGATCTCGACCCACTCGGTCGCATGCGTCGGCGCGCCGTCGGCCACGAACGCGGCCTCGATCGACGCGGCCGGCGGGAAGTTGCCGGTGAAATGGCTCGTGTCGATGTCGAAGCCCTTGATCACGCCCGGGCGCGCGAGCTTGACGATGCACCAGTCGTAGCCGGTCGTACGCTTGCGGCGCGTTTCCCAGCCGTCCATCCACTTGCCGTGGTCGTCGTACTTGCCGGGAATGAAGACGGCCGGCTCGGGGTTCAGCATCCGGTCCTTCGGCGCGAAGAAGTCGTCGCTGGCCTCGAGCGCCTGCGCACCGAGACGCGGGTCGGCAAGATTCACGTAGCGCCGCGTGAAATCGGGTGCGTTCGGATCGAGAAGCGGAACAGCCATGATGTTTCCTTGTTTCAGTGAGGCGATCAGGCCGCTGCGACGCAGCAGGCCGTATTGCGGTGTCAGGCGTCGATCAGGTCGTCGAGGCGGAAGCGCGCGATCCGGTAGATCTGGTCGAGGCTCGTGCGCAGTTCCTCGGTGCGCGAATGATTCACGCGCGACTCGAAGTTCGCGATGATGCCGTGGCGATCATAACCGCGCACCGCGAGGATGAACGGGAAGCCGAACTTCTCGCGATACGTGCGGTTCAGCGTCAGCAGCTTGTCGAATTCTTCCTGCGTGCACTGGTCGAGGCCCGCGCCGCTCTGTTCGCGGGTCGACTCGGCCGTCAGCTCGCCGCGCACGGCGGCCTTGCCGGCCAGTTCCGGGTGAGCGTTGATCAGCGCGAGCTGGCGCACTTCGCCGCCGTTTTCCACCGCGCCCGACATCGTCTTGTGCAGCGCGTCGATGCTCGCGAACGGCCGCTCGCCCGCGGCGACTTCGGCCACCCACGGCGAATGTTCGAAAATCCCCGACAGCGCCGCGACAAATGCGCTCGGCGCCATCGTGTTCAGTTGCTCCAACGTGTAGCGCATCGCCTTCATGCTTTCCCTTCGTTTCGATGATTGGGCTGATACGGATGATGTTCACGCCAGTGACGCGCGATATCGACACGGCGCGTCACCCATACGCGATCGTGCTTCTCGATGTGATCGAGGAAACGCTGCAGCCCGCGGAACCGGCCCGGCCGGCCGAGCAGTCGGCAGTGCATGCCGATCGACAGCATCTTCGGCGCCTCGTCGCCTTCCGCGTACAGCACGTCGAATGCGTCGCGCAAGTAGTCGAAGAAGTGGTCGCCGGTGTTGAAGCCCTGCGGCGTCGCGAAACGCATGTCGTTCGTGTCGAGCGTGTACGGCACGATCAGCTGCGGCGACGTGCGGCCGCCCGACACTTCGACGTCCATCCAGAACGGCAGGTCGTCGCCGTAGTTGTCGGAGTCGTACAGGAAGCCGCCGTATTCGGCGACCAGGCGGTGCGTATTGGGGCTGTCGCGGCCGGTATACCAGCCGAGCGGGCGCTCGCCCGTCACGCGCTCGATCGCCTCCATCCCGAGGCGCATGTGCTCGGCTTCGAGCTCCGGCGCCATGCTCTGGTAGTGGATCCAGCGCCAGCCGTGGCATGCGATCTCATGGCCGAGCTCGACGAAGGCGCGCGCGAGTTCCGGATGCCGCTCGATCGCCATGCCGACGCCGAATACCGTCAGCGGCAACCCGCGCTTCTCGAATTCGCGCAGGATGCGCCACACGCCGGCCCGCGACCCGTATTCGTAGATCGACTCCATGCTCATGTGGCGGTCCGGATACGCGGCCGCGCCGACGATTTCGGACAGGAACTGCTCGGAGCCCGGATCGCCGTGCAGCACGCAGTTCTCGCCGCCCTCCTCGTAGTTCAGCACGAATTGCACGGCGACGCGGGCGCGCCCCGGCCAGTTCGCCTGAACGGGATGGCGGCCGTAGCCGATCAGGTCGCGAGGATAGTTGGGATCGAGTGACATGGTTCGAAGTGCAACGAAAACGGGCTGAATGAGCGGGCTGAAATAATGGGTTCGCATCGACCGCGCGGTGCCGGAGGCCGGCCGCACAAGCCGATGCGATGACGGCCCAGTGTAGCGAAAAGGTTCATACGCGCCCATACAGCGGCGCAGATAGTGCGTGTCAGACGGTGTGTATGTGCGGTTGCGGCAAATTCGGGACCGGTTCCGCCGCATCCCCGTCCGACGGGCTGAAGCGGGCGAACGCGCCGTCGTAGCGCTTCGGCAGCGGCCGCGCGTAGTCGCCGCGTTTCGCGGTCGCGAGGCGCAGCGCGACCAGCGCCTCGGCCCACTTCACGGCCGCCGTGACGCCCTCGACCACCGGCGCGCCGATCTGCTGCTCGACCTCGTGCGCGAATTCGGCCATCCCCGCGCAGCCGAGCACGATCGCGTCGGCGCCGTCCTCGTCGAGCGCGCGCCGGCATTCGTCGACGATGATCCGGCGCGCGGCCGAGCCGGGCCGGTCGAGTTCGAGCACCGCGACGTCGGTCGCGCGCACGTTGCGGCAGAACCGCTTCATCCCGTAGCGCTCCGCGAGGTGCCACGCCATCCCGCAGGTGCGCGCGAGCGTCGTGACGACCGAGAAGCCCGGCGCGAGCACGCTCGCCGCATGCATCGCGGCCTCGGCGATGCCGATCACCGGCCCGCGCGCGAGCTCGCGCGCGGCGTACAGGCCCGGATCGCCGAAACACGCGATCACGTATGCGTCGCAGCCGTCGCGCTCGCCCTGCGCGATCTCCGCGAGGAGGCCCGGCGTCGCGAGCGCCTCGTCGTAATATCCTTCGATCGACGGCGGCCCCATCGGCGGGCTCACGGCGACGATCTCCGTGCCGGCGGCCGCGACCTCGCGCGCGCAGCGGCCCATCGCGTCGGTCATCCGCTGCGTCGTGTTCGGATTGATCAGTCGGATCTTCATCGCACGCTCCTTACGCCTTCGCGCTCGCGAGCAGCCGGTAGAACACGAAGCCGAGCCCCGCGCCGATGAACCACGAGAAATTCGCGACACCCTGCCAGCCCGGCACCATCACGCAGGCCACCGCGATCACCGCGGCCGGCAACAGCGCGGCGAGCGCGCGGCGGTTCACGCCGCCCGTGTACCAGTAGCTGCCGCTTTCCGACATCGTGTACAGGTCGTCGCGCACGAGGCGGCCGCGCTTGACGAGGTAGAAGTCGGCGATCAGCACGCCGTACAGCGGGCCGATGAACGCGCCGAGCACGTCGAGCGTGTAGTGGATCACGGCCGGGTTGTTGAACAGGTTCCACGGCGTGATGAAGATCGACGCGACGGCCGCGAGCATCCCGCCCGCGCGCCAGCTGATCAGGCGCGGTGCGACGTTCGAGAAATCGAACGCGGGCGACACGAAGTTCGCGACGATGTTGATGCCGATCGTCGCGATCGTGAACGTCAGCGCGCCGAGGATCACCGCGGTCGGATGGTCGATGCGGCCGACCGTCTCGACCGGGTCGGTGATCAGTTCGCCGAACACCGGCAGCGTCGCGGCCGTCGTGATCACCGTGACCAGCGAGAACGCGAGGAAGTTGACCGGCAGCCCCCAGAAATTGCCGCGCTTCACTTCGCCGAACGAGCGGCAGTAGCGCGAGAAATCGCCGAAGTTCAGCATCGGCCCGGAGAAGTACGACACGACGAGCGACACGGCGGTAATCATCACCGGAATCACTTCCGCGCCGTGATACTTGACGCCGCCGAGGTTGATGCCGATGTTGCGCCAGCCCGCGCGCCACACCATGTAGCCGGCGAGGATGAACATCACGACGTAGACGGCCGGGCCCGCGAAGTCGATGAACTTCTTGATCGTCTCCATCCCGTTCCAGAACACGAACGCCTGCAGCACCCACAACAGCATGAAGCCGGCCCAGCCGACCGCCGACAGCCCGAGGAAGCCGTAGCGATGGACGTCCGCATACGGCAGCCATTGCGGGAAGAATTTCAGCACGACGATCACGAGCGCGCTCGACGCAAGATAAGTCTGGATGCCGTACCACGCGATCGCGATCAGCCCGCGGATCACGGCCGGCACGTTCGCGCCGAGCACGCCGAACGTCGCGCGGCACGCGACCGGATACGGCACGCCGATCTGCTGGCTCGGCCGCGCGATCAGGTTGCACAGCGCGTTCACGAGGCCGATGCCGACGATCAGCGCGATCAGCACCTGCCAGCTCGTCAGCCCGAGCGCGAACAGGCTGCCCGCGAACACGTAGCCGCCGACGCTGTGCACGTCCGACATCCAGAACGCGAAGATGTTGTACGAGCCCCATGTCTGATTTTTAAGGGGTGCCAAATCTTCGTTGTACAGACGTTCGCTGTAACCATCCGGCAACGCCGGACCGCCGCCCTCGCCGCCTTCTTCCGCCGGATAGGCGCTGTCGTGCGCCACACTGAACTGAGCCATGACTTCTCCTTGACGCGGCCGGAAGGCCGCTCCACCGTCATCGATATCGCTCCGGATCGTCGCCCGGAGTCGGACCAGCGGCCCGCGGCAAACACCGCGGGCCCGCATTTCGCTCGTTCTGTGGCGCGCGGCCGGGTTCGCGTCGCCGCTCAGGCGCCGCCGAACACTTCGCGCAAATCGACCTGCCCTTGCGCGGGCCGGTCCAGCATCTTCAGTTCGACATGCTGCAGGTGGCGCGCCATCAGCGTCACCGCCTGCTTCGGATCGCCCGCCTCCAGCGCGGCGAGGATCTCGTCGTGGTCGTCGCACGAGCACGGGCTGCGCCCGTGCGATTCGTACAGCGCCGACATCAGCGTCGAGCGTGCGACGAGCCCTTCGAGGCACTCGCTGAGCGTCGCATTGCCCATCAGCGTCGCGAGCGCCGTATGGAATTCGCCCGACAGCCGGATCCACGCGGCGAAGTCGTGCCGCTCGAACGCCTTGCGCTCCTTGTCGATCAGCGCGGCGACGCCCTTCAAGCGCCTGGCGCCGGGGCCGGTGGCGAGCCGCTCGACCACGGCCAGCTCGATGATCCGGCGCATCTCGAACACTTCGTGCACGTCCTGCAGCGTCGGGCTCGCGACGAACGCCCCGCGGTTCGGCTCGAGGTCGACCAGCTTGTCGGTCGCGAGCTGCGCGAGCGCCTGGCGGATCGTCCCGCGCTTCACACCGAACACGTCGCAGAGCTGCGCCTCCGTCAGCTTCGCGCCGGGCGCGAGCCGATGCTCGAGGATCGCCGTGCGGATGCGCTCGGCGATCGCTTCGGGACCGGCTGCACCGGACGGAGAGGAATCGGGCTCGTTCATGATCTGCATCGTGTGATGGTCCTCATCCTAGGGCGGACATAAAGATTGTCAACAATTCTTTTGCAGGATTCCGCACAATCGGCGTGCGCCGGCATGTCTCCATTCGGTGCAGTGCGCACGAATTCCATGCACGACAAGCCTGACAGGCAATACGGAGGCCCTTCTCGTCGTATACCTTTCCGGCCATTTTGTTGACAAAAATGGTGCACAGACGGGCGAAAGTCGCGTGGACGTCGACGAAAAATATGGACCGTTAGTTGCGCGTTTACATGAAGAAAAAGGCGGGAAAACCCGCCTTTCGATCGATCGCGCCGGCATCAGCCGAGATGCGGATAGTCCGACACCGTGAGCCGGAACCCGTGCGCATTCGCGACCAGTTGCGCCTGCGCGCCGAACGGCAGCGTCAGCAGGTCGGGCACGTGGCCGAACTGGAGCCCCGTGACGACCGGAATCCCGACCACCGCGCGCACCTGGTCGATCATCGCCTGCATGTCGTAGCCGTTGTCGTACTCGAACGGCCGCGCGCCGGTGAACTGGCCGAGCACGAGCGCCTGCTGGCGTGCGAGCAGCCCCGACAGATGCAGCTGATAGATCATCCGCTCGATCCGGAACGGCTGCTCGTTGACGTCCTCGATGAACAGGATGCCGCCCTCGATGTCGGGCATGTACGGCGTGCCGACCAGCGACGTGAGGATCGCCAGGTTGCCGCCCCACAGCGTGCCGGTCACGTTCACCGCCTGCACCTGCGGTGCGTCGGCGACGATCGTCGTGCTCGGCTGCGTCAGCGTCTGCCAGAAATGCCGCATCGTGAAGTCGCTCGGCGTTTCGGCGCCGAAGTCGGCCGACAGCATCGGGCCGCCGAACGTCTTGATGCGCGCCTTCGCATACAGCGCCAGCTGGATCGCCGTGAAGTCGCTGTGACCGACGAGCGCGACCGGCTGGTCGCGCAGCCGGCGCTCGAGGCCGCGATAGTCGAGCCCATGCAGGATGCGTGCGGCGCCGTAGCCGCCGCGCACCGCGAGCGCGATGTCCGGCAGCGGCCGCTCGGGATCCGCGAGGCGGTTCAGGTCGCCTGCGCGCTCGCCGTCGGTGCCGCCGAAGCGCTGGAAGCGCCGCTGCGTCGCCTCGATGTTCTCGATGCGCTGCTGCGCGGTGCTGAGGCGCTCGAGCGCGCGGTTGATCGCGTCGGGGTCGTGCGGATAGCCGGACGGCGCCAGCAGGCGGATGGTGTAGGACGCGGCGGGCTGGAAGGACATGGCGAAAGGTATCGGGATCGTCAAACCTGCTTAGAGGGTCCGAACCGGGTCCGGTTCACGGAAACCGTGCGCGCGCGGAACGACGGGCGCGGCGGCGGCGACTATGACGCGCCGGATTCGGCGTCGCGGGCGAGCCGTGCCTCGCGCAACGCGCGACGGCGCTCGGCGAAGAACGACTTCAGCGCGGCGCCGCATTCGTCGGCGAGCACGCCGCCCGTCACTTCGGTGTGGTGGTTCAGCTGCGGATTCGCGAATGCGTCGATCACGCTGCCGCACGCGCCCGTCTTCGGGTCGGCCGCACCATAGACGACCCGCGCGATGCGGGCGTGCATGATCGCGCCGGCGCACATCAGGCATGGCTCGAGCGTCACGTACAGCTCGCAGCCCGGCATCCGGTAATTCTGCAACTGCTGCGCGGCCATGCGCAGCGCGGCCATTTCGGCATGCGCGGACGGGTCGTGCCCGCCGATCGGATGATTGAAGCCGCGTGCGATCACTTCGTCGCCGCGCACGAGCACCGCGCCGACCGGCACTTCGCCCGCCGCACGCGCCTCTTCGGCGGCGGCTTGCGCAAGACGCATGAAATGGAGGTCGCGCGCCGAGATAGGCGCGGCTTCGTGAACGGGAGAATCGGCGACGGGTTCAGCGGCCGGGGCGGCTGCCGAGCGGGCTGCGTCGTGCAGCGCGTCGGACGTCACATCGTCCCCGCTTCGGCGGACGCGTCGTCGAGCCCGCGCTCGCACAGGCGTTCCGCGATGCGCCGGCAGTAGTCGCGCGGCATCACCATCGGGCCGCCGCGCAGCGATTCCAGCGCCATGTCGAGCGCGAGGATCTTCGCCTGCAGCCGGCAACGCGCGGCACGGTCGCTGACCGCCTGCACTTCGTCGTGCAGATTGCGCAGCGCGCGCAGTTGCTCGACGGCCGGCGGCACGAAGCCCGCGTTCTTCAGGATACGGTTGGCCACCCGCACCTCCTCGGGCACGAGCAGGTCGTCATCCAGCGCCTGCGGCGCGCCGGTACCCGGCAAATCGTCGAACTCGCCCCGCGCGGCGGCGGCAATACGTTGTTCGACCAGGGCGTCAAGCAATCTCATCAGTCAATCGGAACAATGCGGCAGGCCGAATTCTAGCAGGGTGACGCCGGTATGACAGGCCCTTCGAATATATGCTCGATATTGCGTTTTTTAGGGGCCGAATCGCTGCGCATGCGCGCCGATCGCCGTCAGTTGCCGCTCTGCTGCGCCGCAGCAGGCTAAGCGCCGTTCGCACGCTTCCAAACGCATGCGCTGCCCGGACCCATTTTTTAATTCGCGACGAGACGATCGGCCCCTGTCGAGCCGGCGAAAACGCCCACCGCCGCCACTTCCGCCGTCGCATTCGACGACGTGGCCCGATTACGCAGTCACCGTTTCCGGCCGCGCTTTCGCGAACGGGCGGAACATCGTCGCGATCAGGAACGCGCCGATCCCGATCGCGAACGACCCGAGGTACAGCCAGCCGTAGCTGCCGAACGCATCGACGATCAGCCCGCCCGCGACCGGGCCCGTGGCCATCCCTAGGCTGCCCGCCATCGCGCAGCCGCCGATCACGGTGCCCATCATCCGCAGCGGGAAATTCTCGCGCGCGAGCACCGAATACAGCGGCATCACGCCCGCATAGATGAAGCCGAACAGCGTCGCGACCGCGTAGAAGCCGTCGAGCGTGCGCACGAAGTAGTAGCCGAGCGCGCCGAGCGCCTGCGCGAGCAGCCCCGCCACCAGCATGCGCTTCGCGCCGAGGCGATCGCCGAGCAGCCCGAACGCGATCCGGCCGCCCATCCCCGCCAGCCCTTCGACGCTGTAGATCGACACCGCGACGATCAGCGGAATCCCGCAGGTCACCGCGTAGCTGACCGTATGGAAGATCGGGCCGGAATGCGTCGCGCAGCAGAAGAAATTGGTCAGCAGCAGCACCATGAACTGCGGCGAGCGCAGCGCATCCGCGACCGACATCGCGGCGGGCGCGCCGCCGGCCGCAGGCGCCGCGTGCGCGGGGGCCGCGTCGAGCGCGGGCGCCCGGCGCACCAGCAGCGACACCGGAATCATCACGGCGGCCGCCAGCGCGGCAATCAGCAGCATCGACGTGCGCCAGTCGCGCACCGACACGAGCCAGGCGGCGAGCGGCGCCATCGTCATCGGCGCCATCCCCATGCCGGCCGACACCAGCGACACCGCGAGGCTGCGGTGCGTGTCGAACCAGCCGGTCACGCACGCCATCATCGGCGCGAATATCGCGGCCGTCGCGCTGCCGACGGCCAGGCCGAAGGTCAACTGGAACACGAGCAACGACGGCGCGCGGCTCGCCAGCGCCAGGCTCGCCGACAGCAGCACGGCGCCCGCGATCACGACCGGCCGCGTGCCGACGCGGTCCGACAGGCTGCCCCACGCCATGCTCGCAAACGCCATCGCGATGAAACCGAGCGTCATCGCGGCGGAAATACCGGTCATCGACCAGCCCGTATCGCGCGCAATGGATCGCAGGAACACCGGTAACGAAAACATCGCGCCGATCGCGACGCAGCCCATCAGGCCGCCCGCGGCGACGATCACCCAGCGGTATCGGGAATCCGGCATGTGGCGTGTCATGGGGTCTCTCCTCGTTCGTTGCGCCAATCGCGGAAGCCGGGTGGCGGCCGCCTGGCGCGGCGCACTGCCCGGTCGATATCGATACGACGGGCGACGCAGCGGGAAATCGACACGCGCGGCGCACGAAACCGCGCTTTTTTATTGTCGACGATGCCGCACGGC
This sequence comes from Burkholderia sp. 9777_1386, assembly GCF_015712265.1. Classification (NCBI taxonomy): domain Bacteria; kingdom Pseudomonadati; phylum Pseudomonadota; class Betaproteobacteria; order Burkholderiales; family Burkholderiaceae; genus Burkholderia; species Burkholderia sp. 9777_1386. The sequence continues at coordinate 27,213 of NZ_JACCQB010000004.1, read as the reverse complement.
TCGCAAGGGCCGGATCACCCGCCCGCCGCGCCGCCTGCCGCCCCGCTTTTCCGCAACCGGAAATTCGAAATCACAAATAGTTGGTTGGGGCGCGCCATCGCGCTGGCTACACTCGTCCCATCTTGTCATAACAAGTTGACCGATGCCCCCACCCAACGTCGTGCCGCTGTCCGCGGCCCCGCTCTACGTGCAGATCAAGGACACGCTGCGCGCGCGCATCCTCGACGGCACCTACGCGCCGCACAGCCGGATGCCGTCCGAGCACGAGCTCTGCGCGATGTTCGACGTCAGCCGCATCACGGTGCGCCAGGCGCTCGGCGACCTGCAGAAGGAAGGCCTGCTGTTCAAGCTGCACGGCAAGGGCACGTTCGTGTCGAAGCCGAAGGCGTTCCAGAACGTGACGTCGCTGCAGGGGTTCGCCGAGGCGATGTCGTCGATGGGTTACGAGATCGTCAACCAGTTGCGCAGCCTGCGCACGGTGAAGGCCGATCGCCATCTCGCGACGAAGCTGAACGTGCCCGAAGGCGCGCCGCTCGTCGAGATCCATCGCGTGCGGCTGCTGAACCGCGAACCCGTGTCGCTCGAACAGACCTGGGTGCCGGAAGCGCTCGGCAAGCGCCTCGCCGGCGCCGATCTCGCGACCCGCGACATCTTCCTGATCCTGGAGAACGACTGCGGCATCCCGCTCGGCCATGCCGACGTGTCGATCGACGCGATCCTCGCGGACGACGAAATCGTCGACGCGCTGCACGTCGAGGAAAGCAGCCCCGTGCTGCGCATCGAGCGCCTCACGCACGACGCGTCGGGCGCGCCGATCGACTACGAATACCTCTACTTCCGCGGCGACGCCTTCCAGTACCGGTTGCGCGTCGACCGGCAGAAGGCGCGCAAACCTGCAAGGAACCCGCGATGAATACCCATGTGCATGAATACGACATCGTCGTGGTCGGCGGCGGCACGGCCGGCCCGATGGCGGCCATCAAGGCGAAGGAGCGCGATCCGTCGCTGCGCGTGCTGCTGCTCGAGAAGGCCAACGTGAAACGCAGCGGCGCGATCTCGATGGGGATGGACGGCCTGAACAACGCGGTGATTCCCGGTCATGCGACGCCCGAGCAATACACGCGCGAGATCACGATCGCCAACGACGGGATCGTCGATCAAGAGGCCGTGTACGCATACGCGACGCACAGCTTCACGACGATCGAGCAGCTCGACCGCTGGGGCGTGAAGTTCGAGAAGGACGGCACCGGCGATTACGCGGTGAAGAAGGTTCACCACATGGGCTCGTACGTGCTGCCGATGCCGGAAGGCCACGACATCAAGAAGGTGCTGTACCGGCAACTGAAGCGCGCCCGCATCGCGATCACGAACCGGATCGTCGCGACGCGCGTGCTGACCGACGCGCAGGGCCGCGCGAGCGGCGTGCTCGGCTTCGACTGCCGCACCGCCGACTTCCACGTGATCCGCGCGAAGGCGGTGATCCTCTGCTGCGGCGCGGCCGGCCGCCTCGGCCTGCCGGCATCGGGCTACCTGATGGGCACGTACGAGAACCCGACCAACGCGGGCGACGGCTATGCGATGGCCTATCACGCGGGCGCCGCGCTCGCGAACCTCGAATGCTTCCAGATCAATCCGCTGATCAAGGATTACAACGGCCCGGCCTGCGCGTACGTGACCGGCCCGCTCGGCGGCTTCACCGCGAATGGCAAGGGCGAGCGCTTCATCGAATGCGACTACTGGAGCGGCCAGATGATGTGGGAGTTCTACCAGGAACTGCAGAGCGGCAACGGCCCCGTGTTCCTGAAGCTCGACCATCTCGCGGAAGAAACGATCCAAACCATCGAGCAGATCCTGCATACCAACGAACGGCCGAGCCGTGGACGCTTCCATGCCGGGCGCGGCACCGACTACCGCAGCCAGATGGTCGAGATGCACATCTCCGAAATCGGCTTCTGCAGCGGCCACAGCGCATCGGGCGTGTACGTGAACGCACGCGCGGAGACGACCGTGCCGGGGTTGTACGCAGCCGGCGACATGGCGGCCGTCCCGCACAACTACATGCTCGGCGCATTCACGTACGGCTGGTTCGCCGGACAAAACGCGGCCGATGACGTGGCCGGCCGCGACCACGCGCCGGTGGACGACCAACAGGTCGATGCCGAGCGTACCCGCGTGCTCGCGCCGCTGCTGCGCGAGCGCGGGCTGGCGCCGGCGCAGGTCGAGTACAAGCTGCGCCGCATGGTGAACGACTACCTGCAACCGCCGAAGGTGACGCGCAAGATGGAAATCGGGCTGCAACGTTTTGACGGAATTATTGAGGATATCGAAGAAATAAAGGCCGACAACCCGCACGAGCTGATGCGCGCGGCCGAAGTGCGCGCGATCCGCGACTGCGCGGAAATGGCCGCACGCGCGTCGTTGTTCCGCACCGAAAGCCGCTGGGGGCTGTACCACCACCGCGTCGATTTTCCGCACCGCAACGATGCCGAATGGTTCTGCCACACGTGGCTGCGCAAGGACGCCGCGGGCGCGATGCGCAGCGAGAAGCGGCCGGTCGAACCGTACGTCGTGCCGCTCGCCGACGACGAACGCGGCGCCTATGCGCAGTTGCGCATCCGCGAACCGGCCCCGCTCGCGGCCGCCCTTTGAGGAACCTTGCCATGCCCCATACCCCGCACGACATCTTCCAGCGCAGCAGCGCGCCCGTGACGATCGACGAGTCGCTGTGCATCGCCGACAAGGGCTGCACCGTGTGCGTCGACGTGTGTCCGCTCGACCTGCTCGCGATCGACGTCACCAAGGGCAAGGCCTATATGCAGTTCGACGAATGCTGGTACTGCATGCCGTGCGAACGCGATTGCCCGACCGGCGCGGTCAAGGTCGACATCCCTTACCTGCTGCGCTGACACGGCGCGCCGACCCGCGCCCCGCTTCCCTCCTACCGGACTCACGACACATGAACACCACGCTACGGATGTTTCGCCTGCTCGCCGCGTCGCTCGCGGTCGCGACCGCCGGTTTCGCGCATGCGGAGACGATCCGCGTCGCGATCGGCACGCAGGACACGACGATCAACTGCGCGACCGGCGGCCTGTTGATCCGCGAACTGCATCTGCTCGACAAGTACCTGCCGCGCACCGGCAAGTACCAGGACGTGAAGTACGACGTGCAGTGGAAAGACTTCACGTCCGGCGCGCCGCTGACCAACGAGATGGTCGCCGGCAAGCTCGACTTCGGCGCGATGGCCGATTTCCCCGGCGCGCTGAACGGCGCGGCGTTTCGCAAGGCCGGCCGCAAGAGTGTGTTCATCACGGTGCTCGACGGCAGCATCGACGGCAGCGGCAACGGGATCGTCGTGCCGACGAATTCGACGGTGCGCGGGCTGGCCGACCTGAAGGGCAAGACGATCTCGGTGCCGTTCGCGTCGACCGCGCACGGCATGCTGCTGCGCGCGATCAAGGCCCAGGGCTGGAACCCCGACACCGACGTGAACATCGTCACGCAGGCGCCGGAAGTGGCCGGCAGCGCGCTGAAGGCGAACAAGATCGACGCGCATGCGGACTTCGTGCCGTTCGCCGACCTGTTCCCGTACCGCGGCATCGCGCGCAAGGTCTACGACGGCGCGCAGACCCACGCGCCGACTTTCCATGGCGCGCTCGTCGACGCGGACTACGCGCAGCGCTATCCGGAAATCGTGGTGGCCTATCTGCGCGCCGCGATCGAAGCGAACCGCCTGCTCGCGCAGAATCCCGAAAAGTACAGCCTGCTGATCGAGAAAGTCACCGGCATCGAGGCGCCGGTCGACTACCTGTATCACGGGCCGCTCGGCATCCAGACCCGCGACCTGACGTGGAAGCCCGAATACCGGCAAGCGGTCGCGACGGCGATCGATACGCTGAAGCTGCTGAAGAAGACCGACTCCGCGCCCGACCCCGCGACGTTCGTCGACGATCGCTATATCCGCGCGGCGTTCAAGGCGTCCGGGCTCGACTACGACGCGGCGCTGAAACACTACGGCAAGCAGCCGCTCGTCGCGAACGATGCGTCGACCGGCAAGCCGATCCGCGATTTCAACGACGTCGCGCAGGTCTGGCTCGCCGGCGACGAAGCCGTGCGTCACTATGCCAGCCCCGCAGCCGCCTTTGCGGCGCTCGGCAAGCTCGGCCCGTCCGCGAAGGTGCGCGCGGTGTTCGTGCACGACCACGGCAGCGGCCTGAAGCTGTTCGCCGACCAGGCGTGGTACGTGAAAGACGCACACGGCGTGCTGACCGCGTTCCTGCTGAAGTCGGGCGCCGATGCGTACGCGCAGCAGGTATCGGGCGCGGTGGTCGACTACGCGGCCGCGAAGACCGTCACCGCGCAGGCGCTCGCCGCGCGCTGAGCATCGCGCCCTTCTCTTTCCATTCGTCGACACCGGACTCCCGCATGGCTGCCACCCTCGACCTCGTCAAACGCCGTCACGCCGACGCACCGCGCGCCGCCGACGCCCGCTCGCCGCATTCGGCCGCGCGCCGCCGCCCGACACCGATGCGCCGCCGCGCGTGGCGCATCGCATCGCTCGCCGCCTGCATCGCGCTGTGGCAGGCGGCCGTCCACTGGCGGCTGTCGCTCGGCATCGTCACGTTCGCGAACGTGCCCGCGCCGGCCGACGTGGGCCCCGCGCTGGCCTCGTTCCTGCAATCGCCGAAGCTGCCGATGCATCTGTTCGCGAGCATCACGCGCGTGCTGGCCGGCTTCGTCGCGGCGGCGTTCGCCGGCATCGGCCTCGGGCTCGCGATCGGCCGCTATCGCGCGCTCGAGGACACGCTGCTGCCGCCGCTCGAGATGCTGCGGCCGATTCCGGCCGTCGCGTGGATTCCGCTCGCGATCCTGATGTTTCCATCGTCCGAGCTGAGCATGATGTTCATCACGTTCGTCGGCGCGCTGTTCCCGATCCTGCTCAATACCGTGCACGGCGCCGAAGCCGTCGACCCGCGGCTCGTCGCGACCGCGCGCAGCCTCGGCACGCGCGGCCTCGCGCTCTATGCGGAAGTGATCCTGCCCGGCGCCGCGCCGTCGATCTTCACCGGCCTGTCGATCGGGATGGGCACCGCGTGGTTCTGCCTGGTCACGGCCGAGATGATCGCGGGCCAGTACGGCATCGGCTATTTCACATGGGAGTCCTATACGCTGCAGAACTACCCGGACATCGTGGTCGGCATGGCGCTGATCGGCCTGCTCGGGATGGGCAGCAGCCTGCTCGTCAAGCGGATCGGCGCGGTGCTCACGCCGTGGTACGCACCGCGTGGAGGCCGGTCATGAGCACCGCCGAGATTACCGCACCCGCTCCCGGCCGTGTCGGCGTGCGTGCGCTGACGATCGAACTCGGCCCGCCTCATGCGCGCTTCGCGGCGCTCGATGCGCTCGACGTCGATATCGCGCCCGGCGAATTCGTCTGCGTGCTCGGGCCGTCCGGCTGCGGAAAATCGACGCTGCTCGGCGCGCTCGCCGGCCACGTCGCGGCCACGCACGGCGAGATCGTCGTCGATGGCGAACCGGTCGACCGCCCGCATCCCGATCGCGGGCTCGTGTTCCAGCAGCACACGTTGTTTCCGTGGAAGCGCGTGATCGACAACGTCGCGTTCGGCCTGAAGATGAAGGGCGTGCCCGCGCACGAGCGCCGCCGCGAGGCGGCCGAGCTGCTCGAACTCGTCGGGCTCGGCGACTTCGGCGCGCACTACCCTTCGCAGCTGTCCGGCGGCATGCAGCAGCGCGTCGAGATCGCCCGCGTGCTGATCAACCGGCCGCGCGTGCTGCTGATGGACGAACCGTTCGGTGCGCTCGACGCGCAGACGCGCCGGATGATGCAGACGCTGCTGCTCGACATCTGGTCGCGCATCGGCACGACCGTGCTGTTCGTCACGCACGACATCGAGGAAGCGCTGTTTCTCGGCGACCGCATCCTGATGCTGTCGCCGCGGCCCGCACGCATCGTCGCCGACATCCGCGTGCCGCTCGCGCGGCCCCGCACCGACGACAGCACGACCGAGCCCGCGTTCGTCGAGATCAAGCGCCGCTGCCTCGCGCTGCTGCGCGACGCCGCCTGAGCCCGTGCCTGCCCATTCACCGTACCGACTTTTTCCATGACCGCTTCTTCTTCCGCTTTCCCGCTGCCCGGCGTGCCGGCCGCCGATCATGCCGCGCTCGTCGCGCGCCTCGCCGCAGGCGATGCATCGGTGCGCCGCATCGCGCTGCTCGAACTCGCCGATCTCGAGACGCCCGAACTCGTGCCGTCGTTCGTCGCGGCGCTGCGTGACGATCCGTCCGCCGACGTACGCAGCGAGGCCGCGCGCGTGCTCGACGCGTGGGAGCAGCCCGATGTCGTCGACGCGCTGTGCCACGCGCTGCTCGATCCGGACGACAGCGTGCGCGCGACGGCCGCGCAAAGCCTGTCCGAACTGAAGGACGCGGCATCGGGCGCCGTGCTGTGCCGATGGGCCGACCGGCCCGAGCCGTTCGTACGCGGCGCCGTGCTGCGCGGCTTGCGCGAGTTGCGCGACCCCGGCGCGTTCGCGCCCGCGCTGCGTGCGCTCGACGCGTGCACCGCGGCCGTACGCGCCGAGGCGGTCGTCGTGCTCGGCTGGCTCAAGGACGGCCGCGCGCTGGCGCCGCTCGCCCGCATCGCGACCACGGACGCCGATGCGGACGTGCGGCGCGCCGCGGTCGGCGCAATTGGGTTTGCGGCGCCGGGCGACGCCGCCGTCGTCACCGCGTTGCTCGCGGCGCTGCGTGACGCCGAATGGCAGGTGCGGGAGGAAGCGGCGACCACGCTCGGCAAGCTGCGCATCGCGACCGCACGCGAGCCGCTCGTCGCCGCGCTCGACGACGACTACTGGCAGGTGCGCCTGCGCGCCGCGCGCGCACTCGGGCAATTGCGCGATGCGGCTGCGGCGCCGGCCGTCGTCGCGCTGCTCTCGCATGCGATCAGCAACCTGCGCAAGGAAGCCGCGCTCGCGCTCGGCGAATTGCGCGACCGGGCGACGCTGCCCGCGCTGAGCGCTGCGCTCGACGATCGCGACCCCGAAGTCCGCAAGGCCGTGCGGATAGCGATCGGCCAGGTCGACGAGGCGTCGCGATGATCGCGCCGATCGAAATCGCACTCGATCACCCGGCGCGCACACTGACGCTGCGCTGGTCCGACGGCGCGTCGCAACGTATCGACTATGCGCAATTGCGCGGCGGTTGCCCATGCGCGGAATGCCGAAAGATCCGGCTCGACGGCGGCCACGTCGACGCGCGGCCCGGCCTGACGCTCGACGGCGTGGAAGCGCTCGGCTACGGTATCCGCTTCGTGTTCGGCGACGGCCATGCCCGCGGCATTTATCCGTGGCCGTACCTGGCGGACCTCGCGTAGCGACGACGACGCGGCTTGCGCGCTCGCGCGAGCCGGATGGCAGGCATGCGAAAACGCTGCGATACTGACGCCCACGATCGTCGCCACCTACCGTGGGAGCCGCACCATGCAAACCGCAGTCGGATTCATCGGCCTTGGCGTGATGGGCACGCCGATGGCGCTCAATCTCGCGCGGGCCGGCACGCCGCTCGTCGTGTGGAGCCGTTCGCACGGCAGCGACGATGCGCTGCGCGACGCCGGCGCACGCGTGGCCGACGACATCGACGACGTATTCGCATCCTGCCGCACCGTGATCCTGATGCTCGCGAACGATGCGGCAATCGATGCCGCCCTCGCACGCGGCACGCGCGCTTTTGCCGCCCGGGTCGGCGCGCACACGATCGTCAACATGGGCACGAATGCGCCGGACTATTCCCGCGCGCTCGCCGACGAAATCGCCGCCGCGTCCGGCCGCTACGTCGAGGCGCCCGTATCGGGCTCGCGCAAGCCGGCCGAAGCCGGTCAGCTCGTCGTGATGCTGGCCGGCGCGCCGGACGACGTCGATGCCGTCCGCGCGCTCGTGAAGCCGCTGTGCCGCGACAGCTTCGTGTGCGGCGACGTACCGTCGGCGCTGACGATGAAGCTCGCCGTCAACCTGTTCCTGATCACGATGGTCACCGGTCTCACCGAAGCCACGCACTTCGCGCAACGCCACGGTATCGATCTCGCGCGCTTCGCCGACGTGCTGAATGCCGGCCCGATGGCGAGCGACGTGTCGCGCGTGAAGCTCGGCAAGCTCGTCGCGGCAGATTTCTCGGTGCAGGCCGCGATCACCGACGTGCTGAAGAATGCGCGCCTCGTCGCCGAATCCGCGCGCGGCATCGGCATCGCGTCGCCGCTGCTCGACATTTGCCACGCACTGTACGGCGAAACCGAGCGGGCCGGACACGGCGCGGCCGACATGGTCGCCGTGATCCGCGCGATCGAACAGCGTACCGGGGACGTGCGATGAGCCGCGTACACGTAGTACCCGCGTTCGTTCGAACCGACAGGTAGGCGCGACCATGTCCACAACCGGCACGTCCACAACCGGCACGTCCGTAACCGGCACGTCCGTAACCGGCATGTCCGCAACCGGCATGTCCGCAACCGGCAACGCTACGCCCTTGCGCCCCGTTCCCGCGGTGATCGGCATCGTGCTGCGCGAACGCGACGTGCTGCTCGTGCGCCGCGCGAATCCACCCGATGCAGGCTGCTGGGGCTTCCCCGGCGGCAAGATCGAACCGGGCGAGCCGTTCGCGGATGCGGTCGTGCGCGAAATCGCGGAAGAAACGACGGTCGACGTGGAAGCGCTCGACGCCTTTACCGCGCTGGACGCGTTCGATTACGATGCGCACGGCGCCGTGCGCCAGCATTTCGTCATGGTCGCCGTGCTGTGCAGATGGCTGCGCGGCACGCCGGCCGCCGGCGACGATGCGCTCGACGCGCGCTGGTTCGGCATCGACGAACTCGACCGCGACGATTTGCCGATGAGCGCCGGCGTGCGCGACGTTGCGCGGCGAGCGATCGAGCGGGCTGCGGCGCTGGGCGACGCGCGTCCGCCATCCGCCTGACACACCGCTGTCGCTGGCGCATCACCGTGCGCGCGACGCGTTCGATTCACCACGGCGCCGGCTACCGGTCGAGCACCGGATCATCACATATCAAACATGATCAGCATTCGACAATCCACCAAGGCCGACGGCACACGCGTGCTGGATATCTGGCGCCATGCCGTCGATGCCACGCATCACTTCCTGAGCGACGACGATCGTCGTTCGATCGAATCCGAAGTCGTCGCATTTCTGCCGGGCGCGCCGCTCGATCTGGCCGTCGACGAAACCGATCGCCCGATCGGTTTCATGCTGCTCGACGGCGGCCACATGGAAGCGCTGTTCGTCGATCCTGCCCACCATGGTGCGGGGGTCGGGCGACGGCTGGTCGAAGAAGCGCTCAAGCGCCATCCCGACCTGTCGACCGACGTCAACGAACAGAACCAAGCGGCAGCGGGATTTTATGAGCGCCTCGGATTCGAGCGCTGCGGACGATCGGAGCTCGATGGACAGGGGCGGCCTTATCCGCTGCTTCATCTTCGTTATCGCGGGGGTGGTCGGGACTGAGCTGGAGTCCGGGCGAGCACGGAACGCGGCACCGACCTGGTCCGGATGCGCTGAAACGGCACCGCCCTTACGACATCGCGATCATCCCGGGGAGCGGCCGGTCGCCAGCGGCCAGCGCCCCAACACGTCGTAGTGCGACTTGCCGAGCCAGCTATCGACCAGGACGAAGTCGAACGCGGTCCAGGCAATCGGCTCGATCCGATACTCATCGGGCCGCTGCGGGCCATACAGCAGCGTCACGTGCGGGGTGAAACCCGAGGGAAAAACAGGTACGCCTACCCGTTTCAACGCATCTCGCAACTGCCGCCGAAAGTCGATCAAGTCTTCCAGACCGTTCCGCCCCGTCAGCACCAGCGGCTGATGACCGGGCCGCCCGTTGAAGCTGATGATCTTGTCGAACCTCACGGAGAAAGACGGCCCATCCATGCGGTCCGCGACCGCGCGGGCCCGTGCAAGCGCAGCGTCCGGCACGTAAGCGAAGTCGCCTAGCGAGCCCAGCGTGATGTGCAGACGCTCGGTGCCCACCGGACTGTCCTTCTTCTGCTGCAAGCTTTTGGCGATACCGGCAATGCGCGCGGCCGTGGCCGTATCCGGCATCACGGCGAAAAAGAAGCGGTGCACGGGAACCGGCGGCGGCGCATCGAATCCGGGTAGCGTCAGTTGAGTCACGGCAACATGTCCGACTGGCCTGGAGCGAGATTTCATTATCGTCAATCGGCAGCCGGCCCGCTCGCCGCTCCACGAATCCGCCGTTTGCACGCCCGAAGATGCTACCCTCTCGGGCCAAACTCGACACCCTCTGATGACGCCCCCGAATTCAACCATGCAAACCGTCGCGGTACTGGACTTCGAAACCACCGGCCTGTCGCCGAATCTGGGCGACCGTGCCACCGAAATTGCGGTCATCCTGCTGCGCGACGGGGAAGTCGTCGACCGTTTCCAGAGTTTGATGAATGCCGGCCGACGCATCCCGTCCGATGTCGTTGCGCTCACCGGCATCACGAACGACATGATCGCGGCGGCACCACCCGCGTCCGAAGTCATGAAGGAAGCGGCCGCGTTCGTCGGCAAGCATGCGGTCGTAGCCCACAACGCCGGTTTCGACAAGCGCTTCTGGCAGTCGGAACTCGGGTTGCTCGGCATGGCGGCCGACCACGCGTTTGCGTGCACGATGCTGGTGGCGAGACGGATCTATCCGGACGCCCGGAGTCACCGCCTGTCGAGCCTGGTCGAGATGCTGCGGCTGCCGCAATCGGGCCGTGCGCACCGTGCGATGGTCGATGCCGAGATGGCTGGGCATCTGTGGTGCCGGTTGCAGCAGGATATTTCCCGGACTTATGGGCTGGATCGGATCGATCACGCGCTGATGTCGCGGGTTCAGGCGACGACCAAGGCGAAGGTGCCGATGTATTTGCGGTCGCTCGGGCGGGCGTGTGCGTGATGAATCCGGTCCGGGACTGCGAACACGGCGCTTCTTGACCGACTTCACGCGTTAACGCAAAACGGCCTGGCAATCGCCAGGCCGCTTCTTGCCCACGCGTGAACCGGGGCAGCACGCCAACCGAACCGGCAGCCCGCTTGCGAATTATCGCGACATCAAACGACGCGCAACAACGCAGGCGAGACCGATGCCGCTTCGGCCGGAAAGCTTATTCCCACTCGATCGTCGCCGGCGGCTTCCCCGAGATGTCGTACACCACACGATTGATCCCGCGCACTTCGTTGATGATCCGGTTCGACGCGCGACCGAGCAGCGCGTACGGCAGGTGCGCCCAGTGTGCGGTCATGAAGTCGGTCGTCTGCACCGCGCGCAGCGACGTCACATAGTCGTACGTCCGGCCATCGCCCATCACGCCGACCGACTTGACCGGCAGAAACACCGCGAACGCCTGGCTCGTCAGGTCGTACCAGCTCTTGCCGACGTCGGCCTCGCCGCACAGGCCGGCAGCCGCATCCTGCACGGTTGCCGTCGTGCCGCGCAGTTCCTCGATGAAGATCGCGTCCGCGCGGCGCAGCAGGTCCGCGTACTCGCGCTTCACTTCGCCGAGAATCCGCACGCCGAGACCCGGGCCCGGGAACGGATGGCGGTATACCATCTCCGGCGGCAGGCCGAGCGCGACGCCCAGCTCGCGCACTTCGTCCTTGAACAGGTCGCGCAGCGGCTCGAGCAGCTTCAGGCCGAGCGTTTCCGGCAGGCCGCCGACGTTGTGGTGGCTCTTGATCGTCGTCGCCTTCTTCGTCTTGGTGCCGCCCGATTCGACCACATCCGGGTAGATCGTGCCCTGCGCGAGCCACTTCGCCTTCGACAGCTTCTTCGCCTCGGCCTGGAACACCTCGACGAACTCGCGGCCGATGATCTTGCGCTTCGCTTCCGGATCGGTCACGCCGGCCAGATGGCCGAGGAACTGGTCGGATGCATCGACGTGCACGACCTTCGCATGCAGGCGGCCCTCGAACATGTCGAGCACCATCTTGCCTTCGTTCAGGCGCAGCAGGCCATGGTCGACGAACACGCAGGTCAGCTGATCGCCGATCGCGCGATGGATCAGCGCGGCCGCGACGCTCGAATCGACGCCGCCCGACAGGCCGAGAATCACTTCCTCGTCACCGACCTGCTCGCGAATCTTCGCGACGGCTTCCTCGATGTGGTTCTTCATGATCCAGTCGGGCTTCGCGCCGGCGATCTGCAGCACGAAGCGTTCGATGATCTGGCGGCCCTTCACGGTGTGCGTGACTTCCGGGTGGAACTGCACCGCGTAGTAGCCGCGCGCCTCGTCGGCCATGCCGGCGATCGGGCAGCTCGGCGTCGACGCCATCAGCGCGAAGCCCGGCGGCAGCTCGGCAACCTTGTCGCCGTGGCTCATCCAGACTTTCAGCATCCCGTGGCCTTCGGCCGTCGTGAAATCCTCGATGCCGTCGAGCAGGCGCGTATGGCCGTGCGCACGCATTTCCGCATAGCCGAATTCGCGATGGTCGCTCCACTCGACCTTGCCGCCGAGCTGCACGGCCATCGTCTGCATGCCGTAGCAGATGCCGAGCACCGGCACGCCGAGATCCCATACGGCCTGCGGCGCGCGCAGTTGGTGGTCTTCGTACGTGCTCGCGTGGCTGCCCGACAGGATCACCGCCTTCGGCGCGAACTCGCGGACGAAGTCGTCGGACACGTCGTTCGGATGGATTTCGCAGTAGACGTGCGCTTCACGCACGCGCCGTGCAATCAGTTGGGTGACTTGCGAACCGAAGTCGAGAATCAGGATTTTGTCGTGCATGGCTGCGGACGGGATGAAGAGAATAAGAAAAGCAGCGCATCGAGCGCTGCGTCAAAAGCATGGACAGCGGCGTCGGGCGGCAGGCGGCACGCGCGACGCATCGCCGGTCAATCCTGCATCGGCGGGCGTTCGTCGAGGGCGACGCCGCCGCCCGACGATGCGCGGGAACCGGACGAGGCCGGCGACGATCCGGCCGGCGCCACGGGGCGGCCGACGACCGGCTCGACACGCTGCGCGGCAGGCGCCGACGCCGGCGCCATCGCCGGTTCGGCCGGCCGCTGCGCCGGTGCGCGCGCCTCGAGCGCCTGCGCTTTCTCGCGCCGGCGCACGGCCGATGCGAGCCGCACGCCGCCGAGGCCCAGCACGATCAGCGCGACCCCGGCCACGGCCGACAGCACCCGGCCGGCGGCCGCGAGCGCGGGCCCGCTGCCGGTGCCGATCGACCACACGACCGTCAGCACGCCGGTCAACCAGTACACATGGCCGACCGAGCGCGCGACGGGCGCCGTGAGGTCACCGTTGAACGCCGCATGAAACGCGAGCCACGCGAGCCCGAGCAGCGCGATGCCGAACGCCTGGCCGAGCATCGCCGGCTGGATGTTCGCCAGTTGCAGCGCATTGAACAGCGCCTGCCAGGGCGTCAGCACGAACAGCACGCCGAACGCCAGCAGCAGCACGGCGTCGACGATCAGCACGGCTCGCAGCAGCGGTTTCATCGGCGCTCAGTCCACGTGGTAGTTCGGCGCTTCCTTCGTGATCTGCACGTCGTGCACGTGCGACTCGCGCATGCCCGCCGCGGTGATCTGGACGAATTCGGCCTTCTCGTGCAGCTCGTCGATCGTCTTGCAACCGCAGTAGCCCATGCTCGCGCGCACGCCGCCGACCAGCTGGAACAGGATCGCGTTGACCGAACCCTTGTACGCGACGCGGCCTTCGATGCCTTCCGGCACGAGCTTGTCGATGTTCGCCGAATTGTCCTGGAAGTAGCGGTCAGCCGCGCCGTCCTTCATCGCACCGACCGAACCCATGCCGCGGTACGACTTGTACTGGCGGCCCTGGTACAGGAACACGTCGCCCGGCGCCTCTTCGGTGCCGGCGAACATGCTGCCCATCATCACGGCGTTCGCGCCGGCCGCGAGGGCCTTCGACACGTCGCCCGAGAAGCGCACGCCGCCGTCGGCGATGCACGGCACGCCGGTGCCCTTCAGCGCTTCCGCGACGTTCGCGATCGCGCTGATCTGCGGCACGCCGACACCCGCGACGATCCGCGTCGTGCAGATCGAGCCCGGGCCGATACCGACCTTGACCGCGTCCGCGCCGTATTCGACCAGCGCCTTCGCGGCGGCGGCCGTCGCGATGTTGCCGCCGATCACCTCGACGTGCGGGAAGTTCTGCTTGACCCAGCGCACGCGCTCGAGCACGCCCTTGCTGTGGCCGTGCGCGGTATCGACGACGATCACGTCGACACCGGCCTGCACCAGCAGCTCGACACGCTCTTCGTTGTCCGGACCGACGCCGACCGCCGCGCCTGCGCGCAGCTTGCCGTGTTCGTCCTTGCACGCGTCCGGGTGTTCGGTCTGCTTCGTGATGTCCTTGACGGTCATCAGGCCGCGCAGTTCGAACGCGTCGTTGACGACCAGCACGCGCTCGAGGCGGTGGCTGTGCATCAGCGCCTTCGCTTCGGCGAGCGGCGTGCCTTCCTTGACCGTGACGAGGCGCTCGCGCGGCGTCATGATCGACTTGACCGGCTCGTCGAGGCGCGTTTCGAAACGCAGGTCGCGGTTCGTGACGATGCCGACCAGTTGCGGGCCTTCGACGACCGGGAAGCCCGAGATGCCATGCTGGCGCGACAGCGCGATCACGTCGCGCACCTTCATTTGCGGCGGCACCGTGATCGGGTCGCGGACGACGCCCGACTCGAAACGCTTGACCTTCGCGACTTCGCGGGCCTGTTCGGCCGGCGTGAGATTCTTGTGGACGATACCGACGCCACCCTGCTGCGCCATCGCGATCGCGAGGCGACCTTCGGTGACCGTGTCCATCGCGGCGGACACGAGCGGCATGTTCAGGGAGATGTTGCGGGTCAGCTTGGTCTTGAGGCTGGTGTCGCGCGGGAGAACGTCGGAGAAGGCGGGAACGAGGAGCACGTCATCGAAAGTGAGTGCTTTTTGGATCAGACGCATGGCAAATCCTATGGGCGCAAAAGCGAATTATACGCGAAGCGCCGCGAATTTTCACAACACGAACAACGGCTTAGCCGGTTTCGGCCGTTCGGGGGCCGAATCGTTCGGATCGCCGTTCGGTTCGTTTTCGATCGCCTTTCGTTTCACCGCCGCATCGCGCCATTCGCGCAACCGGCCGCCGGGCGGCGAGTGCCCGTGTCGCAGCGGGGCCACACGGCCGCGACGGCGGCGGCCGCGCGCACGGCCCGGCGCCCCACCGAAGCGGCTTGCCCGCCCTGCCTCACGCCAGCCCGGCGGCACGGGCGATCATCGCCACGCCGCCCGCCACCACCCCGCAACCGACGATCCGCGCGACGCGCCCGCCGATCGATGCAGCGCGTTCGGCGGCGATTGCGACCGTCACGACGGCCATCACGCGCAGATCCATCATGCCGGCCGCCAGCGCGACGACCATCAGGTTCCCGCAACACGCGCCGCACCGGATCGCGGCGCGCACGCCGTACCGCCACGCCGTGACGACCGCCACCCGCGACGGGTGCACGCCATGTGCCGCCGCGTGCCGGCAACCCGCCAGCCGGCGCGCCTTCCACGCGGAGAATTGCAACGCGCCCGCGGCCAGCACGACGACGCCCGCCGCGACCGGCATCGCACGGGCAAGCGCCGGCAGCCGGGCGGCGGCCGTCGTCAGCACCGCGCCGGCCGGAAACACGAGTGCCCCGAGCGCCATCCAGACCGAGAAGTACCCTGCGCCCGCGACGACGACGAGCCAGGCCGACCGCGCCGCCGCCGCCGGACCGATGCGCTGGCGGTAGCACCAGAGCATCGGCGCGAGCACGGGCAGCATCATCGTCACCGTCATCGCGCCCCACATTCCGGCGAACGCCGCGAATGCGCGCCCGGCGCTCTGGCCGCACGGCCGCAGCCAGGCGGCCGAGGCCATCCAGCCGCCGGTCATCGGCTCGCCGCCCATCGCCGCCATCGACGTGTGCTGGGCCAGCGTCGCCACCGCGGCGACCGCGAACACGGCCGCGACCGCCGCGCCGAATGCGCGCGGATCGGCGGCCGCCTCACCGGTGGTCGTTCGTATCATCGCGCGCGCCCGTCCGTGGCCGGCCCGCTCAGCCGCGCGCGTACTCATCGTGACGGCGCCACCACGGGCCGGCCTCGTTGCGTCCGCGCGGCGCGCGGTCGAGCCACTGGTACATCCCCCACAGCCCGTCGAGGCCGCGCGCGTAGGTCGAATACGTGTGATAGATCGCGCCATCCTCGCGCACGAACGCGCTCATCCCCGGCCGGTCGAGCGAATACGTGACCGCGTCGGTGCCGCACGTGGCCGCGAACTGCACGACGGGCGCCGGCGGCGGATCCATGTCCATCGCGTGATCGGCCCGCGCGTAGTTGTATTCGACGTCGCCCGCGCGCTGCTGCGTTTCGGTGAACGACACGTTGAAGTCGAAGTTGAAATCGCTGCCGACCGACGACGCCCACGGGAACGTCCACCCCATCCGCTGCCGGTACGCGAGCAGTTTCGCGAGCGGCGCGCGCGACACGGCCGCGAGCGTCACGTCGTGGTGCGCCAGATGCACGGCGAAGCCGTCGAAGCCGTCGGCGAGCGCCGAGCACGACGGGCAGCCGGCCTTGTAGTCGGGGCCGAACATGAAGTGATAGACCAGCAGTTGCGAACGGCCGCGAAACAGGTCGTCGAGCGTCGCCTGCCCTGCCTCGGTATCGAACCGGTAAGTCTTGTCGACGCGCACCCACGGCAGCGCCTGGCGCCGCCGCGCGAGTTCGTCGCTTTGCCGCGTCAGCGCCTTTTCCGCGTCGAGCAGCGCGCGGCGTTCGACCAGCCATTCGTCGCGGGTTCCGGTGAGATGGGTCGTCATTGCGGGTTCCTCCTTCCGATGGGTATCCGGGCACGGCGTACGGGGCCGTGTGCGTGGTGCTAGATTAGTGCCGGGCATCGGACCGGAGGGAGTGACAACTGTGTCGGGATTCGGATGGATTCGCTGATCACGGCGGCCGCGCGCGCGCTCGCGGCCGGTGACGCGCTCGGTGCGCTGAACCGCGTCGCGCTGCGCGACGATGCGCCGGCGCTCGCACTGCGCGGGATCGCGCTCGCGCAGCTCGGCGATTTCGAACGCGCGCGCGCGCTCGTCCGCGGCGCCGCGCGTGCGTTCGGTGCGAAGGAAGCGGTTGCACGGGCGCGCTGCGTCGTCGCGGAAGCCGACATCGCGCTCGCGTCGCGCGACCTGCGCTGGCCGACGCGTGCGCTCGAGGCGGCCTGCGCGACGCTCGACGCACACGGCGACCGCGCGAACGCCGCGCATGCCCGCTATCTCGGGGTACGCCGGTTGCTGCTGATCGGCCATCTGGACGAGGCCGAGCAGCTGCTGGCGCATCTCGATCCCGCACCGCTGCCGCCCGCGTCGCGCGCCGCCCATGAATTGATCGCGGCCGGCATCGCGATGCGCCGCATCCGCACGCACGCAGCCCGTGCGGCGCTTGCCCGTGCCCGCGCGGCCGCCCGCGCCGCCGGCATTGCCGCGCTGACGGCCGAGGTCGACACCGCGGCGCGCGTGCTCGACGCACCGGCCGCCCGGCTCATCGCACGCGGCACGTCGCGGCTCGTGCCGCTCGACGAAGTGGAGACGCTGTTCGAATCGAATGCGCTCGTCGTCGACGCGTGCCGCCACACGGTGCGCGATGCGCGCACGACCGTGTCGCTCGCGCGCCGCCCGGTGCTGTTCGTGCTCGCCCGTGCGCTCGGCGAGGCGTGGCCGGCCGACGTGTCGAGAAACGCGCTCGTCGCCGCCGCGTTCCGCGCGAAACAGGCGGACGAATCGCATCGCGCGCGGCTGCGCGTCGAGATCGGCCGGCTGCGGGCGGTGCTGCGCCCGCTCGCGAACGTCGTCGCGACGCCGCGCGGCTTCGCGCTCGAACCGCTCGGCGTGCGCGAAACCGTCGTCCTCGCGCGCCCGGTCGACGATCGCCATGCGGCCGTGCTCGCGCTCCTCGCCGACGGCGAAGCGTGGTCGAGTTCCGCGCTGGCGCTTGCGCTCGGCGCCAGCCAGCGCACGGTGCAGCGGGCGCTCGATTCGCTCGCGGAAACCGGCAAGGTCCAGGCGCTCGGCCGCGCACGCGCGCGCCGCTGGCTGACGCCGCCGCTGCCCGGATTCGCGACGACCTTGTTACTCCCGGTTGCGCTGCCGGGAGATTAGGATGGCCGCATCGAACGACGAGGTGACGAACATGAAACGCTCCACTGCAGACATCCTTCACGAGTACGGTCCGTTTCCGGGCGTCGACGGCGTGCACGGCGTCACGTTCGACGGGCAGCACGTGTGGTACGCGTCCGGCGACAAGCTGAACGCGCTCGACCCCGAGCGCGGCACGACGGTCCGTTCGCTCGACGTCGCCGCGCACGCGGGCACCGCGTTCGACGGTCGCCACCTGTTCCAGATCGTCGAGGACCGCATCGAGAAGATCGACCCCGAATCGGGTCGCGTGCTCGCGACGATCCCGGCGCCCGGCGGCGGCGCCGATTCGGGGCTCGCGTGGGCCGAAGGCACGCTGTGGGTCGGTCAGTACCGCGAACGCAAGATTCATCAGGTGGATCCGCAATCGGGCGCCGTGCTGCGCACGATCGAATCGAACCGCTTCGTCACCGGCGTGACGTGGGTCGACGGCGAGCTGTGGCATGGCACGTGGGAAGGCGACCAGAGCGACCTGCGGCGCATCGACCCGCGCACGGGCCAGGTGCTCGAGCAGATCGACATGCCGGCCGGCGTCGGCGTCTCGGGGCTCGAATCCGACGGTCACGACCGCTTCTACTGCGGCGGCGGCAACAGCGGCAAGCTGCGCGCCGTGCGCCGCCCGACGCGCACGCATGCCGACAGCGACGGCACGGCGGCGACACCCGATCCGGCAGACGGCTGATCCACCGCGCGCCCACGCTGCCAGGACGCGCCGCCCCGCGCCGAGTGCAGGAATGAACAAGACGCCGCCGCGACGGCATCGCTAAGATGCGCGCACGTCAATCATTTGTTCGGAGCGGTCGATGCAGCGCGGCGTGGTGTACGGTGTCCTGGCAGGCGCCCTGTGGGGCATGGTGTTTCTCGTGCCGCGGCTGCTGACCGATTTCTCGCCGCTGCTGCTGAGCGCCGGCCGCTATACGATGTACGGACTCGTGTCGCTCGCGGCCGCGTTGCCGGCCGCCCGCTCGCTGCTCGCGCGGCTGACCCGCGAGGATCTCGTCGCACTGGTGAAGCTCGCCGTCGTCGGCAACGTCGCGTATTACATGCTGCTGTCCGGCGCCGTGCACCTGATCGGCATCGCGCCCAGCTCCCTGATCGTCGGCGTACTGCCCGTGACCGTCACGCTCGCGGGCCTCGGCGACCACGGCGCCGTGCCGCTGCGGCGGCTCGCCGCCCCGCTCGCGCTGGTGATCGCGGGCATCGTCTGCATCAACGTCGACCTGTTCACGTCCGAAACCGCGCACGCCACGACGCTCGCCCAGAAGCTCGCGGGCATCGCCTGCGCGGCGGGCGCGCTCGCGAGCTGGACCTGGTATGCGGTGGCGAACGCGCGCTACCTGCAGCGCCATCATCGCTTCGGCGGCAACGAATGGTCGGTGCTGTGGGGTGTCGTGACGGGTTTGATCGGCGGGCTCTGCTGGCTCGCGATCCTCGCAGTGCCCGCCGGCACGGTGCAGGCGGCCGTCCCGGCATCGCGCTGGCAATTGTTCTGGCTGCTGAATCTCGTGCTCGCGATCGGCGCGTCGTGGCTCGGCAACGGGCTGTGGAATGCCGCGTCGAAGCGGCTGCCGCTCACGCTGTCGGGCCAGTTGATCGTGTTCGAAACCGTGTTCGCGATGCTGTACGCGTTCGTGTACGACCAGCGGATGCCGCACGCGCTCGAGATCGCCGCGCTCGTACTGCTGCTCGCCGGCGTGTACGGCTCGGTGCGACGGCACGGCGACACGCCGGGCAGCGCATCGACAAATGCAAACGCCGCGGCGCACTGAGCGCCGCGGCGTTTGATCAGATCAATCGGAACGAAAAGCGCGTCAGCGCGCGTCCTTGTGCATCCACTTGCGGCCCTCGATCGAGCCGGCGCGGCGGGATTTGTCGACGCGCCGCTGGCGCGCGAGCTTCGGATCGACGATCAGCGGGCGGTAGATCTCGACGCGATCGTGATCGACGAGCGGCGCATCGAGCGGCGCGAGCTTGCCGTAGACACCCGTCTTCGCGTGCGCGAGATCGATCTCCGGGTGCAGCGCGAGCACGCCGCTCGCATCGATGGCCGAACGCACGGTCGCGCCTTCGGGCAGCGACAGCGGAATCAGCGTCTGGCGGTCCGGCAGTGCGTAGCAGACTTCGATCGACAGCATCGCGTCACCCCTTCCCGTAGCGCTGATCGGCGCGCTTCACGAACGAATCGACGAACGTGTTCGCGATGTGGCTGAACACCGGCCCGATGATTTTCTCGAGCAGGATGCTCGAAAACTCGTAGTGCAGCGCGAATTCGATCTTGCACGCATCGGCACGCAGCGGGATGAAGCGCCATGAGCCCGTGAACTTCTTGAACGGCCCGTCCGCGAACTCCATGTCGATCCGGGTCGGACGCTGCTGCGTGTTGCGCGTCGCGAAATGCTGCTTGATGCCCTTGAAGTTGATGTCGATGCGCGCTTCCATCCCGCTCTCGTCCTGACGGCGAATCTCGACACCGCCGCACCAGGGCAGGAAATTGGGGTAGTCGGCCACGTCGGTGACGAGGTCGAACATCTGTTCCGCCGAGTGGCGGATCAATACGGTTTTCTGGACATCTGCCATAAATCGCGCGGCATCGCTTAAAGTGGGAACGCCAAGCCGGGCGATTCCCGCCCTGCTTTGCTAAAATCGTGATTTTAAACGAGTTGGCCCGATCCTTTCATGAGCATCATCGACAACAGGAAAGCGCACTTCGATTATCACATCGAGGAACGCTACGAGGCGGGGCTCGTGCTGGAGGGCTGGGAAGTCAAGGCGCTGCGCGCCGGGCGCGGCCAGATCAAGGAAGGCTACGTCGTGGTGAAGAACGCCGAGATCTTCCTGATCGGTACCCATATCAGCCCGCTGCCCGAAGCCTCCACGCACATCAAGCCCGACCCGGTGCGCACGCGCAAGCTGCTGCTGCACCGCGAGGAAATCAAGAAGCTGATCGGCAAGGTCGAGCAGCGCGGCTACACGCTCGTGCCGCTGAACTTCCACTACAAGGGCGGCCGCGTGAAGTGCGACATCGCGCTCGCGAAGGGCAAGAAGCTGCACGACAAGCGTGAAACCGAGAAGAAACGCGACTGGGAACGCGAGAAGGCACGCATCATGCGCGCCGGCACCTGACACACCCCGCGCGCATCGCAAACGACACGGCCCGCTCGAAGCGGGCCGTGTTGCTTTGAACTGCCTGAATCGCGCGGCGGGTCGCCCGGCCGCGCGACGATTCGCCGCACGACGATGCGTGCGCGGCAACCGCGCGCGCATCGATTTCGGGCTCAGCCCTTCGCGACCGACGCCGCGCCCGCGCTCTTGACGATCGTCAGCGCCGACGAAATTGCAGTGCCGAGATCCGACAGGTTCGACGGCACGATCAGCGTGTTGCCCTGCTTCGCGAGATTCGAGAACGCGCCGACATACTGCTCGGCGACCTTCAGGTTCACCGCATCCATCCCGCCTTGCGACTGGATCGCGCTCGCGATCTTCTGGATCGCCTGCGCGTTCGCCTCGGCCACCGCCAGAATCGCGGCGGCTTCGCCCTGCGCCTGATTGATCGCGGCCTGCCGCTCGCCTTCCGACTTCTGGATCGCGGCTTCGCGCGCACCCGACGCGAGGTTGATCTGCTCCTGCTTGCGACCTTCGGATGCGGCGATCAGCGCGCGCTTTTCGCGCTCCGCGGTGATCTGCGCCTGCATCGCGTGCAGGATCTCCTTCGGCGGCGTCAGGTCCTTGATCTCGTAGCGCAGCACTTTCACGCCCCAGTTCGCCGCGGCCTGGTCGAGCGCCGACACGATGTTGTGGTTGATGAAATCGCGTTCCTCGAACGTCTTGTCGAGTTCGAGCTTGCCGACCACCGAGCGCAACGTCGTTTGCGCGAGCTGCGTGATCGCCAGCACGAAGTTGCTCGATCCATACGATGCCTTCATCGGATCGGTCACCTGGAAGTACAGCACGCCGTCCACCTGCAACTGCGTGTTGTCGCGCGTGATGCAGACCTGGCTCGGCACGTCGAGCGGAATTTCCTTCAGCACGTGCCGGTACGCGATGCGATCGACGAACGGCAGCACGATATTGAGGCCGGGCGACAACGTCGCGTGGTAGCGCCCGAAGCGCTCGAGCACCCATGCATGCTGCTGCGGCACGATCTTCACCGTCTTCGACACGATCACGATCGCGATGACGAGCAGGACAACCCAGATGATCAGCGAATCCATGAAATATTCCCTCCTTGTTGTATCAGCGGACGATCAGCCCGCGGGTTTCGCCACGACCACGAGGCAATTGCCGCGCACGGCGCTCACCTGGTACACGTGCGCATCGTCGCGCTCACCGTCCGCGAGTTCGACGTCCCAGTCGGCGCCGCGATACTGCACGCGTGCGCGGCCGTCACGCCACGCGTCGACCGTGACGGTCGAGCCAATATCGAGATTGACGTCGGGATTCGTCGACGTGTCGCGCTTCTGCTTGCGACCGAGCCCCGAGCGGCGCAGCACGATCATCGCGACGATCGCGACCGCGGCCGCCGCGCCGAACTGCACGTGCGGCGCGAAACCGGCCAGTTGCAACAGCCCGCCGGCGAGAAAGCCGAGCGCGATCATCAGCAGATAGAACGTACCGGTCAGCAATTCGGCCACGACCAGCACGCCGACCCCGACCCACCAGAACAGATGCCCCGACATCATTGTGGTCTCCAGAAAAACGTCCCCGATGCTCACTATATTCGTTGCGCTCGCAGCTGTGCGAAGCGGTCGGCACGCTTGGGACAGCCCGGCGAGTACCGACGAAAAAAAACACCCCGGTGCTTACCGGGGTGTTTATAGCACGAACCTTGCATTTTGCCTTCAACGAAAGCGCGGCGGACCGCCCTTTCGCCGAAGTTGCATCACGGCTCGTTACTTGCGGTTGGCGGCGAGCGCCTGCCACGTATCGATGATCGTGTCGGGGTTCAGCGAGATCGACACGATGCCTTCGTCCGTCAGCCATTGCGCGAAGTCCGGGTGATCGGACGGGCCCTGGCCGCAGATCCCGACGTACTTGCCCATCTTGCGGCAGGTATCGATCGCCCGCTTCAGCAGGAACTTGACGGCCGGGTCGCGTTCGTCGAAGTCGACGGCCAGCAGCTCCATGCCCGAATCGCGGTCGAGGCCCAGCGTGAGCTGCGTGAGGTCGTTCGAGCCGATCGAGAAACCGTCGAAGTGTTGCAGGAACTCCTCGGCGAGGATCGCGTTGGTCGGGACTTCGCACATCATCACGAGGCGCAGGCCGTTTTCGCCGCGCTTCAGGCCGAACTTCTCGAGCAGGCCGACGACGCGCTCCGCCTGCTTCACGGTCCGCACGAACGGCACCATGATCTCGACGTTGGTCAGGCCCATCTCGTCACGCACACGCTTCAGTGCACGGCATTCCATCTCGAACGCCTGCGCGAAGTCCTCGGCGATGTAGCGCGACGCGCCGCGGAAGCCCAGCATCGGGTTTTCCTCGTCCGGCTCGTAACGCGAACCGCCGATCAGCTTCTTGTACTCGTTCGACTTGAAGTCGGACAGACGCACGATCACGGGCTTCGGATAGAACGCCGCCGCGATCGTCGCGACGCCTTCCGTCAGCTTGTCGACGTAGAACTGGCGCGGCGACGCGTGACCGCGCGCAACGCTCTCGACCGCCTTCTTCAGGTCCTGGTCGATGTTCGGGTACTCGAGGATCGCCTTCGGGTGCACGCCGATGTTGTTGTTGATGATGAACTCGAGACGCGCGAGGCCAACACCGCCGTTCGGCAGTTGCGAGAAGTCGAACGCGAGCTGCGGGTTGCCGACGTTCATCATGATCTTGACCGGGATTTCCGGCAGTTCGCCGCGCTGCACTTCCGTGACTTCCGTCTCGAGCAGCCCGTCGTAGATCTTGCCTTCGTCGCCTTCCGCGCACGACACGGTGACGAGCGCGCCGTCCTTCAGGATGTCGGTCGCATCGCCGCAGCCGACGACGGCCGGCACGCCGAGTTCACGCGCGATGATCGCCGCGTGGCAGGTGCGGCCGCCACGGTTCGTGACGATCGCCGCCGCACGCTTCATCACCGGCTCCCAGTTCGGGTCGGTCATGTCGGCCACCAGCACGTCGCCCGGCTGCACGCGTTCCATTTCCGACGGGTCCTGGATCACGCGCACGGGGCCCGCGCCGATCTTCTGGCCGATCGCGCGACCCGTCGCGAGCACCTGCGACTGGCCCTTCAGCTTGAAGCGCTGCTCGGCCTTGCCGGTTGCCTGGCTCTTCACCGTTTCCGGACGCGCCTGCAGGATGAAGATCTTGCCGTCGCGGCCGTCCTTGCCCCACTCGATGTCCATCGGACGCTGGTAGTGCTTCTCGATGATGACCGCGTACTTCGCCAGCTCGATCACGTCTTCATCGGTGATCGAGTAGCGGTTGCGCTGCTCGTGCGGCACGTCGACCGTCTTCACGCGGCCCGGTTCGCCCGGCTGCGTGAACTCCATCTTGATCAGCTTCGAGCCGATCGAGCGGCGGATGATCGGGTACTTGTCCTGCGCGAGCGTCGTCTTGAACACGTAGAACTCGTCCGGGTTCACCGCGCCCTGCACGACGGTTTCGCCCAGGCCGTAGCTCGACGTGATGAATACGGCGTCCTTGAAGCCCGATTCGGTATCGATCGTGAACATCACGCCGGCGGCGCCGACGTCCGAGCGGACCATGCGCTGCACGCCGGCCGACAGCGCGACTTCGGCGTGCGTGAAGCCCTTGTGCACGCGATACGAGATCGCGCGGTCGTTGTACAGCGACGCGAACACGTGCTTCATGCGGTCGAGCACGTCCTCGATGCCGACGACGTTCAGGTACGACTCCTGCTGGCCGGCGAACGATGCGTCGGGCAGGTCTTCCGCGGTCGCGGACGAGCGCACGGCGAACGACAGCTCGCTCGGCGAGCCGTTCTTCAGCACTTCGAACTGCGCGCGGATTTCCTGCTCGAGGCGCGGCTGCAGCGGTGCGTCGACGATCCACTTGCGGATTTCGGCGCCGGCTTCGGCGAGCGCCTTCACGTCGTCGATGTCGAGCGACTCGAGACGCTTGGCGATGCGATCGGTGAGGTCGTTGTGCTTGAGGAAATCGCGGAACGCGAGCGCGGTCGTGGCGAAACCGGTGGGTACGCGAACGCCTGCTTCGGAAAGCTGGCTGATCATCTCGCCGAGCGACGCATTCTTGCCGCCCACGATCTCCACATCGGTCATCCGCAACTGCTCGAACGGAATTACATACGCCTGGTCCTTTGCGACGTTTGCTGCGTTAGTCATACAAGCCCCTAAGTGTGAAAAAAATGCTCGATCGCGCAAGTGGGCTCGAACGCGGGCGCTTGCAAAAAGGCGCGGCGCGTCTTGCGCAACCTGTTAGATAAACACTCGCAGCGGCGAAAATCTTTCGACCCGATTTGCAAAAATCCCGGCAGAAGGGCGATATTTGCAGACAAATCGCCAGACTTGCCGGGAATTCTGGAATCGCGCGGCCCAGCCACGGGCGCCGTTCGCGCCCCGCCCCCGCAATTGCTTATCCAACAGGTTGCCGCTATTCTACCGTGCCGGCTGCCGGATGTGGCGCGACCTTGTCACTGGGTCTGGAGGCGAACCTCCAGCCGCCCGCGCAACCGCCCTTCACGCTCGACGCCCAGATTCATGCTGCCTACCGTATTCATCGTCTCCGACGGCACCGGGATCACTGCCGAAACCTTCGCGCATTCGATCCTCTCCCAGTTCGACCAGAAATTCCGCCTCGTGCGCGTGCCGTTCGTCGACTCGCTCGACAAGGCCTATGCGACCGTCGAGAAGATCAACGAGGCCGCCGTGCACGACGGCCGTCGCGCGATCGTGTTCACGACGCTCGTCGACAGCGAGTCGAACGACATCGTCAAACGCTCGAACGCGCTCGTGCTCGACATGTTCCAGCGCTTCGTCGAACCGCTCGAGCAGGAACTGGAGCTCAAGTCGAGCCATGCGATGGGCCGCGGCCACCAGAACGCGGACACCGAGGAATACAAGACGCGGATCGAGGCGATCAATTTCTCGCTCGCGCACGACGACGGCCAGTCGAACCGCAACCTGTCGGAAGCCGACGTGATCCTCGTCGGCGTGTCGCGCAGCGGCAAGACGCCGACGAGCCTGTACCTCGCGATGCAGTACGGCGTGAAGGCGGCCAACTATCCGCTGATTCCGGAAGATTTCGAGCGCGGCAAGCTGCCGTCGGCGCTGTCGCCGTACAGCGAGAAGCTGTTCGGGCTGTCGATCGACCCGCAGCGCCTGTCGGAGATCCGCAACGAGCGCCGGCCGGGCAGCAAGTACGCGGCGCCCGAGAACTGCCGCTACGAGATCAACGAGGCCGAAGCGATGATGCGTCGCGAAGGGATCAAGTGGCTGTCGTCCACGCACAAGTCGATCGAGGAAATCGCGACGACGATCCTGCAGGAAATCCGTCTCGACCGGCAGTCGTACTGAGCGTCGGTGCGCTGGCGGCCGTCTGGCCGCCGCCCAAAGCAAAAAAAAAGGCCGCGTCGAATGAACTGACCCCACGAAGTTGGACGGTTAAAATCTAAGCGGCCAAGGGCTGAGTCCTGTATTGCACGGGACTCAGCCCATTTAATTTCAGCTTGATGCGTTCGTGGTTGTAGTAGTGAATGTAGCGGCTCAACGCATCTCGCAACTGCTCCACGCTGGCAAAGCGCGTCAGCCGATAGCACTCGGATTTCAGCGTGCCGAAGAAGCTCTCCATGGCTGCGTTATCAAGGCAGTTGCCTCTGCGCGACATGCTCTGGGTGAGCGCATGCTGCTTCAACAGCCGACGGTAGGCGGGCATCTGATACTGGGCGGATTCAACCGGTCGTCGCAACACTAAATTGTTGAACAGATTTCAGGTACTCGTCGAGAGCTTCGGCCGGCGTCTTCCAGCCGAGCGCTTTCCGGGGCCTGGTATTCAATGTATTTGCAACGG
>NZ_JACCQB010000049.1:0-49110 GCF_015712265.1 Burkholderia sp. 9777_1386 | reverse complement strand
CGCAAGTGCCGCGCCCCGCGCCCGCCCCGCTTCCGGTCGGATTCGAACCCGTCCGGCCGCGTCCGACCGCTGCGCGGCCGGCCACCGCTGCGCTGACGCAGACCGCGCCGCGCGCGACCGTCACGCCGCGACCTGCCGGCACGCAAGCGCAACGTCCGCCGGTGCGCCCGGTCGCGGGCACGGCGGCCACCGGCCAGTCGCCGGACGCCGCACGTCGCCGCCCGGCGCCGCCCGCCCCGGCGCGCGCGCCGCTCTATGCGTGGAACGAGAAGCCGGCCGCGCCGATTACGCCGGCGCCGAGCGTTCACGACACGCTGCGTTCGATCGAGGCCAGCACCGCGCAATGGGCGTCGCTGGGCGGCGCACAGTCGGCCGATGCAACGCACGCGGCGGCCGCGGCCGCCGCCGTGGCCGGCGTCGCCGCGGCAGCAGGCAGCGTGGCCGCGCCGGTATCGGCGGCATCGGCGGTCGCGTCGAACGCGTTCGCCTCCGCGGCACATGACATTGCAGCCCAGGACACCAACGTTCCGGCAGCACACAAAGAACACGATGCCGTGCCCGCGTACGACGATCGCGCGCCGATCGTGCTCGACGCCTTCATGCCGGCCGAATCGCGGATCACGCAGGCGCCGGCTGGCGAGTTGCCGGGCCCTGCGCTCGACGACGCTACATCGCACGCGCTGCCGGAAACCGGCACCGACGATCGCGTGGTTTCGCATCACGCCGACGACGAGATCCGTCACGTCGACGATGTGCCCGCCGCGCCGGCATTCGGGATCGCAGCCGCGCCGTCGTTCGACGCGCCCATCGATCTCGCGCCGTGGGACGACGTTGTCAGCGCGCCGGTTTCCGCCCTCGACGTGTCGACCGAAAACCCGATCGCCGAATCGCTGGCGAACACCGCAGGATCGGAATCCGCTCATTCAGCCTCCACGCAAACAGGCGATGCAGCGATTCGCGACCTCGGCACCAGCACACCGACCAGGTCCGTCGATATCGACGACAAGGACGACGCGCAACCGGCGGCTGCCATCGACCGCACCGCACCGGTCCACGTGCCGCAAGGCGCTGCCGATGCGCACGCCGGTGTAACACCCGTCGAAAGCATCGTTCCGTTCGCTGCGCTGCCCTCTTCGTCGATCGCGCAGACGTCTGCCCGCACGCTTTCCGGGACCGCGTCGACTGCGGCAACGTCCGCACCGGCCGGATCGCAGCCTGCACCGGAAGCTGGCAAGGCAATGGAGGCGGACCCAGCGGCACCGCTGTCGGCCGGCGCTCAACGCGCGACGCCCGCCGCCACACATTGGACAGCCCCGACGATGCCGTCCGCTGCGGCACCGGCGACCGTCGCTTCGGAAGTGCCGAAATCGCCCGCGGCTCAACCGTTCGCCGCAGCTTCGACGGCTTCGGCCATCGCTGCATCGCCACTGGCCGGCACGGCTCATGGCTCGACTGCACAAGCATCCACACCCGCATCGAGCGTCGCCCCCGCTACCGCCGCCGTCTCACCCGTTGGCACAACCGGCACCGCGCCCGCTTCGCTGACGCAACCGGCCGCATCGGCACCGCCCGTTACTTCCGCCGCGCCGGCATCGCCGGCCGGTGTTACGGGCATGACTTACGGTTCGCTTTCCGGCGCTTCGACGCCCGCATCGACCGCCGCGCCCGTCGTGACGGCATCGACGACCGGTGCGTCGGGTTCGACGTTCGGTTCGATCGCGCCGACGCCGGACACATCGGCGCCCGCCATCGCGACGCCCGCGACTTTCACGTCCGCGCCGAACGCTGCACCGTCTTCCGCGCCTGCATCGACGCTTCCCGCCAGCACGGCGACCACGTCGACCGGTACAACGACCACGACCTTCGCTACATCCGGCTCATCCGGCGCAGTCACCCCGCAGCCGCCAATCAGCTTGCCGGTGTCGCCCACCGCGTCCACCACGACGTCGGCGTCCTTCAGCGCGCTCGCTCCGGCCACCACGGCCGCCGCCACTCCGGCCCACCCGCCCGCGGGTGCGCCTTCAGCCGCAGCCGCAACCCAGACGTTCACGACATCGCCCGCCCCTGCCGCTTCGTCGGCAGGCTGGACCATGTCGCATGACGTGACCGCGACGCCGACCGCGGCACCGCCGGCAGCAATCGTCCCCGGCACGAACCTCCCGGCCACGCCGGCAGCCGTCAGTTCGGCGCCGCCGACCGTGATCCCGCCAATCGGCGCACCCGCGGCCCATGCAACCGAGGCCACCGACGCAACCGAACCGCCCCCGGCCGACACCCCCGTCCGTCAGCCGCGCCCGAACGCGTTCGAATTCCACGCACCCGCGTCGTTCAGCGTCGAACTGCCGACGCTCGACCTGCTCGAACCGGCATCCGACGACATCGAAACGATCACCGAGGAACACCTCGCGCAAACCGCGCAGGTGATCGAGCAGCGGCTGCAGGAATTCAAGGTGCCGGTGACGGTGGTCGGTGCATCGGCCGGCCCCGTGATCACGCGCTTCGAGATCGAACCCGCGCTCGGCGTGCGCGGCAGCCAGATCGTCGGCCTGATGAAGGATCTGTCGCGCGGCCTCGGCCTCACGTCGATCCGCGTCGTCGAGACGATTCCCGGCAAGACCTGCATGGGCCTCGAACTGCCGAACGCGAAGCGTCAGATGATCCGCCTGTCGGAAATTCTTGCCGCACGCGAATATCAGCATTCGCCGTCGCAACTGACGATCGCGATGGGCAAGGACATCACCGGCCATCCGGTCGTCACCGACCTCGCGAAGGCGCCGCACATGCTCGTTGCCGGTACAACCGGTTCGGGCAAGTCGGTCGCGATCAACGCGATGATCCTGTCGCTGCTGTACAAGGCGACGCCGGAAGACGTGCGGCTCATCATGATCGACCCGAAGATGCTGGAGTTGTCGGTCTACGAAGGCATCCCGCACCTGCTCGCGCCGGTCGTCACCGACATGAAGCTCGCGGCCAACGCGCTGAACTGGTGCGTCGGCGAAATGGAGAAGCGCTACCGGCTGATGTCGGCCGTCGGCGTGCGCAACCTCGCGGGCTTCAACCAGAAGATCCGCGACGCGGAAGCGAAGGAAAAGAAGATCGGCAACCCGTTCTCGCTGACGCCCGACGATCCGGAGCCGCTGTCGAAGCTGCCGCTGATCGTCGTCGTGATCGACGAGCTGGCCGACCTGATGATGGTGGCCGGCAAGAAGATCGAGGAGCTGATCGCCCGCCTCGCGCAGAAGGCGCGCGCGGCCGGCATCCACCTGATCCTCGCGACCCAGCGGCCGTCCGTCGACGTGATCACGGGCCTCATCAAGGCGAACATCCCGACGCGCGTCGCGTTCCAGGTGTCGTCGAAGATCGACTCGCGCACGATCCTCGACCAGATGGGTGCGGAGTCGCTGCTCGGGATGGGCGACATGCTGTTCCTGCCGCCCGGCACCGGCTATCCGCAGCGCGTGCACGGCGCGTTCGTCGCCGACGAGGAAGTGCACCGGATCGTCGAGTACCTGAAGCAGTTCGGCGAGCCGCAGTACGAGGAAGGCATCCTCGACGGCCCGGCCGCCGACGGCGCGACGCAGGACCTGTTCGGCGACGCGCCGGACGCGGAAGCCGATCCGCTGTACGACGAAGCGGTCGCATTCGTCGTGCGCACGCGGCGCGCGTCGATCTCGTCGGTGCAGCGGCAGTTGCGCATCGGCTACAACCGCGCGGCGCGCCTCGTCGAGCAGATGGAAGCGGCCGGCCTCGTGTCGGCGATGGGCATCAACGGCAGCCGCGAGGTACTCGTGCCGGCCGCGGCCGACTGAAGCCGGCAGGCCGGCGGCCGCGAATCGTCGATCCGGGCGAGCCACACAACCGGCCGCCCCGCACAAAAAGGCGCTGCCTCGGCAGCGCCTTTTGCATTTACTGCACCGGCACCAGCTTGAAGTCGACCGGCTTGCCGACCGCGACCTTCTGCGGATTCGCGCCGAGTTGCCCGGTTTCGACATCGCGGCTGAACACGTAGAACGTGTCGCTGTCCTGGTTGCCGACGATCAGCCACTTGCCGGTCGGATCGATCAGGAATTCGCGCGGCGTCTTGCCGAGGCTCGACTGGCGACCGACGTGCTTCAACCGGCCGTCGGCCTTGTTCACCGCGTAGATCACGAGGTCGTTCGCGTCGCCGCGGTTGCTCGCGTACAGGAAGCGGCCGTCCGGCGACAGGTGGATCGCGCCGCCGCCGACCTTGCCCTTGAAGCCCGGCGCCGTCATCGGCAGCGTCTCGATCGGCGTCAGCTTGCCGTCGTGGTAGCCGAACACCTCGACCGATGCGTTCAGCTCGCTCGTCACGTACGCGAACCGGCCGTCGGCGCTGAACACCATGTGGCGCGGGCCCGAGCCGGCCTTCACCGGCGTGTAGCGCGCCTCGGTCGGGCTGATCAGCCCGCGGCTGCCGTCCACCGTGTAGCGGTAGCCGTAGATCTTGTCCGCGCCGAGATCCTGCACGAACAGGTAGCGGCCGTCCGGCGAAAACACCGTCGAATGCACGTGCGCGCCGTCCTGGCGGCCCTTCACGGGCCCGGTGCCTTCGTGGTGAACCGTCAGCACGGCCTGGCCGACCGCGCCGTCGTCGCGCAGCGGGAACACCGCGAAGCTGCCGCCCGGATCGGCCGCGACCGAGTAGTTGGCCGTCACGAGGTACTTGCCGTCCGGCGACAGCGCGAGATAGCAAGGATCGTTCCCTTCGGACGATACGCGGTCGATGAAGCTCAGCGCGCCCGTCTTCGCGTCGAAGCGGAATGCGCTCACGCCGCCGCGCTGCGTCGCCGGGCCGTTGTCGCCGGGCAGTTCGTTGACCGCGTAGACGGTGCGACCGTCGCGGCTCGGCAACAGATACGACGGATTTTCGGTCTTCGCCGACGATACCGGCGCGACGCCGCCGGTCTTGGTATCGAAGCGGTAAACGTAGATCCCGTCGCTGCCGCCGCCCGTATAGGTGCCGACGAGCAGGTTGTAGACGCCGTCGGCCGGGGCGGACGATTGCTGTGCAAACGCGTGGGTCGCGGACAGGGAAAGCACGATCGCGAAACCTTTCATCCAGTGAGCGAGCCTAAGCGGGAACCCTCGTGTCGAAGCGCGTGCGTCATGCTCGCGTAAACGGTTGGGCATTGAATCCTCCTTGCATCGAGTCGCTTCAAGTGTTGAGATAGGACGAAACGCCGGCCGTTCATGCGCTCCGCCGCCCGGCCGAGTATACGGGGCGCGGCGCCCGGGCGTGAAGTCCGGGCCGCCGACGTCCGCATTGTGAACTCGAATACCCAAGGATCGCCTGCCCATGCCCGCCCTGATCGAAGACTACGCCCTCGTCGGCGATGGCCATACGGCCGCGCTGATCGCAAAAGACGGCTCCGTCGACTGGCTGTGCTGGCCCCGCTTCGATTCGGGCGCCTGCTTCGCGGCGCTGCTCGGCACGCCCGAGCACGGCCGCTGGCTGCTTGCTCCGGCCGCCGACGCCGCGATCACGCACACGACCCGCCGCTATCGCGGCGACACGCTGATTCTCGAAACCGATTACGAAAGCGCGGACGGCGCCGTCACCGTGATCGACTTCATGCCGCCCGGCAACGGCTGGTCCGAGCTGGTGCGGATCGTCGTCGGCCGCCACGGCACGATGAAGATGCGTATGGAGCTCGTGTTGCGCTTCGACTACGGTTTCTCGATTCCGTGGGTCACGCAACTGACCCGCGAGGACGGCATGAAGGCCATCGCCGGGCCCGACACCGTCGTACTGCGCACGCCGGTGCCGCTCACCGGCAAGAACCTCCATACGCTCGCGGAATTCACGGTCGGCGCCGACGAGCGCGTGCCGTTCTCGCTCGGCTACGCGGCGTCGCACATGCGGCTGCCGCCCGCGCGCGATCCGCTGTCGATGCTCGCGCGCACCGAAAACTACTGGCTCGAATGGTCGGGCCGCTGTCAGGTGCAGGGCCGCTACGCGGCCGCCGTGCGCCGCTCGCTGATCACGCTGAAGGCGCTCGCGTACGAGCCGACCGGCGGCATCGTCGCCGCGCCGACCACGTCGCTGCCGGAGAAGATCGGCGGCAACCGCAACTGGGACTACCGCTACTGCTGGCTGCGCGACGCGACGATCACACTGCTCGCGCTGATGCGCGGCGGCTACTACGACGAGGCGCGTGCGTGGCGCACGTGGCTCGGCCGCGTGATGGCCGGCTCGCCCGAGCAGATCCAGATCATGTACGGAATCGCCGGCGAGCGCCGGCTGCCGGAAATGGAGCTCGACTGGCTGCCCGGCTACCAGGACTCGCTGCCGGTGCGCGTCGGCAACGGCGCCGCGAACCAGCTCCAGCTCGACGTGTTCGGCGAGGTGATGGCCGCGCTGCACCTCGCGCGCGTGGGCGGCCTGCAGGCCGACGACACGGTCTGGTCCGTGCAGTGCGCGCTGCTCGACCATCTGGAAAAGATCTGGCAGGAGCCCGACGAAGGGATCTGGGAAACGCGCGGCGGCCGGCGCCATTTCACGTTCTCGAAGGTGATGGCGTGGGTCGCGTTCGACCGTGCGATCAAGTCGGCGGAAATGTTCCGGCTGCCCGGCTCGCTCGACCGCTGGCGCGCGCTGCGCGAGCGGATCCATGCGGACGTCTGCGCCAATGCGTGGCACGAAGGCAAGCAGGCATTCGCGCAAAGCTACGGCAGCGACGAGCTCGACGCGAGCGTGCTGCTGCTGCCGCAGCTCGGCTTCCTGCCGCCGGAAGACCCGCGCATCGTCGGCACGGTCGACGCGATCGAACGGGAATTGCTGCACGACGGGCTCGTGATGCGCTACCGCACGACCGAATACGACGACGGCCTGCCGCCGGGCGAAGGCACGTTTCTCGCATGCAGCTTCTGGCTGGTCGACAGCTACGCGCTGCTCGGCCGGATCGACGACGCGCATCGGCTCTTCAGCCGCCTGCTCGCGCTGTCGAACGACCTCGGGCTGCTCGCCGAGGAATACGACCCGGTCGCCGGGCGGCTCGTCGGCAACTTCCCGCAGGCGTTCTCGCACGTGGCGCTCGTGCACACCGCGATGAACCTGATGCACCACGAAGACGCGATGGCGCGCGCGGCCGGCCAGCCCGCGCCGGCCGTGGCCACCGGCCGCTGAACGCTGCCGCCGCGGCCTTGGTCAGAGATCGTCAAATCGCAACACTTTGATGAAAACCCGGGGAAATGTTGCATTGCACCACCGATCGTTGTCCGATATGATCGACGCGATTGTCCGGCTGCAATGCAACATGGCCGGTCGCTGACCCACACGGCACGCCGCGACGCCTCACGCCGCCCTTGCGCACCGTCCCCCACGCGGGAGTAGCCTGCATGCTTTACCAACTGCACGAATTCCAGCGGGCCATGCTGAGCCCCCTCACGGCCTGGGCCCAGGCCGCCTCGAAGTCGTTCGCGAATCCGTCCAGTCCGTTCTCGCTGATGCCCGGCGCCCCGCGGATGGCAGCCGCCTATGAGCTGATGTATCGGCTCGGCAAGGATTACGAAAAGCCGGAATTCAACATTCATCAGATCGTCAAGGACGGCCACAACATTCCGATCGTCGAGCAGACGATCATCGAGAAGCCGTTCTGCCGGCTGCTGCGCTTCAAGCGCTATTCGGACGACGCCGACGCCGTCACGCAACTGAAGGACGAGCCGGTCGTGCTGGTCTGCGCGCCGCTGTCGGGCCACCATTCGACGCTGCTGCGCGACACCGTGCGCACGCTGCTGCAGGATCACAAGGTTTACATCACCGACTGGATCGACGCGCGCATGGTGCCCGTCGAGGTCGGCCCGTTCCACCTGCACGACTACATCGCGTACATCCAGGAATTCATCCGCCACATCGGCGCGCGCAACCTGCACGTGATCTCGGTATGTCAGCCGACGGTGCCAGTGCTCGCGGCGATTTCGCTGATGGCGAGCCGCGGCGAGGACACCCCGCTCACGATGACGATGATGGGCGGCCCGATCGATGCGCGCCGCAGCCCGACTTCCGTGAATTCGCTCGCCACGCAGCACTCGACCGCGTGGTTCGAGAACAACGTGATCCACACGGTGCCCGCGAACTATCCGGGCGAAGGCCGCCAGGTGTATCCGGGCTTCCTGCAGCACACGGGCTTCGTCGCGATGAACCCGGAGCGGCACGCGCAATCGCACTGGGATTTCTACCAGAGCCTGCTGCGCGGCGACGAGGACGATGCCGAAGCGCACCGCCGCTTCTACGACGAGTACAACGCGGTGCTCGACATGGCCGCCGAGTATTACCTCGAAACCATTCGCGTCGTGTTCCAGGAATTCCGGCTGGCGGAAGGCACGTGGGACGTCGAAGGCGAGCGCGTGCGGCCGCAGGACATCAAGCACACCGCGCTGATGACGATCGAAGGCGAACTCGACGACATCTCGGGCAGCGGTCAGACCCACGTCGCGCACGAGCTGTGCACGGGCATTCCGCAAGACGATCGCCGCAGCCTGACCGCCGAGAAGTGCGGTCACTACGGGATCTTCTCGGGCCGCCGCTGGCGCACGATCATCTATCCGCAACTGCGCGACTTCATCCGCGAGCATGCGCCGGAGCCGAAGAACGGCGCGACGAAGTTGCCCGCCGATGCGCAGGATGCCACCGCGATCGGCGTCGTGCCGGCCGCAAAACCGGAGCCGGAGACGACGGCGCGCGCCACCGCCGCGAAGCGTACGCGCGCGAAGGCGCCGGCCGTGACGGTCGCGCCCGCGAGGACACCCGCCGCAAAGGCCGCGCCCGCCGCGAAACGCGCGGCAAGCAGCCCGCGCGCAAAACCCGTGCGTGCCCGCAAGGCCGCCTGACACGCCGCCCTCCGACGCAAAAACGCCGCCGTTGCTTGCGCACGGCGGCGTTTTTTCATGCGGCGACGACGAGCGGGCGGCTCGCCGGCTCGTCCGTTCGTTGCGTCAGCGCCGCAGCAGATACGCGAGCAGCACCTCGGTGTTCATCCGGACCATCTCCGCGCGTTCGTCGGTGTCGGTGAAGTCGCGGCCGAGCGTCGCGGCGAGCGTGAAGCGGTTCGAGACGATGTAGTAGCCGAGCCCCGACAGCGTCACGTAGAAGCGCAGCGGATCGACGTCGTTGCGAAACAGCCCGGCCTTCTGGCCGCGCATCAGCACGTTGCCGAGCTTCGCGACGATCGGCGACATCATCTCGCGGATCCGCGTCGACTTGTGCAGATAGCGGGCTTCGTGCAGATTCTCGTTGTTGATGAGCCGGAGCAGTTCCGGATGGTCGCGGTAGTAGTCCCAAACGAAATGCGCGAGCCGCGTGACGGCTTCGACCGGCGCGACGCCATCGAGATCGAGCACGCGCTCGGCCTCGGTCAGCGCGGAAAACGCGTGTTCGAGCACCGCCGTGAAGAGCTGCTCCTTGCTGCCGAAGTAGTAATAGAGCATGCGCTCGTTGGTTTCGGCCCGGCGCGCGATCTGATCGACGCGCGCGCCGAACAGCCCTCCATTCGCGAACTCTTCGGCTGCCGCCATCAGGATGCGGCGGCGCGTACCTTCAGGATCTCTTTTGATTTTTGGCTGATTCATGGTGGCGTTTTGCTATGTGAGCCGCTTGATCCGGACCGGCACCCCCACCGCCTCGGCGCCGGCCGCCCTGGAACGGGCGCGCCGCGGACGGCCGCCCTCCTGCTGAGCCCCTGCAAAAAAGCGGTTCGATTATGCGCATAGACGGCGTCCAGCGCAATGCGGGAAATCGGCGATAATCGAGCTTTGGCAAACCTTTCCGGCCGCGCCCGACGCGGCCGAGAGCCATTCGGCGCCGTTGCGCCCGCTGTTACCGTGACCGACTCCAAAACACTCGCGGATCGCATCGAAGATCTGCTGCCCCAGACGCAATGCACGAAGTGCGGCTATAACGGCTGTCGCCCGTACGCCGAGGCGATCGCCGCCGGCGACGCGAACTACAACCAGTGCCCGCCCGGCGGCGCCGAAGGCATCGCGCGCCTCGCGAACCTGCTCGGCAAGCCGGTGATTCCGCTGAACCCGGTCAACGGCACCGAGCATCCGCGCGCGATCGCGTTCATCGACGAAAACCTGTGCATCGGCTGCACGCTGTGCATGCAGGCGTGCCCGGTCGACGCGATCGTCGGCGCGCCGAAGCAGATGCACACGATCGTCGCGTCGCTGTGCACGGGCTGCGACCTGTGCGTGCCGCCGTGCCCGGTCGACTGCATCGCAATGCTGCCGGTGACCGGCGATCGCACGGGCTGGGAGGCGTGGTCGCAGGAACAGGCCGACGCCGCACGCGAACGTCACGACCTGCGGCTCGCACGCCAGCGCCGCGAGCGCGAGGCCGCCGAAGCGCGCGCCGCCGCACGCCGCGCGGCCAGCGCCACGAAGCCGGCCGCGGAGCCCACCGCCGCACAGCCCGGCGCGCCAGCCGCCGCACCGGCCGACGACGACGCCGAAGCGAAGAAACGCGCGATCATCGCCGCCGCGCTCGAACGCGCGCGCAAGAAGAAGGAAGAACTGTCCGGGCAAGGCGCCGGGCCGAAGAACACCGAAGGCGTGAGCGCGGCCGTCCAGGCGCAGATCGACGCGGCCGAGGCCCGCCGCAAGCGGCTCGCCGAACAGCAGGCGCAGCGCGACGCCGAAGCGGCATCGGGCAGCAACGACAACGACGCAGGCAACGACGATCCGGACGGCCCGTCCGCGCCGCCCGACCAGAACGCTCCATGAACGCCAGCAAACGACGCGCGATCTACGAAACGCTGCAGAGCCTCAATCCGCATCCGACCACCGAGCTCGAATATTCGACGCCGTTCGAGCTGCTGATCGCCGTGATGCTGTCCGCGCAGGCGACCGACGTGTCGGTCAACAAGGCAATGCGGAAAATGTTTCCGGTCGCGAACACCCCGCGACAAATCGTCGCGCTTGGCGAGGAAGGCGTCACCGAGTACATCAAGACGATCGGCCTCTATCGCACCAAGGCGAAGAACGTGGTCGCGACGTGCCGGATCCTGCTCGAGCGTTACGACGGCGAGGTGCCGGCCGATCGCGAAGCGCTCGAAGGCCTGCCGGGCGTCGGCCGCAAGACGGCGAACGTCGTGCTGAACACCGCGTTCGGCCAGCCGACGATCGCGGTCGACACG
Source organism: Burkholderia sp. 9777_1386 (assembly GCF_015712265.1). Taxonomy (NCBI): domain Bacteria; kingdom Pseudomonadati; phylum Pseudomonadota; class Betaproteobacteria; order Burkholderiales; family Burkholderiaceae; genus Burkholderia; species Burkholderia sp. 9777_1386. The sequence continues at coordinate 37,957 of NZ_JACCQB010000049.1, read as the reverse complement.
CATATCTTCCGCGTCGCGAATCGCACCGGGCTCGCGCCGGGCAAGGACGTGCGGGCCGTCGAGGCCGCGCTCGAGAAGTTCACGCCGAAGGAATTCCTGCAGGACGCGCATCACTGGCTGATCCTGCACGGGCGCTACGTGTGCAAGGCACGGCGGCCCGAATGCTGGCACTGCGCGATCGAGCCGCTGTGCGAATTCCGGCCGAAGACGCCGCCGCCCAACGAATAAGCGTCCGGTACGACGGGCCCGCGCCGCGGGCCGTCGCAGTCCCCGCCCCCTTTCCCGACTACGCGTTGGACGTCGCCGTCGCGTCGTCGGCCGCCGCGCCGCCCGCGCGCACGAGCGCCAGCACGGCCGCCAGAATCGCGACGCCGCCCGCCCATTGCAGCGGCGACAATGCCTCCCCGAACAGCAGCGCCGCGAGCGCGACCGTCACGACCGGCTCGAGCGTCGACAGCATCGACGTGCGCGCGGCCCCGAGCCGCGCGAGCCCGGCGAAGAACGCGAGCATCGCCGCGACCGTCGATATCAGCGCGATCGCGAGCATCGACGCCCAGCCGCCGGCCGTCGCCGGCCAGCGCGGCGGCGCGCCGAACGCCGCCGTTCGCACGACGGCGATCGCGACGAGCGTCGCGCTGGCCGACAGGCAGATGATCGCGGTGGTCGCGAGCGGATCGACGCCGCGCGTCGCCTTCGTGCCGCCGACGATGTACAGCGAGTAGATCACCGCGGCGGCCAGCGCGAGCGCGATCCCGAGCGGCTCGCCGTGCCCGCCGCCGACCATCAGCGCCGAACCCGCGACGCACAGCACCAGCGCGACGGCCTTCGCGCGCGTCAGGCGCTCGCCGAGCCACCACGCGGCCAGCAGCGTGACGAACGCCGGATAGAGGTACAGCAGCAGCGCGACGAGGCTCGCCTGCGCGTGCTGCAGCGCGCTGAAATAGCAGAACGACTGCCCGACGTAGCCGAGCGCGCCCATCGTCACCAGCGGCGCGAGCGCGCGCCCGCGCGGCCACGCGACGCGGCGCTGCCGTGCGATCGCGGCGAGCACCGCGCCGCCAATCGCGAAGCGCACGATCAGCAGCCCGAGCACGTCGACGCCGGCCGCATACGCATAGCGGCCGAAAATCGCCATCGCGCCGAACGCGGCGGCGGACAACGCGACGTAGAGCGCGCCCTGCAGGGCCGCGGACGATGGGCGGACGGTGGCGGTCATGACGAAACGGGCGGCAACGCGCCGTGACGGGAATCGTCGGAGTGTAGCGGCGCGGCGGCGGCGAGCCTACCCGCGCTTACCCGTTCCGCGGCGGGCGGGCGCAACACCGCCTCGACCGCTGCCGGGGCCGCCGCCAGCGCCGTGCGCCGCTCCGGCGTACAATGCCCGACGCGGCATGAGCCGCCCGAATCACGACGTTTCCCCACCATGTTCAATCCAAGCCGCGACGACGTGCGTCGCTTTTTCACCGAGACCTGGCGCAAGCAGCGCGCGGGCGAGATCCTGACGCCGCTGGAAGCGATTGCCGCCGACTGGATCGTCGAGCATCCCGAATACCACGACGAACTGGCCGACGCCGACGGCGCGGCGGCGCGCAACTACACGCCCGAGGAAGGCCGGACCAATCCGTTCCTGCACCTGTCGATGCACCTCGCGATCAGCGAACAGCTGTCGATCGACCAGCCGCCCGGCATCCGCGCCGCGCACGACAAGCTGGCCGCGAAGCTCGACTCGACCCACGACGCGCAGCACGCGATCATGGAATGCCTCGGCGAGACGATCTGGGAAGCGCAGCGCACCAACACGCCGCCCGATACCGACGCGTACCTGCAGCGCATCCTGCGCCGCGCGTCGCGCGACTGACGCCCCGAGGCCGGCACATCGGCCCGCACCGGACCGCGGACAAAAAAATACCCCGCCGAGGCGGGGCATTCTTGCTGCGTGAGCCCGCGAGGCCCGTCGCGCTTACTTCTTGAACACGAGGTCGGTTTCCTTCAGCGACTCGATGTAGGACGCGATGTCCTTCATGTCGCTGACCGACAGGTTCTGTACCTGCGCCTGCATGATCGCGTTGTTGCGACCGAGCAGCGGATTCGTCAGCCCCATCTGGTACTGGCGCATCGCCCACACGAGGTAGTCGGCGTGCTGGCCGGCGAGGCGCGGGTACTCCGCGTTGATCGGCTTGTTCAGCTGCGCGCCGTGGCAGGCCGCGCAATTGTGCGACTCGACCAGTTCCTTGCCCTTCGAGATGTCCGCGGCGTGCGCGGTACCGATCGCGAGGCCGGCCGCCAGTGCAACCGCCGCCGTCTTGAATGCGTTGTTCATGAATGCTCCTGTCCCGCCGGAGAGATCGGCGGCGCGCGCTTTACTTGTAGGGATTGTCCTTCGTGTCGGCCTTCTGCGCGGCGTAGTACGCCGACAGATCCGCGATGTCCTGGTCGGTCAGCGAACCGGCGATCGCATTCATCGACGGGAAGTGACGATCCTTCTTGCGGTAGGCCTTCAGCGCGTTCTCGAGGTATTGCTGGTTCTGGCCGCCGAGGACAGGCACCCGGTAGACCTCCGGGTACGCCGCGCGGTAGTCCTGGATGCCGTGGCAACCGATGCACATGGCGGCCTTGCTCGCCCCGTCCTTCGGGTTGCCGACCACACCGGCCGCCTGCGCGCTGCCCGCGAGCGCCACGAGCGCTGCGACAACGACGTGTTTGCCGACGAATTTGTTCATAGCTCTTGTAACCTAGCTTGAGGGGAAACTGGCGCCAAAGCGGCAACGGCCCGCGCCGTTTTGCTTATCGGATCGCCACGCAGGCCAAAAAAAACGGCCAGATTGTACCGCGTCGGCGGGGAACGCGTCCATACGGCGCCCCGGTTCGCCCCGCCGCAGCCCCGCAACGATACGCGGGCGCGGCCCAACCGGACAGCCCTTCTGACTTATACTGGGTTTTTTTCCCGATGAAGAAGAGCGCCGCCATGCGTTTCGAAGGGTCCTCGCAGTACGTCGCCACCGACGATCTGAAGCTCGCGGTCAACGCCGCATTGACGCTGCAACGCCCGCTGCTGATCAAGGGCGAGCCCGGCACCGGCAAGACCATGCTCGCCGAGGAAGTGGCCGCCGCGCTCGACATGCCGCTGTTGCAGTGGCACATCAAGTCGACCACCAAGGCGCAGCAGGGCCTGTACGAATACGACGCCGTGTCGCGACTGCGCGATTCGCAGCTCGGCGACGCGCGCGTGAAGGACATCGCGAACTACATCGTCAAGGGCGTGCTGTGGCAGGCGTTCGACGCCGAGCGCCCGAGCGTGCTGCTGATCGACGAGATCGACAAGGCCGACATCGAATTCCCGAACGACCTGCTGCGCGAGCTCGACCGGATGGAATTCCACGTGTACGAGACGCGCGAGACGGTGCGCGCGAAGCACCGTCCGCTCGTCATCATCACGTCGAACAACGAGAAGGAGCTGCCCGACGCGTTCCTGCGCCGCTGCTTCTTCCACTACATCCAGTTTCCGGACCCGTCGACGATGCAGAAGATCGTCGCGGTGCACTTCCCCGACATCCGCGAGGAGCTGCTGCGCGCGGCGCTCGAGAGTTTCTTCGAATTGCGCGGCGTGTCGGGCCTGAAGAAGAAGCCGTCGACGTCCGAACTGCTCGACTGGCTGAAGCTGCTGCTCGCCGAGAACATCCCGGCCGACGCGCTGCGCGGCGCGGACGCGAAGCAGATCGTGCCGCCGCTCGCGGGCGCGCTGCTGAAGAACGAGCAGGATCTGAGCCTGCTCGAACGGCTCGTCTACATGAACCGGCACAACCGGTAACTCCCCCACCCCGAAGGCCCGGCCATGCTGCTCAATTTCTTCTACGCGCTGCGCGCAGCCAAGCTGCCCGTCTCGGTGAAGGAATACCTGACGCTGCTCGAATCGCTGAAGGCCGGGCTGATCTCGCCGTCGATCGACGCGTTCTACTTCCTCGCGCGGATGACGCTCGTCAAGGACGAACAGTACTTCGACAAGTTCGACCAGGCGTTCGGCGCATATTTCCACGGTGTGTCCACGCTGCCGTCCGAGGCGTTCGACATCCCGCTCGACTGGCTCGAGAAGCGCCTCGAGCGCGAGCTGTCGCCGGAGGAGAAGGCGCAGATCGACGCGATGGGCGGGCTCGACAAGCTGATGGAGCGCCTGAAGGCGCTGCTCGACGAGCAGAAGGAGCGCCACGAAGGCGGCAACAAGTGGATCGGCACGGGCGGCACGTCGCCGTTCGGGCACGGCGGCTACAACCCCGAAGGCGTGCGCATCGGCGGCCCGTCGAACGGCAACCGCACCGCGGTGAAGGTGTGGGAGGCGCGCGCGTACCGCGACTACGACGATTCGGTCGAGATCGGCACGCGCAACATCAAGGTCGCGCTGCGGCGGCTGCGCCGCTTCGCGCGCGAAGGCGCCGCCGAGGAGCTCGACCTGCCCGGCACGATCCGCAGCACGGCCGCGAACGCAGGCTGGCTCGACCTGCGGATGGTGCCCGAGCGCCACAACAACGTGAAGGTGCTGATGCTGCTCGACGTCGGCGGCTCGATGGACGACCACATCAAGCGCACCGAAGAGCTGTTCTCGGCCGCGAAGGCCGAATTCAAGCACCTCGAATTCTTCTACTTCCACAACTGCGTGTACGACCACCTGTGGAAGAACAACCGCCGCCGCCACGCGGAACGCACGGCGACGTGGGACGTGCTGCACAAGTTCACGCCCGACTACAAGCTGATCTTCGTCGGCGACGCGACGATGAGCCCGTACGAAGTGCTGCAGCCCGGCGGCTCGGTCGAATACAACAATCCGGAAGCCGGCGCCGTGTGGCTGCGCCGGCTCGCCGACCAGTTCCCCCATCATGCCTGGCTGAACCCCGAGCCCGAGCGGCTATGGGAGTACCGGCAATCGATCGCGATCATTCGCGACGTGCTCGGCCAGCGCATGTATCCGCTCACGCTCGCGGGCCTCGAAACCGCGATGCGCGCACTCAGCAAGTAACGACACCCACCCGCAGATACACAGGCCGCGTCCGAGCGGCCGCCCCGGAGATTGCATGAACCCTTCGCCCACCGCGAGCGCCGGCCGCGCCGGCGGCCGCCGCTTTTTCGCCGATACGTCCGTGTCCGCGCTCGTCGCCGGCTTCGTCGCGATGATGACCGGCTACACGAGTTCGCTCGTGCTGATGTTCCAGGCCGGCCGCGCCGCCCACCTCACCGATGCGCAGATCTCGTCGTGGATCTGGGCGCTGTCGATCGGCATGGCGCTGACGACCATCGGCCTGTCGCTGCGCTATCGCGCGCCCGTCGTGGTCGCATGGTCGACGCCCGGCGCCGCGCTGCTGATCGCGTCGCTGCCCGGTGTGCCTTACCCCGAGGCGATCGGCGCGTTCGTCGTGTGCGCGCTGCTGCTGACGGCCGTCGGCGTGAGCGGGCTGTTCGACACGCTGATGAAGCGCATTCCGGCCGGCATCGCGGCGGCGCTGCTCGCGGGCATCCTGTTCGAGATCGGCATCGAGATCTTCCGCGCCGCGCAGTTCCAGACCGCGCTGGTGCTCGCGATGTTCTTCACCTACCTGATCGTCAAGCGCCTCGCGCCGCGCTATGTGATTCCGACGACGCTGATCGTCGGCACGGCCGTGGCCGGCGGCCTCGGCCTGCTCGATTTCAGCCGCTTCCACATCGCGCTCGCGCAACCCGTGTTCACGATGCCCGCGTTCTCGATCGCGTCGATCGTCAGCATCGGCATTCCGCTGTTCGTGGTCGCGATGGCGTCGCAGAACGTGCCGGGCATCGCGGTGCTGCGCGCGGACGGCTATCCGACGCCGTCGTCGCCGCTGATCGCGACGACCGGCCTCGCGTCGCTGCTGCTCGCGCCGTTCGGCTCGCACGGCGTGAACCTCGCGGCGATCACGGCCGCGATCTGCACCGGCCCCGAAGCGCACGAGGATCACACGAAGCGCTACACGGCCGCCGTGTGGTGCGGCACGTTCTACCTGATCGCCGGCATCTTCGGCGCGACGATCGCCGCGCTGTTCGCGGCGCTGCCGAAGGCGCTCGTCGTGTCGGTCGCGGCGCTCGCGCTGTTCGGCTCGATCATGAGCGGGCTCGCGAACGCGATGCAGGACGTGAAGCAGCGCGAAGCGGCGCTCGTCACGTTCATGGTGACCGCGTCGGGCCTCACGCTGCTGTCGATCGGCCCGGCGTTCTGGGGGCTCGTCGCGGGCGTCGTCACGCAGGTGATCCTGAACGCGCGGCGCCCCGCGTGACGCGGCTCGCCGGCCGCCGCGGCGCGCCCCCGGCACGCCAAAACGTGCTCGACACGAATCGGGCCTAAAATGATGGATCGGAGGCGGCGCCCGGCGCCGCTTCGCTTCGCCGCCGCGCTCGCGCGGCCCGTGAGAACCCGGCGCCCCGCGCGCTTCTTTCGAATCGCCATGACTACCGCACTCGACCAGCTGAAGCAGTACACGACCGTCGTCGCCGACACGGGCGACTTCCAGCAGCTTGCGCAATACAAGCCGCAGGACGCGACCACGAATCCGTCGCTGATCCTGAAGGCCGTCCAGAAGGATGCGTACAAGCCGATCCTCGAGAAAACCGTCCGCGATCATCGCAACGAAAGCACCGATTTCATCATCGACCGCCTGCTGATCGCATTCGGCACCGAAATCCTGAAGCTGATCCCGGGCCGCGTATCGACCGAGGTCGACGCGCGCCTGTCGTTCGACACGCAGCGCTCGATCGACAAGGGTCGCGAGCTCATCAAGCTGTACGAAGCAGCCGGCGTCGGCCGCGAACGCATCCTGATCAAGCTTGCGTCGACGTGGGAAGGCATCCGCGCGGCCGAGGTGCTGCAGAAGGAAGGGATCAAGTGCAACATGACCCTGCTTTTCTCGCTCGTGCAGGCCGCCGCGTGCGCGGAAGCCGGCGCGCAGCTGATCTCGCCGTTCGTCGGCCGCATCTACGACTGGTACAAGAAACAGGCCGGCGCCGACTGGAATGAAGCGCGGGACGGCGGCGCGAACGATCCGGGCGTGCAATCGGTGCGCCGCATCTACACGTACTACAAGACCTTCGGCTACAAGACCGAAGTGATGGGCGCGAGCTTCCGCACGACCAGCCAGATCATCGAGCTCGCCGGCTGCGACCTGCTGACGATCAGTCCCGATTTGCTGCAGAAGCTGCAGGAGAGCAACGACACGGTCGCGCGCAAGCTGTCGCCCGACACGCTGCAGGACAAGCCGGCCGAGCGCGTCGCGATCGACGAGGCGTCGTTCCGCTTCCAGCTGAACGACGAAGCGATGGCCACCGAAAAGCTCGCCGAAGGCATCCGCGTGTTCGCCGCCGACGCGGTGAAGCTCGAGAAGCTGATCGACGCGCTGCGCTGAGCCATGCCGCGCGTCAGCGGCTGTCAGCAAGACTGACAACAGCCGTCAGCACTTGCTGCACACGGTCGCGAACGTGATGTTCGCGGCCGTTTTTATTTTTCATTCCATCGTCAAGCGCGCGCACTACAATCCACGTCACGGGTGCGACGGCCGCCTCCCGATGCACCCTTTCCCCCCAGTCAGTCTTGCACGACGCCGTGCCAGCGCCGCCGCGCCGGCACGGCTCATCCCAGGAGACAACGATGCAAGTTCAACCGTACCTGACGTTCTACGGTCGCGCCGACGAAGCCCTTCAGTTCTACGAAAAGGCACTCGGCGCGAAGACGATGTTCAAGATGCACTTCAAGGACGCCCCGCCGAATCCCGATTACCCGATGTCGCCGGAGATGGCCGACAAGGTCATGCACGCGAGCTTCACGATCGGCGACTCGATGATCATGTGCTCGGACGGCGATTGCAGCCAGCCGGCGGGCGCCGCGCACGCCGGCTATTCGCTGTCGCTGAACCCGGCGACGGTCGACGAAGGCCAGAAGCTGTTCAATGCGCTCGCCGACGGCGGCGAAGTGACGATGCCGTTCGGCAAGACGTTCTGGGCGCTCGGCTTCGGGATGGCGAAGGATCGTTTCGGCGTGCACTGGATGGTCAACGTCGAGGACCTGTCGCAGCGCGAGGATCTCGCGAAACGCGCGCAGGGCTGACGCAAAACGAACGCCCGCCACCTTGCGGTGGCGGGCGTTTTCGTTGCCGGGCAGCCACGTAATGCGTCGTGCGCGGCGAGCGGCCGTGCACCGGCCGTATCAGCCCTCGACGACGTCCAGATAATCCTCCGGCCGCGTGCGATCCTCCGCATGCGCCATGCCCATCACCCGCACCAGCACACTCACCGCCACCGATACCACCAGGTTCACGACCAGCGACCACACGGCCGCATAACCGGGGATCGCGAGACCGAACAGGTGGATCGTGAAGATCGAGCTGGCCAGCTTCAGCGAAATCGCCATCCACGTACCGCACACGATGCCGGCCGCCCAGCCGGCCAGCAAGCCGCGATGGTCGAGCACGCGCGTGTACAGGCCGAGCACGATCGCCGGCAGCGTCTGGATGATCCAGATCCCGCCGAGCAGTTGCAGCTGGATCGCGTAGGTCAGCGGCAGCCCGAGGATGAACGCCACCGCGCCGACCTTCACGATCAGCGACACGAGCTTCGCGACGTGCGTTTCCTGGTCGTGCGACATGTTGCGGTTCACGAACTCGCGGTGGATGTTGCGCGTGTACAGGTTGGCGGCCGCGATCGACATGATCGCCGCCGGCACCAGCGCGCCGATGCCGATCGCCGCGAACGCGACGCCGACGAACCACGACGGGAAATACTCGAGGAACAGCGCGGGCACCGCGAAGTTCGGGCCGAACGCCTTGAAGTACGGCGCGTACTGCGGCATGTCCTTCACGCCGGAGGCGAGCGCCATGTAGCCGAGCAGCGCGAGCAGGCCGAGCACGAACGAGTACGCGGGCAGCATCGCCATGTTGCGGCGGATCGAGTTGCCCGACGACGACGACAGGATCGCCGTGACCGAGTGCGGATACAGGAACAGCGCGAGCGCCGAGCCGATCGCGAGCGTCGCGTACGCGCTGTAGCCGTTCAGGCTCGTCGCGTCCGGCGCCTTCAGCAGCAGCTTCGCGGGCGGCACCGCGGAGAAGATGTGCCCGAAGCCGCCGAGCTTCGCGGGGATCACGATGACCGCGGCCGCGATCGTGACGTAGATCAGCACGTCCTTCACGATCGCGATCATCGCGGGCGCACGCAGCCCCGACGTGTACGTGTACGCGGCGAGGATCGCGAACGCGATGATCAGCGGCAGATCGCCGACGAACCCGGTCGTGTCGAAGCCGAGCGCGCCGATCACCACCTCGATGCCGACCAGTTGCAGCGCGATGTACGGCATCGTCGCGACGATGCCCGTCACCGCGATCGCAAGCGCCAACATCCGGCTGCCGTAGCGTGCGTTGACGAAATCGGCGGCCGTCACGTAGCCGTGCCGCTTCGCGATGCTCCACAGTTTCGGGAACACGACGAACGCGAACGGATAGATCAGGATCGTGTACGGCAGCGCGAAGAAGCCCATCGCGCCGGCGCCGAATACGAGCGCGGGCACCGCGACGAACGTGTAGGCCGTATAGAGGTCGCCGCCGAGCAGGAACCACGTGACGATCGTGCCGAAGCGGCGTCCGCCGAGGCCCCATTCGTCGAGATGAGCGAGATCGCCGCGCCGCCAGTTCGCGGCCAGGAAACCGAGGATCGTGACGCCGATGAACAGCAGGACGAAGACGAAGGTCGCGCCGAGATTCATTGCGCACCTCCTTGCGTGCCGCTCGCCTTCCACGCGTTCTTGGTCTTGAAATACACGAACGCGGTGATCACCGCGCTGATGAAGACCCAAAGCAACTGGTACCAGTAGAAAAACGGAAAACCGAGCCATTGCGGTTCGATCTTGCTGTACGACGGCACCCAGACCATCGCGATCAGCGGCAGTACCAGCAGCCAGAGCCAGCGCTTGGCGGCCCGGTTGGCGTCGGCATCGTGAGCCATGACGTCTCCTCTTGTTTCCCGGTTATCGATCTTGTTGAGCGGGTACGGCACCGAGAGGAGCGGCAAAACGGGTAGGCTGCGGCTCCCCTGGCTTCGCGCCAGTATAGGAGCCGCGAGCACGCGGTCAAGCAGGGGCGAACCCGAGGTGATCCGCCCCTTGTCGCGGGTTGCACCGGCCTGCCGCCGGTGCATCCGGCGTCAGATCGCGAACGCGGTGTCGCGTGCGCCGGTCGTTGCTTTCAAAGCTTTCACCCACTTGCGCGCGGGCAGCTTCAGCGTGTCCTCGATCAGCTTCGCCCGGGCGTCGAGCTGCGCGAACGGCACGTCGAGCGCGGGGCCCGAAAACGCGATCGCGATGCGGTTGCCGTCGTGCACTTCGGGCAGCGCGATCACGCGGTGATCGAACGCCGCGTTCAGGTGCTTCATGTTGCGCACGAAGCTCGGATGATCGCCGAACAGGTTGATCGTCGCGATGCCGGCATCGGCCAGGCAGCCGCGCACCGCGCGGTAGAACGCGACGCTGTCGAGCACGGGGCCGCGCGCGGTCGCGTCGTACAGGTCGATCTGGATCGCGCCGGTCGTGCCGCGGTTGGCCGGGTCGTTGACGAAGTCCCAGGCGTCGGCTTCGTGCACGACGAGGCGCGCGTCGTCGGGCGGCAGCGCGAACATCGTGCGCGCGGCGACGATCACGGCCGGGTTCAGCTCGACGGCCTCGACCTTCGCGTGCGGCAGGAAACGGTGCGAGAACTTGGTCAGCGCGCCGGTGCCGAGCCCGAGCTGGACGATCCGCTCGGGCGTTTCGAGGAACAGCAGCCACGCCATCATCTGCTGCGCGTATTCAAGCTCGATGTGCAGCGGCTTCGAGATCCGCATCGCGCCCTGCACCCACTCGGTGCCGAAGTGCAGGAAGCGCACGCCGCCTTCTTCGGAGAACGTAACGGGCGCGAAGCGCGGCTTGCGCGGCGCTTCGAGCACCGGCACGTCGTCGTGCTCGTCGATGTCCGGGCGGCGCTTCACGCGCGGCGGCTGGAGTTTTTCGGAGCCGTTGTAGGCGGACGCCTTGCGTTGCTTGAACGCGCGCGCCTCGGCGGACGCGCGCTTGATCAGTCGGGTCATGATGATTGAATCTCGCTGGGTGACGCTGGATGAGCGGACGAGAGGATAGCATTGGTGGGAGACGGAGGCCGCGACGAACGCGCGGCCCTGCGTGACGCCGAATCACGTCGGCGCTACGCTGCACTTGCGGATCACGGGAGCGCGCATGACCTCGAACGACAGGAAGATCTGGTTTCCAGCGAAGCGCTACGGCTGGGGATGGGGATTGCCGGTGGCGTGGCAGGGCTGGGTCGTGCTGCTGCTGTTCGCGTTCGGGATCGTCGCGAGCGCGTGGCTGCTGCCGCCGCAACGCTCGCCGGTCGCGTACGGCGCGTGCATCGTGGTGCTGGTCGCCCTGCTCACCGCGGTGTGCTGGATCAAGGGCGAGAGACCGCGGTGGCGCTGGGGCAACGACGATTGAGCGTCGCCGGCAACGGCGCGCGACGGGCGCCATGCGTGCCTGCGGCCGGTACGTGCCGATGTCCCAGTCCATTCGACTGCTGATACGACGACCGTCGAAATCCACGAACCCGCCGCCAGCCTGATTCGCAGACGTGACCGGTCATTTACTTTCTTGCAATAAAAAGGCCGTTCGGTCGACCGAACCTATGCCAAACTGAAACGGCATTCGGGGAGGCTCATAGCGGCCATGACGCACACTGCGACGGACCACGCATCGCCAGATCGCCGGGGATGGCTCTCCCGAGAGCGGCTCGTGCTGTACAGCGCGGCCATCCTGCTGTTTCAGCTCGCGTTGCTGGGTATCTGGGCATTTTCGTGCTGGGTGCTGCATCTCCCCGGCGTGCCGCCTCCCGGCATCGACTTCCGGGTTTTCTGGAGCGCGTCCTTCGTGTCGCTCCACAGCGGGCCGCTCGCTGCCTTCGACCTTCGTCAGATGTTCGCGGCGGAAGCCCGCTTGCTGCCGGATTGGCCGCCCGCGCGGATCGCCGCGCCGTGGGTTTATCCCCCGACCTTCCAGTTGCTGGTGTATCCGCTGGCGTTGCTGCCCTACGCCGCTTCGTACGGCCTGTTCGTCGGCATCGGCATCGCTGTCGCGCTGGCGGCGTGCACGCTCGCGATGAAGGATCGCCCGCTGCCGTGGATCGCGCTCGTCGCGTTCCCCGGCATCTGGGTCACGACGATCTGCGGCCAGAATTCATTGCTGACCCTGGCGTGCGCCGCCGGCGCACTGGGATGGCTCGAACGACGTCCGGTCGTCGCCGGCGTATGCGCTGGCCTACTCGTCATCAAGCCGCAGCTCGCGCTCCTGTTCCCGGTGCTGTTCCTCTGCGGTGGACATGTCCGCGCGGTTGGCGCGATGGCCGTCACGGCCGCGCTGTTCTGCGCGGTCAGCGCGCTGGTGCTCGGCGTGCCGCCGTGGATGCGTTTTTTCGACACGCTGTCGTGGTTCAGCCACTTGATCCTGGCGAACAACGCGGGCGGAATCTGGAACGCGATGCCGACGCCGTTCGCGATGTCGCGACGGTCGGGCGCCAGCCTGCCGACCGCCTTTGCCGTGCAGGCGGCCGTCGCGATACCGGCCGTCGTTGCGACCGCGGGTCTATGGGCGAGGAAGAAGCATGCCGACCTGTGCGCGGCGGCGGCGATCGTTGCGACGCTGCTGACCCAGCCGTACCTCGTCTACTACGATCTCGCGTGGCTGCTGCTCGCGATCATTTACATGTGCAGGTATGACCGGGCAACCCGCGCGCTCGGGCGGGTGGACCATGCGGTCATGACGTTGGCGTGGGTCCTGCCGGGCCTCTCGTTTTTCTTCGTGTTCAAGCCCGCGATGGGACAACCGGGCGCCGTCCTGTTGCCGATTTTGCTGATCCTGATCGTCTACCGCGCCTTGCATCCGCGCGCGGCTGACGCGAGAACCTCGGTTGCCGTACGACAGTCGCCCGGCTAGCGCGGCGACGCTCCGACGCGACGCTATCGAACGGCGATCGCGCGCCACTGCGCGAGCTTCTGCTCGAACGACAGCATCGCATTCGCCGGGCTCGACGACGGCAACACGAGCGTCTCGTATCCGGCCTGGCCGATCACGTCCGCGAACCGCCCCGCCGTCTTGCCGTTGAAGCACACGCGCTTCAGCAACGGCGCATGCTCGCGCAGCGACGCGAAGTCGTTCGGCTTCGCATTGCGAATCGCGGAATCGAGACTGCCCTGACGATGGCACGCATCGAGCACATCCCAGATGCCGATGCCGTGCGACAGCACGCGCGCGAGCCGCGCGTCGTACGGCAGTTCATGCAGCGTCGGCTCGCCGAGCACCGCGCCGAGCAGCCGCCAGAACTGGTTGCGCGGATGCGCGTAGTACTGCGCGGCGTCGAGCGACGCCTCGCCCGGAAAGCTGCCGAGAATCATCGTGTGCGTATGCGGCGCGACGACCGGCGGAAAGCCCTGCAGCATCACGCGCCTCCGTGCGGCCCGACCGACCGCGGCCCGTCGCCGTGCGCGGCGAGATGGCGCCACAGCGCCGGCAGCATGCACTCGGTGACCATCAGCGGCTTGCCGTGACGCTGGAACACCGAGCGGCGCGCGGCAAACGCATGCGGCGCACGCGCGCCCTGCAATGCATGGCTCGCGAGCGCATACAGCGGATGACCGGCGATCACGCGCCGGCTCACGAGCGCCGAGCGCTCGACCTGCGGATCGCTGTACAGCAGCTCCGCGAGCGGCCGTGTGCGCAGCCGCCGCATGGCCTGCCACACCCCCTTGCTGGCCGCAAGCGGCGCAATGCTGTGCGCGGCGACGTACGGCGTGCCGTCGACCGACAGGATCACCTCGCGCACCCACATCGGCGCGCGCGGCGAACTGGCGAGCGCGTCCGGCTCGTCGAACCACGGCGAATCGACGGCCTCGCGCGTCACGCGCACGTTCACGCGGCCGAGCCGCGCGAGGTGCGCGGTCAGCGATCCGCCGCGCGTCAGCCAGTCGCGCTGGTCGAGCGTGCAGCCAGGCCGCGGCGTCTCGCGCCAGCCGGCCTGGGCGCCGTCGAATCGCATGCGCGCGTTCACGCGGCGCGCGACAGCAGCAGCGCGTTGGTCCGCTTCACGAAGCTCGCCGGGTCGTCGAGCATGCCGCCTTCGGCCAGCAGCGCCTGATCGAACAGCAGATGGCACCAGTCGCCGAAATCGGCGCTGTCGGCGTTCAGCTGCTTCACGAGCGCGTGCTCGGGATTGATCTCGAGGATCGGCTGCATCGCCGGCGCGTTCTGGCCGGCCGCCTTCAGCATCCGCTGCAGATAGCCGCTCATGTCGTTGTCGTCCGCGACGAGGCACGACGGCGAATCGGTCAGGCGGAACGTGACGCGCACTTCCTTCACCTTGTCGCCGAGCGCTTCCTTCATCTTCTCGACGACCGGCTTGATCGCCTCGCCGGCCTGCTCCTGCGCCTTCTTCTCCTCGTCGTTCAGCTCGCCGAGATCGAGATCGCCGCGGGCCACGCTCGCGAGCGGCTTGCCGTCGAATTCGTGCAGGAACGAAAGCATCCATTCGTCGACGCGGTCGGTCAGCAGCAGCACCTCGACACCCTTCTTGCGGAACACTTCGAGATGCGGGCTGTTCTTCGCGGCCTGCCAGGTATCGGCGGTCACGTAGTAGATCTTGCTCTGCTCGGGCTTCATGCGCGACACGTAGTCGGCGAGCGACACGTCCTGCGCGTCGGTGTCGCCGTGCGTCGACGCGAAGCGCAGCAGCTTCGCGATGCGCTCGCGGTTCGCGTGATCCTCGCCGAGGCCCTCCTTCAGCACCTGGCCGAACGCGCCCCAGAACGTCTTGTACTTCTCCTTGCCGGCATCCTCTTCCGCGTTCGCGAGTTCCTCGAGCATCGACAGCGCGCGCTTGGTCACGCCCTCGCGGATCGCCTTCACGTCGCGGCTTTCCTGCAGGATTTCACGCGACACGTTCAGCGGCAGGTCGGCCGAATCGACCACGCCCTTCACGAAGCGCAGGTATTGCGGCAGCAGTTGCTCGGCGTCGTCCATGATGAATACGCGCTTCACGTACAGCTTCAGGCCGCCGCGATAGTCGCGGTTCCACAGGTCGAACGGCGCGTGCGCCGGCACGAACAGCAGCTGCGTGTATTCGCTGCGACCCTCGACGCGGTTGTGCGTCCACGTGAGCGGATCCTGGTGATCGTGCGCGATGTGCTGGTAGAACTGCGTGTACTGCTCGTCGGTGACGTCGCTCTTCGAACGCGTCCACAGCGCGCTCGCCTGGTTGACGGTTTCGTCCTCGTCCTTCAGGACCATCTCGCCCTTTTCCTGATCCCACTCTTCCTTGCGCATCAGGATCGGCAGCGCGATGTGGTCGGAGTACTTCTGGATGATCGACTTCAGGCGGTGCGACGACAGCAGGTCGTCCTCGCCTTCGCGCAGGTGCAGCGTGATCGTCGTGCCGCGCTGCGCGCGCTCGATCGCGTCGATCGTGAAATCGCCCTCGCCGGCGCTTTCCCAGCGCACGGCCTGGTTCGCCGGCAGGCCCGCGCGGCGCGTCTCGACGGTGATCTTGTCGGCGACGATGAAGCCCGAGTAGAAGCCCACGCCGAACTGGCCGATCAGCGCCGCATCCTTCTGCTGGTCGCCCGACAGCTTCGTGAAGAATTCCTTGGTGCCCGACCGCGCGATCGTGCCGAGGTTCGCGATCGCCTCGTCGCGGCTCATGCCGATGCCGTTGTCGTCGATCGTGATCGTGCGCGCGGCCTTGTCGTAGCCGATGCGGATGCGCAGGTTCGGATCGTTCTCGTACAACGCGTTGTCCGCGAGCCCCTCGAAACGCAGCTTGTCGGCCGCGTCGGACGCGTTCGACACCAGTTCGCGCAGGAAGATTTCCTTGTTGCTGTAGAGCGAATGGATCATCAGGTGGAGGAGTTGCTTGACCTCTGCCTGAAAGCTCATCGTTTCGTGTGCCATGGATGCTGTTTCCTCTTACTAGAACTGAAAAGGGGTGACGCCGGCGCCCGGCGCGCGATGCCGGCGGCCCCGCGAAAGACGGCGCGTCCGGGACGGCGCGTCCGGGACGGCCCGTGTGGGACGGCCCGTGTGGGACGACCGCCTGGCGCCGGCGGTTTGCGCGCGTATCTGGGGACGGCTCGGACAATTTCAAGAGCCGGCCTTGCCGCGCCGCGTCACGACGCGCGCCGCACCGCCGAGTCGATATAGCTCGCCAGCAGCCCCGGCAGCGCCGGATCGCCGCAGTTCGCGACGTTGAAGCGCATCCACGTGGACGGCGACTGCTGCGGCGAGAACAAGCTGCCCGGCGTCAGCAGGAAGCCGGCTTCGTGCGCGACCGCCGCGAGCGCGTCCGAATCGACGCCCGTGTCGGCCCACAGGAACATCCCGGCCGCGGGCATCGTGAAGAGCCCGAGCCCGGTGCGCTCGAGCATCCGCGCGGTCTTGTCGCGCACGCCGTCGAGCCGGGCGCGCAGCCGCTCGACGTGGCGCCGGTAATGCCCTTCGGTCAGGATCTTGTACAACACGCGCTCGTTGAGCTCGGGCGTGGTCATCCCGACCAGCATCTTCTGGTCGGTGATCGCTTTCGCGATTTCCGGCGCGCACGCGACGTAGCCGACCCGCAGGTTCGCCGCGAGTGTCTTCGAATAGCTGCCGAGATAGATCACGCGCTTCAGCTGGTCGAGGCTCGCGAGGCGCGTGGCCGGATAGCTGGGCGGGCACAGGTCGCCGTATATGTCGTCCTCGACGACCAGGAAATCGTAGGCCTCCGCGAGCTTGAGGATCCGGAACGCCTGCGCGGCCGACAGCGATGTGCCGGTCGGGTTCTGCAGCACCGAATTGATCACGAGCATCTTCGGCCGCCACATCTGCACCAGGGTTTCGAGCGCGTCGAGGTCGGGGCCGTCGGGCGTATACGGCATCCCGACGAGCTGCGCGCCCTGCGCCGCGAAACGGCCGAACATCTGGAACCACGCGGGATCGCCGACGATCACCGCATCGCCCGGGCGCATGTAGATCCGCGAGATCAGGTCGATCGCCTGCGTGATGCCCGACACCAGCACGATCTGTTCGGGCTTCGCGCCGATCTCGACTTCGGCGAGACGCGTCTGCAGTTGCTGGCGCAGCGGCAGGAAACCCTGCGCGGTGCCGAAACCGAGCATCTGCGCGCCCGACTGGCGCCCGAGCGCGCGCAGCGCGCCGGTGATCAGCTCGCCGTCGAGCCAGCGCCCCGGCAGGTAGCCGAGGCCGGGACCCTTCTCCGGGCTGACGGTATGCAGCATGTTGCGCAGCAGCCAGACGACGTCGATCGTGTTGTGCACGGGCGCGGCCTCGGCCACCCGCGCGACGCTGTCGGCCGGCTGCGGGCCGGCGCCCGTGCGCTCGCGCACGTAGAAGCCGGAGCCGCGCCGCGAGTCGAGGTAACCCTGCGCGACGAGGCGCTCGTAGGCCTCGACGACGGTGAAGCGCGACACGCTCTTGTCGAGCGCGAGCTTGCGGATCGACGGCATGCGCATGCCGGGACGGAACACGCGTTCGTCGATACGCCGCCGCGCCCACTGGACCAGCTGGTCGACGAGCGTGAGCGTGGCCGTGTCGTGCGGCGCGGGAATCTGGGCGAGTGGGACGGTGGACATGGGCGGCAGCTCCAACTGTACCGAAGGCTATCGCGCCGATTGTACCGTTACTGTGCCGGTAGCGACGATTACAGTTGACCGGAATGGCGATCGTGCGGCCGCCGTTGCGGCCCCGCCGCACCTGGCGCTGCGCCCGCCGGCCCGCTTCGCGGCCGGGTGCGCCGGCCGGTCCGGCGCCGCCCGGCCCGCCGTCCGCCTACCATGACACTTTCGCTTCCCGACCGACGCTCATGCCAGCCCGCTCCCTGACACTCGACCATCTCGTGATTGCCGCGCGCACCCTCGACGAAGGCGTGCGCCATGTCGCCGACGCACTCGGCATCGAGCCGGCCGGCGGCGGCCGCCATCCGCTGATGCGGACCCACAATGCGCTGTTCGGCGCGTGGGGCGGGCTCTACCTCGAAGTAATCGCGATCGACCCCGATGCGCCCGCGCCGGACGACGGCACGAAGCCGCCGCGCGCGCGGCTGTTCGGGCTCGACGATCCGGCGCTCCAGGCGCGGCTCGCGCAGGGCCCGTTTCTCGCGCACTGGGTGGCGCGCGTCGACCGCCCGCGCCAGCTTGCGTTGTGGCAGCGCCAGTACCCGGCGCGCATCGCGCCCGTCGTCGCGATGCGGCGCGGCGACCTGAGCTGGGGCCTCACGGTGCCCGACGACGGCAGCTTCCCCGCATGGCAAGGCGCCGGCGACGGCCTCGTGCCGTCGCTGATCCAGTGGGACAGCCCGCGTCATCCGGCCGAATCGCTGCCGGCCGACGGCGTCGCGCTGAAGGCGCTCAAGGGCGTCCACCCGCACGCGGATACGGTCCGCGAGCAACTCGACTGGCTCGGCGCCGCGCACCTGCTCGACCTCGAATCGACCGACGGTCCGCCGGCGCTGGCCGCCGAATTCGACACGCCGCACGGCGCACGCACGCTGCGCTGACCGCCCCGCCGCTTTCCCGACGACAACGACCTGCACGACGGAGACACCCACGACATGAATTCGCGCGAAACCCGGGGCATGCTGCTCGGCCTCATCGGCGTGATGATCTTCAGCCTGACGCTGCCGATGACGCGCATCGTCGTATCCGAGCTCAATCCGCTGCTCAACGGGCTCGGCCGCGCGCTCGCCGCCGCCGTGCCGGCCGGCCTGCTGCTGTGGTGGCGCCGCGAGCCGCTGCCGAGCCGCGCGCAACTGAAAAGCCTCGCGATCACGTCGGCCGGCGTGATCATCGCGTATCCGGTGTTCTCGGCCTGGGCGATGAAATCGGTGCCCGCCTCGCACGGCGCGGTGGTCAACGGCTTGCAGCCGCTGTTCGTCGCGCTGTATGCGGCCTGGCTGTCGCACGAACGGCCGTCGAAGGCGTTCTGGGCCAGCGCGGTGGCCGGCAGCGCGCTCGTGATCGCGTTCGCGCTGCGCGACGGTGGCGGCACCGTGCAGGCCGGCGACGCGCTGATGCTCGTCGCGGTCGGCATCGGCGCGCTCGGCTATGCGGAAGGCGCGCGCCTCGCGCGCCAGATCGGCGGCTGGCAGGTGATCTGCTGGGCGCTCGTCGTGTCGGCGCCGGTCCTCGTGCTGCCGGTCGGCTGGCTCGCGTGGATGCAGCACGCCGCGCATCCGGGCCCGCTCGCGCTGCGCACGTGGCTCGCGTTCGGCTACGTGACCCTCTTTTCGCAATTCATCGGCTTTTTCGCGTGGTATGCGGGGCTCGCGATGGGCGGCATCGCGCGGGTCGGCCAGGTGCAACTGCTGCAGATTTTCTTCACGATCGCCTTTTCCGCGCTGCTGTTCGGCGAAACGGTCACGTCGTCGACGTGGCTGTTCGCGGCCGCCGTGATCGCGACCGTGGTGCTCGGGCGCCGCTCGGCGGTCGCCACGGCCCCGCGTCCCGCTCGCGCCGGCTGAACAGCTGCGCCATAATGGACGTTTTGCCTGATCGGTTTGCCCACCCGGCCGCGAAGGCTTCATCGCGTTCGCGCTCGCCCACCCGGCGGCGTCGAAGCGATTCGCCCGAACGACCTTTCTTGACTGACCACGATATCCGAACGAGGAGACTATGAATCCGAGCGACCTGCATCCGCCGCACTGGCAGCTTTCCGAACGCGCCCGCAAGCTGACGAGCTCTGCGATCCGCGAGATCCTGAAGGTCACGGAACGCCCCGAGGTCATCTCGTTCGCCGGCGGCCTGCCCGCCCCCGCGACGTTCCCGGCGGAACGCATGCGCGCCGCCGCCGACCGCGTGCTGCGCGACGCGCCGGCCGCCGCGCTCCAGTACAGCGCGACCGAAGGCTACCTGCCGCTGCGCGAATGGATCGCCGAGCGCTACAGCGTGCGCGTGTCGCAGGTGCTGATCACGACCGGCTCGCAGCAGGCGCTCGACCTGCTCGGCAAGGCGCTGATCGACCCGAACAGCCCGATCCTCGTCGAAACGCCGACCTACCTCGGCGCGCTGCAATCGTTCTCGCTGTACGAGCCGCGCTACGTGCAGGTGCCGACCGACGAGCAGGGCCTGCTGCCGGAAGGCCTCACGCCCGGACTCACGCAAGGCGCGCGCCTGCTGTACGCGCAGCCGAACTTCCAGAACCCGACCGGCCGCCGCCTGCCCGTCGAGCGCCGCCGCGCGCTCGCCGCGTTCGCGCAGACGAGCCCGTTCCCGGTGCTCGAGGACGATCCGTACGGCGCGCTGAACTACCAGGGCGAGCCGCTGCCGACGATGCTGTCGATGGCGCCCGACCACGTCGTGCACCTCGGCACGTTCTCGAAGGTGCTCGCGCCGGGCCTGCGGATCGGCTACATCATCGCGCCCGAGGAACTCCACTTCAAGCTCGTGCAGGCCAAGCAGGCCACCGACCTGCACACGCCGACGCTCACGCAGCGCATCGCGCACGAAGTGATCAAGGACGGCTTCCTCGACGAGCACATCCCGACGATCCGCGCGCTCTACAGCGCGCAATGCGACGCGATGCTCGGCGCGCTCGCGCGCCACATGCCGGAAGGCGTCACGTGGAACCGCCCGGAAGGCGGGATGTTCATCTGGGTGAACCTGCCCGCGCAGATCGACAGCATGAAGCTGCTCGCCGCGGCCGTCGACAACCACGTCGCCTTCGTGCCGGGCGCGCCGTTCTTCGCGGAGAACGCGCAGCAGAACACGCTGCGCCTGTCGTTCGTGACGGTGCCGCCCGAGAAGATCGAGGAAGGCGTCGCGCGCCTCGGCAAGCTGCTGCGCGAGCGCCTCTGATCCCCTTTTTCCTGTCACGACTCTCTACGAGGAATCGAACACATGGCTAACGTCTACGACAAACTGAAATCGCTCGGCATCGAACTCCCGACCGCCGGCGCCCCGGCTGCCGCCTACGTGATGAGCGCGCAAAGCGGCAACACGGTCTACCTGTCCGGCCACATCGCGAAGAAGGACGGCAAGGTCTGGGCCGGCAAGCTCGGCGCGGATCTGCAAACGGAAGACGGCAAGGCCGCCGCCCGCTCGATCGCGATCGACCTGCTCGCGACGCTGCACGCGCACACCGGCGACCTGAACAAGGTCACGCGCATCGTCAAGCTGATGAGCCTCGTCAACTCGACGCTCGACTTCACCGAACAGCACGTCGTGACGAACGGCGCGTCGGAGCTGATCGCGGAAGTGTTCGGCGACGCGGGCAAGCATGCGCGCTCGGCATTCGGCGTCGCGCAGATCCCGCTCGGCGCGTGCGTCGAGATCGAACTGATCGCCGAAGTCGCGTAACGGGCACATCGCGATGTCCGGCCGTCTCGTTCGTTTCAAGCAGGTCGACGTGTTCACGTCGGCGCCGTTCAAGGGCAATCCGCTTGCCGTGGTGTTCGACGCCGATTCGCTCGGCGACGACGCCATGCTCGAGATCGCCCGCTGGACGAACCTGTCGGAAACGACGTTTCTCTGCACGCCCACCGATCCGGAAGCCGACTATCGCGTGCGGATCTTCACGACGGGCGGCGAACTGCCGTTCGCCGGTCACCCGACGCTCGGCACCGCGCATGCGTTCCTCGAAAGCGGCGCGCGGCCGCGCACGCCGGGCCGGCTGATCCAGCAGTGCGGAGTCGGCCGGGTCGCGCTGCGCGAGCAGGCCGACGGCTGGGCGTTCGCCGCGCCGCCGGCACGCGTCACGCCGCTCGACCGTTCGGACTACGCGGTACTGGCCGCCGCGCTGCGCAGCGACGCGCTCGACCTCGATGCCGAGCCGTGCGCGGTCGACAACGGCGCGCCGTGGCTGGTCGTGCGGCTGAAGTCGGCCGATGCGTGCATCGGCCTGTCGCCCGATCCGGCCGCGCTGGCCGCGCTCACCCGGCGTTACGGCGTGGACGGCCTCGCCGCCTACGCGCCGCATGCCGAAGGCGGCCCCGCGACGTTCGAGATCCGCTGCCTGATGACAGGCGGCCAGTTCGGCACGCCCGGCGAGGACCCCGTCACCGGCAGCGCGAACGCCGCGCTGGCCGGACTGCTGACGCGCCAGGCACGCCGCCCCGGCCCGTCGTATACGGCCCGCCAGGGCACGGCGATCGGCCGCGACGGCCGCATCTTCGTCAGCTACGACGAAGACGGCACGACCTGGATCGGCGGCCGCGTCGTCACGGTCGTCGACGGCACGTTTCGGTCACCCGACTGACATTTCGCGATGTGCGATGGCGCCGGCTCGTCCGGCGCCCTACGCTTCACCCAACTATCGCAAAAACGTTCCAGCCAGTAATATCGGGCCTAATCCGTTGTTTCGGAGGTCTGTCCATGGTTGCGCGTCCCGCGAACGAACAGACGTCGGGACAATCCGAACCATAGCCGGCCATCCAGACGGATGGCGCACGCGAGCAGGACGCCGCCCTCTTCGATGAGTTCCGCCCGGTCCAACCACACGCCGCCGAACCGGCCGCTGCGCGCGCCGCGCAAATCGCGCCGGCGTGCGCTGTTTGCCATCCCGCTGCTCGGGATGCTGGCGCTCGCGCTGCTGTGGGCCGTGATCATCGCGCGTCTGTCCGTTGAAAAGGACAGCGCGTACAAGGAAGCGGCGGCCTCCGCGGCGATCCTGTCGTCCGCGCTCGAGCAGCATACGGTCAAGGCGATCCACCAGGTCGACCAGATCACCCGCTTCGTCAAGTTCGAATTCGAGAAATCGCCGGCGCGCTTCAATCTCGCGAGCGCCGTCGAGAAAGGCGTCGTGCCGAGCGACACGCTGATCCAGGTGTCGCTCGTCAACGCGAAGGGCATCCTGTTCGCGAACACCGCCGAACTCCATCCGCAGCCGATCAACCTGTCCGACCGCGAGCACTTCAAGGTCCACCTCGCGCACAACGATGATCGCCTGTTCATCAGCAAGCCGGTGCTCGGCCGCGTGTCGAGCCACTGGACGCTGCAGATGACGCGGCGCCTGAACAACCCGGACGGCAGCTTCGCGGGCATCGTCGTGGTGTCGGAAGACCCGAGCTACTTCACGAACGATTTCTACAACAACGCGGCCATCGGCAAGGAAGGCGTGATCGCGGTCGTGTCCGACACGGGCGCGGTGCTCGCGCGGCGCACGGGGTCGGTCAACAACGCGCCGGGCGCGTTTTCGGCCTCGGGCGTCTACCCGATCGCGGAGCGGGTGACCGGCACGATCATCGATCCGATCGACGGCGTGACGCGCATCGTGTCGTACCGCCACCTCGACGGCTACCCGCTCGCCGTGATGGTCGGGCTGTCGCAGACGGAAGAGTTCGCGGACTACACGCACACGCGCAACGTCTACCTGCTGATGACGAGCTTCATCACGCTCGCGATGCTCGCGTTCTTCGGCGTCGCGACGGGCCTGATCGGCAAGCTGCTCGGCCGCGAGCGCGAAATGACGCAGCTCGCCGAATACGACCTGCTCACCGGCCTCGCGAACCGCTATGCGACGCTGCGCGGGCTGCGCAACGACGTGTCGATGCCCGCGAGCCTGTCGCGGCTCGGCCTGCTGTTCATCGATCTCGACAAGTTCAAGACCGTCAACGACACGCTCGGCCACAACGCCGGCGACATCGTGCTGCAGATGACCGCATCGCGCCTCGCCGACGCGGTCGACGACGAAGGCTCGCTCGCGCGCATCGGCGGCGACGAGTTCGTGGTCGTGATGAAGGGCGACGACGTCGAGCGGCGCGCGGTGCGGCTCGCGGAAGCGATCATCCGGATGTTCAGCGAGCCGTTCGACGTACGCGGCAGCTCGTTCGTGCTGCATGCGAGCATCGGCATCGCGCTGCACACCGTCGCGAACGAAAGCGAGATCGACCTGCTGAAAAAGGCCGACCTCGCGATGTACAGCGCGAAGGACGCCGGCAAGAACTGCTACCAGTTCTATGCGCCGCACCTGTCGCACCGCGCCGACCACCTGATGCGCTGGGAGCAGCAGTTGCGCGTCGCGCTCGCCGAGGGGCAGCTGTTCCTCGCGTACCAGCCGAAGATCGACCTCACGCACCGTACGATCACCGGCTTCGAGGCGCTGGCACGCTGGGATCACCCCGAGCACGGCGTCATCTCCGCGAACGAATTCATTTCGATCGCCGAATCGACCGGCCTGATCGTGCCGATCGGCGACTTCGTGATCCGCACCGCGTGCGAGCAGATCGCGCGCTGGCGCGACGAAGGCCACGACACGCTGACGCTCGCGGTCAACATCTCGCCCGTGCAGTTCTGGCGCGGCGACCTGATCGAGACGATCTCGCAGGCGCTGCAGGACACCGGCATCGACGCGAACCGGCTCGAGATCGAGATCACCGAAACCGCGATGATGGAATATCCGGAGCTCGTGTCCGAAAAGATCGTCGCGCTGAAAAAGCTCGGCATCCGGATCGCGCTGGACGATTTCGGCACCGGCTATTCGTCGCTGTCGTACCTGCACCGCTTCTCCGTCGACACGCTGAAGGTCGACCGCTCGTTCGTGCAGGCGATCCCGAACGATCGCAGCGTGTGCGTGATGGTGTCGTCGATCGTGCATCTCGCGCGCTCGCTCGGGCTGACCGTCGTCGTCGAGGGCACGGAGACCGAGGAGCAGATCACGTGGCTGTCCGCGCTCGGCGAAATCGAGGCGCAGGGCTTCCTGTTCTCGCGCCCGGTGCCGGCCGACGCGATTCCCGCGCTGATCGCACGCTTCGGCGTGCGCGGCGATCGTCCGAACGTCGTCGCGCATCGCGCGACCGGCAGCACCGGCGCCTGAACAGCCGCACCGCTGCTGCCGCGGCGCGCGTTGCGCACCGCCGCAATTGTTTCGTGTTCCGATCCGATCGTTTAGTTCATTAACTGGTGTTTTCGCGCATGGCAGTGTCATGATGCGCGGCGGACAATCGGGAGGGCCGACGTGTCGGCGGGCCGCCGGCACGGCCCTACGCGAGAGATCCGGCCCTGCGCCAACCACAC
The DNA here is from genome assembly GCF_015712265.1 of Burkholderia sp. 9777_1386. NCBI lineage: Bacteria > Pseudomonadati > Pseudomonadota > Betaproteobacteria > Burkholderiales > Burkholderiaceae > Burkholderia > Burkholderia sp. 9777_1386. The sequence goes on along the minus strand of NZ_JACCQB010000049.1, from coordinate 12,910 downwards.
AATCATGACAACCGTCGAAGTCGAAGCGACCACGCGTGTCGAAGAGGCACCCGCATCCCTGTGGGCCTTGTTCAAGGTCGTCGCCGGCATTTCGGCCGTCTCGTGGGGCGGGCTTTCGATGATGGCGCAACTCGAACGCCATTACGTGGAGCGGCTGCAGCGCATCGAGCCGCACGTTTTCGGCGATCTCGTCGCGCTCGCGTGGCTCGTACCGGGCCCCGTCGGCTGCAACGTTGCCGTGCAGGTCGGGCAGACGCTGCACGGCCGTGCCGGCGCATGGGTCGCCGGCATGGCGAGCGTGCTGCCGTTCTCGATCCTGATGACGCTGTTCGCGATCTTCTATCAGACGCCGCTCGTGCGCTCGCTTGCCGCGCCGATGCTGATCAATCACTTCGGGATGGTGCTCGCCGCGCTGATCGGCGTCACGTGGGTCAAGCAGTTGCGCTCGCTCGCGCGCACGCGGCTCGAACAGGCGATCGCCGCGCTCTCGACGATTCTGCTCGCTTTCGCGCATAGTCCGGCCGCTTTCGTCGGGATTCTGTTCGCCGCGTTTGCAGCGGGCTGGCTGACGGGGCCGCCGCAACGCGACGCGGTCGATTTCACGCTGTCGAAGCGCGACCGCAGCCTGCTCGTGCTGCTCGGCGTGCTGGTGCTGCTGTTCGCGGTGCCGTTGCCCGGCGATTACCAGGCGCAATTGCTGTGGCCGCGGCTCGCGGGCGCCGGCATGACGCTGTTCGGCGGCGGCTTCTCCGCGCTGCCGGTGCTCAAGACGCTGTTCGTCTCGCCGGCGACCGGCATCTCCGATCACGACTTCACGCTGGCGTTCGCGCTGTCGCCGGTCGCGCCGGGGCCGTTGCTGAACGTGGTGCCGTTTCTCGGCTACCTGACCGACGGCTGGGTCGGCGCGCTGCTCGCCACCGCCGCGCTGTTCATTCCGTCGGGATGCCTCGTCGTGTTCGCGCAGAACCACCTGCTCCGGCTCAAGCGCCATTCGCGCTTCGAGCACGGGATGCGCCTGCTGCGCGCGGCGACGACGGGCTTTCTCGTGGTCGCCGTCGTCAAGATCCTGCATCGCGAACCGGCCGACCCGGTTTACTGGCTGACGGGCGCCTTCGCGACGCTGTGCTTCACGCGCTTCAAGGTGCCCGTTTATGCCGTATACGGCGCGGTCGCCGTGGCCTGCAGCGTGTGGCTGTGGGCCGCCGCGCACTGACGGGCGGCGGCCGTCGCGCTGCCCGGCCGGGTTCGCCTCACCGGCTCAACCGGCCCGCATCGCGACCCGGCGTGCCATCCAGCGGGCGCGCAGCGCGTCGTACGCGAGGTTGAAGCAGAACGTGTAAGGCAGGAAGAACAGCACGATGCCCAGGTCGAGCAGCAGCGCCTCGACGAGGCTCACGTTCAGCCACCATGCGGCCACCGGCACCACCATCGCGACGAGGCCGAGTTCGAACGTCACCGCATGCGCGATCCGCATGCCGAGCGTGCGCGACAACCCGGCCCGCCGCTCGAAGCGGTCGAACAGCGCGTTGAAGGTCATGTTCCACGCCATCGCGATCAGCGACACCATCACCGTCAGCACGCCGACGTGCGACACCGGCATGTCGAGCAGCCACGCGCCGATCGGCGCGCACAGCGCGATCGCCACCAGCTCGAACGTCAGCGCGTGCAGCAGGCGCTCCGTCACCGTTTTGTTGATCTGTTTCATGATTCGCTCCAATGCGTTACCTGATCCATGGCGGCCATTTTGATCGGCAATACCGTATGAATCCAGTTTGATATCATCGGTTTTACCGATATATCACCGCCTGGAGCACTGCATGCACCACGCCCCCGAAGCCCTGCTCGCATTCGCCGAAGCGGCGCTGCTCGGCTCGTTCACGGCCGCCGCGCGCAAGCTCGGCAAGCGCCAGTCGACCGTGTCGGAAGCGATTGCGAACCTCGAAATCGATCTGGGCGTGCCGTTGTTCGATCGCTCGACGCGCACGCCGACGCTCACCGACGCCGGCCGCGCGCTGCTGCCGCAGGTACAGCGCGCGCTCGAGGCCAGCGCGGCGATCGACCGCACGGCCGCCCGGCTCGCGCACGGCGAGGAAGCGCGGCTCACGCTCGTCGTCTCCGATACGTACCAGTCGAAGCGCTACGAAGAGACACTGATGGCGCTCGAACGGCGCTTTCCGGCGCTCGAGCTCGAATGCCAGATCGCCGAGCACGACGACGTGCTCGACCTGATCCAGCAAGGCCGCGCGCAACTCGGGCTGATGGCCGCGCGCGCGGCCTACCCGGCCGATATCGGCGCGGCGACGGTGGCGGAGGAATCGGAGATCGGACTGTTCGTCGGCCGCACGCACGCGCTTGCCGAATACGGCGACGCCGAGGTGCCGCACGCGGCGCTGCGCGACGTGCGCGAACTGCGCCTCAATACCTACGTGAAGACGGAAGGTCGCGGCACCGACGACCGGATCGTCGTCGGCACGCAGCACTGGCTGGCGCCGAGCTACCTGATGCTGCTGGAGATGGCGGTGCTGGGGTTCGGCTGGGCGGAACTGCCGCGCTGGATGGTCGAGCACTTCGCGCGCGACCGCCTGTGCGAGCTGCGCTCGCGCGGCTGGCCGCGCCGCGTGCGGGTGGATGCGGTGTGGTCGCGCAACCGGCCGCTCGGGCCGGCCGGTTCATGGCTGCTCGACGCGATGCTGGCCGCGTAGCGCCGCGTGCCGCCAGGCCCGCGGCGACCCGGCAGCGGCCGGACGCCGGCCGGTCAGAAACCGCGCGACAGCACGGCCGCGCCGATCGTGACGACGCCGAGCACGAGATTCACGACGACGAGCAGGCGTACCGCGTTCACCGCGCGCGCGCCGTCCGGCCAGTTCTGCGCCTGCACCGCACGGCGAATGCGCGGGAACAGCGCGAAGCGGATGTGCCCGAAGATCAGCATCATCACGACGCCGAGCCCGGCCATCGCATGCAGCGACCACGTCGCGTGTGCGCCGCCGAAGCTCGTCAGCAGGAAACCGCCGGACAGCAGGATCACGATCACGGCCCCCGACACCCAGTTGAAGAAGCGGCCGAACACGCCTTCGATCAGCGGCAACCGCAACTGCGGCGACAGGTCGGACAGCGCCGGGCGCAGGCAGAAGTGCGCGAAGACCATCCCGCCCACCCACACGGCGACGGCCAGCAGGTGAAGAAACAGCGCGACGGCAACGGCGTGGGACATGGCGACGATCCTGTATGAGGGGGGGCAGCGAACGGCCGCGTCGCGCGCGGCATCAAGCGACGTTCGACCAGCCAGTCGCGTCGCGGTTCAGACCCTCAGCGCGATTTCACACTATTTTGCAAATTCCGCGTGACAGCGCCACGCTTGCTTACCCGAATCCCCGCGTCAAAAAGAAAAAGCCGCACGGCCGCCGAAGCGGACGTGCGGCCATCGATCGCGGCCGAACCGTCGAACCGGACGATCCGGACGCCCCGCGCGGCGTCAGCCGAGCAGCGGGCGCAGCTCGTTGACGACCTTGAGCTTCGTCTCCGGCGTGCGGCCCTTGCGTGCGCGCTTGCCGATGTGCGGCGCGAGCCCGGCGTACGACAGCGTGTCGTCCTGCGCCTTGCCGCCGCGGCCGGTGCCGATCAGCACGACGCCGGCCGGATCGATCGCCAGCGCCTGCACGAGCGTTTCCTTGTCGTCGAGCGCCATCAGGATCACGCCGCGCCCGCCGCCGGACAGCGTCTTCATCTCGTCCATCCCGAACACCAGCAAGCGCCCGCCGCTCGACAGGCACGCGACCTGCGTCGCGTTCGGCAGTACCGGCATCGGCGCGAGCGGCACCGCGCCCGCATCGATCGTCATGAAGGACTTGCCGGCCTTCACGCGGCTCACCATGTCGCCGACCTTCGCGAGGAAGCCGAAGCCGTTGCTCGACGCGAGCAGCAACTGCTGGTCGGCCGGCGCCGCGTAGTAGTGCATCAGGTGCGAGCCCGATTCGAGCTCGATCAGCGACGTGACCGGCACGCCGTCGCCGCGCCCGCCCGGCAGCACCGACACGTCGACCGAATACACGCGGCCGCTGCTGCCCCATGCGATCAGGCGATCCGGCGTGCGGCACTGGAACGCCGCGTACAGGTGGTCGCCTGCCTTGAACGTGAAGCCGGCCGGGTCGAGCCCGTGGCCCTTCAGCGCGCGCACCCAGCCCTTCTGCGACACGACGACCGTCACCGGCTCGTCGACCACCTTCGCCTCGAACGTCGCGCGCTTTTCCTGCTGGATCAGCGTGCGGCGATCGTCGCCGTACTGCTTCGCGTCGGCCTCGATCTCCTTGATCATCAGCCGCTTCATCGCGCTGTCGTTGGCGAGCAGCTCCTCGAGCTTCGCCTTCTCGTCGCGCAGCGCTTCGAGTTCCTTCTCGATCTTGATCTTCTCGAGCCGCGCGAGCTGGCGCAGGCGGATTTCGAGAATGTCCTCGGCCTGCCGCTCGCTGAGGCCGAACGCGCTTATCAGCGCGGCCTTCGGCTCGTCCGACTCGCGGATGATGCGGATCACCTCGTCGATGTTCAGGAAGACGATCATCCGCCCTTCGAGGATGTGGATGCGGTCGTCGACCTTCGCGAGACGATGGCGGCAACGGCGCGTCATCGTCAGCTGGCGGAACTTCACCCATTCGTCGAGGATCGTCAGCAAGCCCTTCTGGCCCGGCCGGCCATCCGCGCCGATCATCACGAGGTTCAGCGTCGCGTTCGATTCGAGGCTCGTGTACGCGAGCAGCGTGTTCACGAATTCCGTCTGGTCGATCGTGCGCGACTTCGGCTCGAACACGAGCCGCACCGCCGCTTCCTTGCCCGACTCGTCGCGCACTGCGTCGAGCAGGTCGAGCATCGCCTTCTTCGTGTTGAGCTGCTCGGGCGTCAGCGTCTTCTTGCCGAGCTTGAGCTTCGGGTTGGTCAGTTCCTCGATTTCCTCGAGCACCTTCTGGCCCGACGTGTTCGGCGGCAGTTCGGTCACGACGAGCTGCCACTGGCCGCGCGCGAGATCCTCGATCTTCCACTTCGCGCGCACCTTCAGGCTGCCGCGCCCCGTTTCGTACGCCGCCGAGATTTCGGTGTCGCTCGAGATGATCTGGCCGCCGCCGGGGAAATCCGGACCGGGAATCAGGCTCATCAGCTCCGCGTGCGTGAGCTTCGGATTGCGGATCAGCGCGACCGCCGCGGCCGCGACTTCGCGCAGGTTGTGCGACGGGATTTCGGTCGCGAGGCCGACCGCGATGCCCGACGCGCCGTTCAGCAGCACGAACGGCATGCGGCTCGGCAGCGTCTTCGGCTCCTCGAACGAGCCGTCGTAGTTCGGCATGAAGTCGACCGTGCCCTGGTCGATCTCGTCGAGCAGCAGCTTCGCGATCGGCGTGAGGCGCGCTTCCGTGTAACGCATCGCCGCCGCGCCGTCGCCGTCGCGCGAGCCGAAGTTGCCCTGCCCGTCGATCAGCGGGTAGCGCAGCGAGAAATCCTGCGCGAGCCGCACCAGCGCGTCGTACGCCGACTGGTCGCCGTGCGGATGGTATTTACCGAGCACGTCGCCGACCACGCGCGCCGACTTCACCGGCTTCGCGTCCGGGCCAAGACCCATTTCGTTCATCGCGAACAGGATCCGGCGCTGCACCGGCTTCTGGCCGTCGCACACGTCGGGCAGCGCGCGGCTCTTCACGACGCTGACCGCGTAGCTGAGATACGCCTGCTCCGCGTAATTGCCGAGCGTCAGCGCTTCGGCATCCGGTGCATCGGACCCGGCAAAGAGATCGGAAGTATTGTCGTCCATCTGAATTCCGTATTCGTAAGTGGCGTGAGGCCGGGCCGGGCGTCATGCCCGGCCGCGCGGATGCTCCGCTTAAATGTCCGCTTCGACGTCGTTGCCCTTTTCCTCGAGCCAGCCGCGCCGCGCGGCTGCCTCGCCCTTGCCCATCAGCATCGTCATCCGCGCGACCGTCGCCTCGTAGTCGAGCTCGCCGAGCTTCACCGGCATCAGGCGGCGCGTGTCGGGGTTCATCGTCGTGTCCCACAGCTGCTCGGCGCTCATTTCGCCGAGGCCCTTGAAGCGGCTGATGCTCCACTGCGTGTCGCGCACGCCGTCCTTGCGCAGCTTGTCGAGGATCGCCTCGAGCTCGCCGTCGTCGAGTGCATAGAGCTTCTGTGCGGGCTTCTTGCCGCGCGCGGGCGCATCGACGCGGAACAGCGGCGGGCGCGCGACGTACACGTGGCCGCGCTCGATCAGCTGCGGGAAATGCTTGAAGAACAGCGTGAGCAGCAGCACCTGGATGTGCGAGCCGTCGACGTCAGCGTCCGACAGGATGCAGATCTTGCCGTAGCGCAGGTTCGACAGGTCGACGCCGTCGTCCGGGCTGTGCGGATCGACGCCGATCGCGACCGAGATGTCGTGCACCTCGTTGTTCGCGAACAGGCGGTCGCGCTCGGTTTCCCACGTGTTCAGCACCTTGCCGCGCAGCGGCAGGATCGCCTGGTATTCCTTGTCGCGGCCCATCTTCGCGGAGCCGCCCGCCGAGTCGCCCTCGACGAGGAACAGTTCGTTGCGCGCGATATCTTCCGTCTCGCAATCGGTCAGCTTGCCGGGCAGCACCGCGACGCCCGAGCTCTTGCGCTTCTCGACCTTCTGGCCCGCGCGCGTGCGCGCCTGCGCCTGCTTGATCACGAGTTCGGCGAGCTTCTTGCCGTGCTCGACGTGCTGGTTCAGCCACAGTTCGAGCGCCGGACGCGAGAACGACGACACGAGCTTCACCGCGTCGCGGCTGTTCAGCCGCTCCTTGATCTGCCCCTGGAACTGCGGATCGAGCACCTTCGCGGACAGCACGAACGACACGCGCGCGAACACGTCTTCCGCGAGCAGCTTCACGCCCTTCGGCTGCAGGTTGTGCAGCTCGACGAAGCTCTTCACCGCCTGGTAGAGACCATCGCGCAGGCCCGACTCGTGCGTGCCGCCGGCCGGCGTCGGAATGAGGTTCACGTACGACTCGCGCACGAGCGAACCTTCCTCGCTCCATGCGACGACCCACGACGCGCCTTCGCCCTCGGCGAAGGTTTCGTCGGTCGAACGCGAATCGGCGAAACGCTCGCCTTCGAACAGCGGGATCAGCAGCTCGCTGCCGTTCATTTCGTCGAGCAGGTAGCCGCGCAGGCCGTCTTCGTACTTCCACGTCTGGCGCTCGCCCGTCTTCTCGTTGACGAGCACGACCTCGACGCCCGGCAGCAGCACGGCCTTCGAGCGCAGCAGGCGCTGCAGCTCGCCGAGCGGCAGGTTCGGCGAATCGAAGTACTTCGGATTCGGCCACACCTGCACGCGCGTGCCGGATTTCTTCTCGCCGCGCCCCGCCGCCTGCGTCGCGAGCGGCTTGACCACGTCGCCTTCCGCGAAGCCGAGCTCGGCCATCTTGCCGTCGCGCCAGACCGTCACGTCGAGTCGCGTCGCGAGTGCGTTCGTCACCGATACGCCGACGCCGTGCAGGCCGCCCGAGAACGTATACGCGCCGCCCGCGGCCTTGTCGAACTTGCCGCCCGCGTGCAGGCGCGTGAACACGATCTCGACGACCGGCACGCCTTCTTCGGGGTGCATGCCGAACGGGATGCCGCGGCCGTCGTCCTCGACCGAGACCGACTGGTCGGCGTGCAGCGTGACCGTGATCTGCTTGCCGTAGCCGCCGAGCGCCTCGTCGGACGCGTTGTCGATGACTTCCTGGATGATGTGCAGCGGATTCTCGGTACGGGTGTACATGCCGGGCCGCTGCTTGACCGGCTCGAGACCCTTGAGCACCTTGATCGATGCTTCGCTATAGGCCGCGCTGGGTTTCTTCGTTGACATAGGCGCTGAATTTCGTCATTCATCGGGACGTTGTCCACATCTCGTGTGGATAACGTCGTGGACAAAACGTTGAGTTCCGTAAAAAAGCGAATCGAAACAACGGTGTGCTTGGACTGCTCCGAAAGCGGGCGCGCGGCGTGCGCTGCGCGCCCCTGAACGCGCGGTATTTTACTGGTTCCGCGTGGCGCGCCAATCGCGGGATCGGCGCGCGCCGCACGCGTCACACCGGCTTGCGCTTCGCCTCGAGCGTTTCCCACCGTTCGAGCGCGGCGAGCAATTCGTCGTCGATAGCCGCGAACCGCTCGGTCAGGCGCGTGCCTTCCTGCGGGTCCTTCGCGAAAATGGAGCCGTCCTCGAGTTGTGCATTGATCGTCTTCTGCTCGGCTTCGAGCGCGGTGATCTTCTCCGGAAGGGAATCGAGCTCGCGCTGCTCGTTGAACGACAGCTTCACCGTGCGCTGCGCGTTGCGGCCGGCCGCGCTCTTCGCCGGCTCGTCCTTCGCGGGCGCCGCTTCCTTGACCGCGCGCTTCGCCGCTTCCTGCTGCGCGAGCTGCTCCGAGCGCTCGCTCTGGATCTGCCAGTCGGTGAAGCCGCCGACATATTCGCGCCACTTGCCGTCACCCTCCGCCGCGATCACCGACGTCACGACGTTGTCGAGGAACGCGCGATCGTGGCTGACGAGCAGCACCGTGCCGTCGTAGTCGGCCAGCAGCTCTTCGAGCAGTTCGAGCGTCGGGATGTCGAGGTCGTTGGTCGGTTCGTCGAGCACCAGCACGTTGGCCGGGCGCGCGAACAGGCGCGCGAGCAGCAGCCGGTTGCGCTCGCCGCCGGACAGCGACTTCACCGGCGAACGCGCGCGTTCCGGCGCGAACAGGAAATCGCCGAGATAGCTCATCACGTGCTTGCGCACGCCGCCGATCTCGACCCATTCGCTGCCGGGGCTGATCGTATCCGCGAGGCTCTTCTCCTGGTCGAGCTGCGCGCGCATCTGGTCGAAATACGCGACCTGCAGGTTCGTGCCGGTGCGCACCGTGCCTTCGTCGGGCTTCAGGTCGCCGAGGATCAGTTTCAGCAACGTGGTCTTGCCGGCGCCGTTCGGGCCGACGAAGCCGATCTTGTCGCCGCGCATGACCGTCGTCGAGAAGCGGTCGACCACCGTGCGGCCGCCGTAACGCTTCGTCACGTCGGTCAGCTCCGCGACGATCTTGCCGGACTTCTCGCCCTGCGCGACGTCCAGCTTCACGTTGCCCTGCGCATTGCGGCGCTCCGCGCGCTCGTTGCGCATCTGCACGAGCCGCGCGATGCGGCCCACGCTGCGCGTACGGCGCGCTTCGACGCCCTTGCGGATCCACACTTCTTCCTGCGCGAGCAGCTTGTCGAACTTCTCGTTCTCCACCCGCTCGACTTCGAGCTGCTGCGCCTTGCGCGTCTGGTACGCGGAAAAATTGCCCGGGTACGACAGCAGCCGGCCGCGATCGAGCTCGACGATGCGCGTCGCGACGCGGTCGAGGAATGCGCGATCGTGGGTGATGAACAGCAGGCCCGCGCGCTGCGCGACGAGCAGCTCTTCCAGCCAGCGGATGCCGTCGAAGTCGAGGTGGTTGGTCGGCTCGTCGAGCAGCAGCACGTCGGGCTGCAGCACCAGCGCGCGCGCCAGCGCGACGCGCTTCTGCATCCCGCCCGACAGCGCTTCGACGCTTGCGTCGACGTCCTGCAGGCCGATCTGCGCGAGCGTCATCGACACGCGGGTGCGCCAGTTCCACGCGTCGTGCGCGTCCAGCGACGACTGCAGCGCGTTCATCCGCGCGAGCAGCGCATCGTGTTCGGCACCTTCCGGGATCTCCGCGAGGCGGTGCGCGATCGAATCGTATTCTTCGAGCAGTTCGCGCGTATGCGCGAGCCCTGACGCGACCGCGTCGAACACCGTCGCGCCCGGCTCGAATTCGGGCTCCTGCGGCACGTAGACCGTCACGAGCTCCTGCTGGCGCGTGACCAGCCCGTCGTCGGGCTTCGCGAGATCGGCGACGATCTTCAGCAGCGACGACTTGCCCGCGCCGTTGCGGCCGATCAGGCCGACCCGCTCGCCGGCTTCCAGCGAGAAATCCGCGTGATCGAGCAACGCGACGTGACCGAACGCGAGCTGCGCGCCGGTAATGGAATAGAGCGACATGGGGAGACGGCGAAGAGAGAAATCGGAAGCGCCCATTGTACCGGGCGCGCGGGCCGGGATCGGCTTGGCTGGACGGACGAGCGCCGCGGGATGCGCTTGAAGCGCGTCGGCGCGATGCCGGGAGCGGGTTGCGGACGGTTTTTCGCTTTGGATGCCGGCCGTCGTTTACGTGCCCGCGTAAACGGCCGAACGCCGGCCGGATGCCCGCGGCCGGCCGATCGACCGATCCCGTGCGCGGCGCGGCGAGCGCCGGCGCGGGACGTGCGATTATTTCACGTTGACCGTGATCGTCGAGCTCAGTTCGGGACCGTACGAACGGTGCGCGCCGTCACCGAGCTGCAGCGTCAGCGTATGCTGGCCAGGCGGCAGCTTCACGTCGGTTTCGGTCTGGGCCTTGCCGAAATGCAGCGAATGGTCGGTCGCCGGGATCACGTCGCCCTTCGGCACCGGCTTGCCGTCGATCAGCAGATGATGATGACCGGTATCCGGGGTCATGTCGCCGGCCGGCTTGAGCGCCATGCCTTCGAGACCGAACTTCACGTGCACGGGGCTCGACACCGTCGCGCCGTCCTGCGGCTCGACGAAGAACACACGCGCTTCGGCGCGCGCGAGCGTCGATACGGCCAGCGCCGCGACACAGACTGCACCCGCGATCCACTTTCTGTTGAGCATCGTTTCCTCCTTCAGATTGACAGGCTCACGAAGCATACACTGCATGCCCGACCGACGCGACGGCGCCGGTTGTTCGCGATGCGTACGTTTAAAACGACGTTGCGCAGGCGTTCGGCGAAATTCCGGTACCATTGCGCCTTTCGTCCGCCGGCCAGGCTGCGGACGGCATCGCCGAATTTTCATTATCCCGAGCGCAACATGAGCGAAGTAACCGAATACCAGAGCTGGGTCTGCCTGATTTGCGGGTGGGTCTACAACGAAGCGGAAGGGCTGCCCGACGAAGGCATTCCGGCCGGCACGCGTTTCGCCGACATTCCGGCGGACTGGCGCTGCCCGCTGTGCGACGTGGGCAAGGAAGATTTCGTCGTCGTCGATTTCTGATTTTCCGTTTCGATCGCGGTTGATTACGCGATACGCGCGTCGCGGGGGCATTCCGCCCCGCCGACGCGCCGCGCGTTTGCTATACTCTGCGCGCTGTCCACACCGCCGTCCGGTTCGCCTTCTTTTGCGCGAATGCCCGGATATGGCTCTCCCCGTAGTTCAATGGATAGAACAAGCGCCTCCTAAGCGCTAGATACAGGTTCGATTCCTGTCGGGGGGACCAGCCCAGCTCCATGCCTCCCCGGATTCACAAGAACTCCCCGCTCAAGCAACGACAACCGTAAACTCAACCCCCGACTCAAAATCCAGCGTCGTAGTCGAAAACCGCGGCTCCTCGTCGAGGTATTGCTTGTACGGTCGCACGGCGTCCTCGGCCGTGTACATGTTGTCGGCCAGCACGACCGATCCGGGCCGCAGCAGGCGCTCGATCTGCTTGAACAGCTTCAGATAGGCGTCGGCCCAGACGTCGATAAACACCATGTCGACAGTCCCGTCCAGCCCGGCAACCGTGTCGAACACATCGCCCTCCCGCACGTCGACATAGGCCTCCAGGCCCGCAGTTTCGACGTGGTCGCGCAAACGCGCGCACTTGAGCGCATCGCCTTCGGTCGCGATGACCACGCCACGGCCCAACGTCCGCAGCGCGTCGGCGAAATACAGGGTCGACACACCGCAGGAACTGCCGAGTTCGAGAATTCTGGTCGGCCGTTGCGCGAGCACCATGTTGCGCAAGAACCTTCCCGTTTCCGCCGACACGGCCAACGATAGCGCACTGCCCGCCGACGACTCGAAATCTTCGGTGAACAGGCCGAACGTTTCGAGAAACCGCCCTCGCAACCTCGGGGCGAGTGCTTCGTATTCGTCGACGAGCGTCGGAAACGCCTCGTTCGGCCCCTGGAACTGCGCGCGGGCGCGGGCGATGATTTCGCGCTGGCTCTCTTCATGAAGCCGTTGCAAAAGAGCGTGGGTGGTAGAAACCAAGTGCGTTCCTTGATGAGTTTGATCACGTAGACGGCGTATCCAGCGACTGCTATCCGCCATCAGGCCTGCGGCGCTACCGCTCCATCATCGGCGAGCACGGGCGACGCTATGCCCTTCTCGCGAGCGTGATCGCGCGCTCGGGACACGCCGTCACGCAAAGCCCGCATGACCGACAGGCTTGCGCATTCGGCGTGTACGCGACCTTCATTCCATGCACGCGCAGCTTCAAGCGATGCATCAGACCGAGGTCGAGATAATCGGCCTCGTCGATGCGCCGGACCTCGAACACGTTTTCGGGGCAAACGGTGACGCAATCGCCCTTGCCTTCGCAACGCTTCAGATCGACGACCGGCGCAATCACGCCCGCCTTCTGCTTGCAGTCGGCCGCTGATTTCTCGCGCATGGTCACTCCTCCGTGGGCCGCTTGCCGCGCGACCGCCATGCGGCTCGGAACTGCTCGCGCTCTTCCGGCGTCATGGCTTCCCACTTGCGCCAGTGGCGCCGGCCGTGCCAGCCGCGGTGTCCGCGGAATCCGCCGAACAGGATGCGGCTCAACACGAGCAGGCCCAGCGCATGAGCGAAGTCGATCGTCCGGGCGCCAACGAATAGCGCCGGCATCACCCAGTTCCACAACATCATCACGACCCCACCGAGCACCCCGATGGCCACCACCACGAGCAGCGCCTTGCCCGCACATCTGATTCGAAAATTCATCCGTCGACTCCTCTAGGGAAACGCTGATCAATGGACCAACTTCCGAAGTTGCAGGCGAGATGGCTTCAAATTTTCTGGATGACGAAGCGAATCGGCGCTCAATTCAGTGAATTTGGCGCGTAAGCGAGCCTCCCTGCTCGCAT
>NZ_JACCQB010000048.1:0-49160 GCF_015712265.1 Burkholderia sp. 9777_1386 | reverse complement strand
GAGCTGTGATTCGAGCTTAACGGCTCGCAGGAGACACAAGCTGTGCCGTAGCCGCCAACCGGCAAAGCAGCGCGCCAAACGGCGCGCCACCACTGAAGTTTGAAGCAAATCGAAGATATAAGGAGACGACCGTGGCCCAATCCGCGTCACGCACCCATGCCAACCCGCCGGAGCGGGCATCCGCGCGCACCGGCGCCGCATCTGATTCCGCCGCCCGCGCGACCGCGGCGGCGACCTCGTCCACGCCGCCGAGCCGCAAGCGGCTGCTGATTCCCGCGCTGCTGTTCGTCACCGTCGTGATCAACTATCTCGACCGCAGCAACCTGTCGATCGCGGCGCCCGAGCTGTTCAAGGAACTGAACATCGATCCGGTTCGCGCGGGCCTCGTGTTCTCCGCGTTCGGCTGGACCTATGCGCTGATGCAGATTCCGGGCGGCTGGCTCGTCGACAAGGTCTCGCCGCGCGTGCTGTATGCGGGCGCGCTCGCACTGTGGTCGGCCGCGACGCTGCTGCTCGGCTTCGCCGGTTCGTTCGTCGGGCTGATCGTGCTGCGCCTCGCGGTGGGCGCGCTCGAAGCGCCGGCCTACCCGATCAACAACCGCGTGGTGACGACGTGGTTCCCGACCCGCGAACGCGCAAGCGCGATCGGCGGCTACACGTCGGGCCAGTTCGTCGGCCTCGCGTTCCTCACGCCGGTGCTCGCGTGGCTGCAGGTGCATCTCGGCTGGCACATGGTGTTCGTCGCGACCGGCCTCGCCGGCATCGCGTGGGCCGCGATCTGGTACGCGGTATATCGCGAGCCGCGCGCGTTGCGCGGCGTCAACGCGGCCGAAATCGCGCTGATCCGCGACGGCGGCGGCCTCGTCGATCTGGAGGACCGCGTCGCGGCGCGCAGCGAACGCGCGCCGTCGACGTGGCGCGACCTCGGCGTCGTGCTCGGCCGGCGCAAGCTGTGGGGCATCTACCTCGGCCAGTTCGCGCTGAACTCGACGCTGTGGTTCTTCCTCACGTGGTTCCCGACCTACCTCGTCAAGTATCGCGGGATGGATTTCATCAAGTCGGGCTTCCTCGCGTCGCTGCCGTTCCTCGCCGCGTTCGTCGGCGTGCTGTGCTCGGGCGTGCTGTCGGACTGGCTGATGCGGCGCGGCGCATCGCAGGGCTTCGCGCGCAAGCTGCCGATCATCTCGGGGCTGCTGATCTCGACCTGCATCATCGGCGCGAACTACGTGAGCTCGACCGGCTGGGTAATCGCGTTCATGACGATCGCATTCTTCGGCAACGGCTTCGCGTCGATCACGTGGTCGCTCGTGTCGGGGCTCGCGCCTGCACGGCTGCTCGGCCTCACGGGCGGCGTGTTCAACCTGGTCGGCAACCTGTCCGCGATCGCGACGCCGATCGTGATCGGGCTGCTGGTCGACGGTGCGGACTTCTCGCACGCGATCACCTACATCGCCGCGATGGCGCTCGCGGGCAGCCTGTCGTACGGGCTGCTCGTCGGCAAGGTCGAGCGCATCGACGCCTGAGCGCCACAACGGCGGCCCACGCGTGCCGCCGTGCCGCCCTGCCGACCTTCGCCCGCGCGTCGCGTCAGAACCGCATGAACCCGTCGCGCGCAAGGTCGTGCGGATTGCCGGCCACGTAGTCGAGCGCGCACGCGTCGGTATCGATGCCGACGGTCAGCAGCGTTTCCCAGCGCTCGGTGTCGGGCATCGACCGATCCGGGTGGAAACACACCACGGCCGCGTCGCCGGCCGCACCGCACATCGCCGCCGCGCGTTCGCGCACATCGGCGTCCGTCATCCCCGCCACGACCGCGTTCAGGTGCGCGAAGCGCTCGCGCGTGGTCGAGCTGTCGGGCATGCATTCGCCGCCGCTCAACGCGTGATCGAGGAAGTGGTTCGTATGCAGCAGCCAGCCGTCCGGGCGCGGCACGACCACGCCGACGCCGGACGGGCTCAGCTCGATGCTCGCCGCGCGCGGGTTCGCATCGTGTCGCGTGAACGCGGTCAGCACCGTCGAGGCGCTGACGCGCGCGCTGCGCGCCAGCTCGATCGCCTCCTGCACCGTCGTCGCATCCTCCAGCAGCCGTCGCGCGATCGCGTGCACCGGCACGCCGCCACCATCGTCGTCGCTCGCATGATGCAGGATGTTGAAGTGCAGCCCGAGCCCCGCGTCGTTCACGCCGAGCTTCGCGAGCATCCCGAATTCGGTGAACAGCTTGACGGTGCGGCCCTGCGGCGTCGTGAACCGCATCAGCAGCCCCT
Organism: Burkholderia sp. 9777_1386; assembly: GCF_015712265.1. Taxonomy (NCBI): domain Bacteria; kingdom Pseudomonadati; phylum Pseudomonadota; class Betaproteobacteria; order Burkholderiales; family Burkholderiaceae; genus Burkholderia; species Burkholderia sp. 9777_1386. Next base: position 46,896 of record NZ_JACCQB010000048.1, on the reverse strand, counting down.
GCGGCGCGAGACTGTCGTGCCAGTCCCACGTCTGCAGCGTGCGCGGCGCATGCGGGCCGGCCGGCGCGTACACGGTCGTCGAGCACTCGCCTTCGGCCGACGCGGGCGCGGTCGCGAGAATCTCGGTGCGCGCGTTCAGGCACGCGAGCTGCCAGCGCGGCAGGTCGGCGCCGTCGGCGGTCGCCTCCACCTCGGCGGCGAGGCGCGGACACCATGCGTCGAGCGCCGCGAGGCTCGCCTCGCCGATCGCCCGCGCGCGCTGCGGATCGATGCCGAGCTTCGGGAAGAACGCGAGATACAGCGCGACCGTCTCGCGGATCGCCGGCGCGAAGCGCGCGCCGATCAGGCGGCCCCGCTCGCGCGGATCGGTGATGTCGGTCGCGAAAGTGTGCAGCTTCAAGATCAAACCTCCTGTGTCGAATGAGCGCCGGGCCCGCGCGGCCCGGCATGTGATGCGTTCCACGAACGAACCGGCGCGCGCCGACCGTCGGAACGGTCAGAACGAATAGATGAACTGCATGCCGGCCAGGTCGTTGCTGCGCGCATAGGTGCCCTTGCTCTTCAGGAACACCGGATGATTCGCCGCGTCGTGGCGGTATTCGACCTTCACGGTGATCTGTTGCGTCGGATAGAACAACAGGTCGGCCGTGATCGCATAGCGTTGCGCGCCCTTGCACTCGGTGCCGTTCGTCGCCGAGCCCTGGAAGCACGACGGATCGATGCCGAAGCCGCTCGACCCGTTCACCGACGGGTTGCCGCCCGCGAGCCCGTACTGGATGTTCGTGCCACCGCCGCCGTTCGACGCGTTGTTCAGGTAGTCGAAGCGCAGCGTCGCGCCCATGCGGCCGAGCCACGACGTCGTCCACTTCGTATGGCCGAGCAGCGACATCCCGTACCAGCGCGCCGTGCCGCCGTTCCATGCGCCCTTCTGCAGCTCGCCGTAATCGACCTGTGCGTTGATCTGCGTCTTGTCGTGCGTATAGGTCATGTCGGCTTCCACGTACTTGTAGAGGCCGGTCGGCGACGAGCCGTTGCACTGGTAGCCGTAGCCGCCCGCCGCGCACGGCGAGAACAGCGACTGCCGGCCGAGCATCCCGGAGAGGCCGAAGTCGAACGCCGTCGACGTCGCGTTGTCGAAGCGCGCGGTGATCGTCGGCGTCCAGTTCGGCTTCGTCGTGTTGTTCGCCGCATTCGCGATCGCGCCGGCCGTGCGCAGCACCTCGTTGCCGATCACGACCTGCCAGAAGCGCGTCATCGCCGCGTTGGAGCCCTTCAGCCCGATACCGACCAGGTTGCCCGGCTCGCTGAAGTCGTACAGCAATCCGTGCGTGAGCGTGAGCATCTGGTTGGACGGCTGCACCTCGTAGCCGGCGAGGCTCGGCATCATCCCGATCTCGAACGTGCGCGTCGTGCCGAGCGGCACGTTGACCTGCGCCTGCGTGACGATGTTGTTGCCGATGCCGCCGTGCGCATTGCTGAACACGTTGCCGAAGCCGCGGTTCGGCTGGATCACGATCTCCGCCGACGGCGCCATCGGGCCGACGCCGAAGGTCTTCCTGATGTCGAGGTAGACGTCGCCGATCGTGCTGTTGAAGTAGTCGTACGCGCCCGGATCGTGGTTCAGGAACTGGAAGCCGGACGTGCGCTGCGCGCGGTTGAACAGGTACACGGGATCGACGTAGCCGGTGATGCTCAAGCCCGCGAGCGGGCCGGTCGTCGCCGCCTCCTGCAACGCATCGACCTTCAGCGACGCATTCGCAATCTGCTCGCGCATCTGCTGCAGGTCGTCGTTCGTGAACGCGGGCGCCGACTCGGCAGCCTGCGCGGCGGCCGCGGCCGTGTTGATCGTGCCGATCTTCGCGCCGGCCGATGCGGCGGTCGTCGCAGTCGTGGCAGTCGTGGCGGTCGTTGCCGCGCCGGCCGGCTTCGCCGCCAGCATGCTCGCGCGCAGCGCGTTCACCTGCCGCTGCAGCGCGGTGACCTGCGCCTGCAATGCCTTCATCCGGCTCGCGTCGGTCGCGTGCGGTGTGTGGGCGAATGCCGCGGTCGCGTCGAACGCGAGCGCGCACAGCGCCGTCATGTGTTTGATGTTCATGGTGTCGGTGGTCGTCGGGACGCACGCGCCCCCGCCCGCCGCGATCGACGGCGGGGCGCGCGAAAGAGGTGCGGGTGTGCGGGGCGGCTTACTCGGTCTTCAGCTTCGTCCACAGACGGTTCTGCAGCCGCATCAGCTCGGGCGGAACCGGCTTGCTGAGGCTCAGCCGGCGGATCACGTCGGCGGGCGGGAACACGGCCGGATCGCTCGTCACCTCGGCGCGCACGAGGTGCCGCGACGACGGCACGGCCGACGGATACGACGTGTCGTTGGTCAGGTTGGCGCTCTCCTGCTCCGACAGCACGAAGTTGACGAACTTCAGCGCGGCGTCCGGATGCGGCGCATCCTTCGGAATCGCCATCATGTCGAACCACATCGCGCTGCCTTCGGTCGGGATCACGTACTTGATTCGATACGGTTTCTTCGCGGCGGCGGCCGCGATCCGCGCGGAATTCACGTCACCCGACCAGCCGAGCGCGAGGCAGATGTCGCCGCCCGCGAGATCGTTGATGTAGCTGCTCGAATTGAACTGCGTGATGTACGGCCGTACCGTCTTCAGCAACTCGTACGCGGCCTGGTAGTCGGCCGGGTTCGTCGTGTTCGGATCCTTCTTCAGGTACACGAACGCCATCCCGAATGCATCGACCGGCGAATCGAGCACCGACACGCCGCAGCGCTTCAGCTTCTTCGCGTACTTCGGATCGAACAGCAGCGACCAGCTGTCGAGCGGCGCGTCGGCGCCGAGCGCGGCCTTCACCTTCTCGACGTTCATTCCCAGCCCGTCGGTGCCCCACGTCCACGGAATGCCGAACTGGTTGCCCGGATCATCCCTTGACAGCACCTTCATGATGTCCGGATCGAGCAGCCCGTAGTTCGGCACCTGGCTTCGGTCGATCTTGCGGTAGATGCCGGCCTGCAACTGCCGCGCCCAGAAGATGTCGGACGGCACGACGACGTCGTAGCCCGACGTACCCGACAGCAGCTTCGCCTGCAGCGTCTCGTTCGAATCGAACTCCTGGTAGACGACCTTGATGCCGGTCGCCTTCTCGAAGTTCGCGATCGTCGCCTTGCCGATCGAATTGCCCCAGTTGTACACGTTGACGACGTCCGCCGCCTGCGCGACGGGCACGCCCGCCCCGGCGAAACCACCCAGCGCGAGCGCCGCGCATGCGTTCTTCACCCGATGTTTCCAGTCCCCTGCCATGTTTTCCTCCGTCGATGTCATGATCCGCCCGCGATGAGCGGCGCGTGCTTCGGTCCGGAAAAATGTAGCCAGAGGAAATTGGCCGGTCTGCCCTGCCAACAGGGGGACACGCCGCACAATCGGCGGCAACGGAAGCGACTTTTCCGTCGCCGCATCGCCGGCCCGCCGCCGTTCACGACGCCTGCAGGCCCGTCCGCGCGCCGAAATCGTCGCCCACGTGCGTGATGCGGCCGCCCATCATCGTCAGCCCGACGTCGATGCGCCCGATGTCGTATTGCCCGACCTCGAACAGGTCGCGCTCCAGCACGACGAGATCCGCGCGCTTGCCGGGCGTCAGCGAGCCGACCTCGTGCTCCATGCCGAGCTGGTACGCACCGTGGATCGTGTACGCGGCGATCAGCTGCGGAATGCTCAGGCGTTCGGCGATGTCCGGGAACACCGGCGCATCGGGCTCGCCCGCGAGCTGCCGCGTATGGCCCGACTCGATGTGTTCGAGCGGCTTGTGCTGACAGCGGCACTGGCACGCGAGGCCATCCATGCCGATCGACACCGTCACGCCTGCGTCGACGAACGTGCGGAACGTGTACATGTTGCTCCAGCGTTCGTGGCCGTAGTGGTCGCGCAACTGCTCGGTGTACGCGTCGACCACGCCCCATTGCAACTGCGTGTTCGCCATCACGCCCGCGCGACGAAAGCGCGGAATGTCGTCCGGATGCGTGAGGAACGCGTGCGTGATCACATGACGGCGATCGCGCGGCGGGTTCGTGCGGTTGACGGCGTCGAAGCCGTCGAGCGCCATCCGCACGGCCGCGTCGCCGACGCAGTGCACCATCACGTTCGCGTTCGCGCGATCGGCGTCGACCAGATAGCGATTGAACGTGTCGGCCGGCATCGTCGGCGCGCCGCAGGTATCGGGGCGGTCCGCATACGGTTCCAGCAGGTACGCGGTGTGGTTCGCCTCGGTGCCGTCGAGAAACAGCTTCAGCGCGCGCGCCTTCACGAGCGGCGAATCGTACCGCTCGCGATACCGGACCAGCGTGCCGACCGGATCGTCGATCTCGCCGATCACCGCGACGCTGCCGACCACGCGCAGCTTCAGGTCGCCCGCGCGCTCCATCGTCTGCAGCGTCTCGTACAGCAGCGACTGGTCGCCGCTCGCATCGAAGAAGCCCGCGTCGAACACGGTCGTCACGCCGGCCGCGCACAGCTTCTCCTGCCACGGCGGAATCGATTTCAGATACAGGTCGATGCCGGTCGGCAGCAGGCCGGCCGCGCTGATCCGCTGCAGCAGCAGCGAGTACGCGGCGCCGTCGACGATCAGCCCGGTCGGCTCGCCCGTCGCCGCGTCCTTCTCGAACCAGCTCGCGCCTTCCTGCACGGGTGGCGTCGACGCGTCGATGCCGGCGATGTCCAGCGCCTTCGAGTTCACCCACATCGAATGGAAATCGGTCGACAGCAGGCACACGGGGCGATCCGCGCACACCGCGTCGAGGGTCTCCTTGCGCAGCATCGCCGGCGGGATCGTCGCCTGCACCCAGCCCATCCCGGTGATCGCCGGCTCATCGGGATGCGATTCGACGTAGGTGCGCAACGCGGCGAGCACCTGGTGCGGATCCTCGTAGTTGACGAACGCCTGGAACGCGAACGCGGTCGTCTCGAAGTGCCAGTGCGATTCGACGAAGCCCGGCAGCACGAGCCGGCCGGCCGCATCGACGACTTTCGTGTTCGCGCCGACGTACGCGCGCACGGACGCGGTATCGCCGACATGCACGATCCGGCCGTCGCGCACGGCAACGGCCTGCGCCCACGGCCGGTGCGGATCGACGGTGTAAACCCTCGCGTGGGTCAAAACGAAATCCGCCGGCGTCGCGGCGGCCGGCGTCGGTTGAATCTGCATGGCCTGTCCTTTCTGGTCGTCAGGTTTTCGAAGCGCTTTCACTATAGGCAGACGATTCGCGCCGGTATGCCCCCCCGGCGCGGGGGCTTTTGCGATTTCCGGCCCGCCCGCCGCGCGGTCTTGTCGTCGTTTTGGGGACAACGCACGAAATTCGCGCGGTTGATCCGGTGAATTCCCGGCTGACGCGTGCGCGGCGTTCGCGTAACGTCGCGCTGTCCCCTCCGACCGCCTCGCCCGACCATGCGACTTCTCCAGCCCGACCCGGCCGCCCGCGGCCACTACCTGATCGGCGTGCGTCCCGACACGCTCGGCGCGACGCTACGCGCGGTCGGCACGCCGGATTTCGTCGGCGCGGTCACTGAATTCGTCAACGACAGCATCGACGCCGACGCCGTGCATCTCGAACGCTGGCGCGCGGACCCGGCCAGCACGTCGGGCTTCGTCGTCGAATGGCTGGGCAGCGGCAGCCTGCGCTTCGCGGCCGATACGCTGCGCGTGATGGACGTCTATTACCAGGACTACTGCCAGACCGACCCGCTGGTCGCGCCGCTGCGCGGCAAGGCGGGGACGCTGCTCGTGCAGCGCCATGTCGCCGGCATCGCGCAAGGCGAATTCCGCCGGCGCATCTTCGACGAACCGGGCATCGCTCAGGAATGCCTGCTCGTGCACGGCAATGCGCATCAGCAATACGCGCTCGGCCTCGCGCGCACGGTCGAGCGGGCCGCGTTCACGACGGACGAGCTGTTCCACTTCCGGCAGATGGTCGATCTGCTGTTTCCGATGTTCGAGCTGCACGCGCGCACCTGTGCGGCGCGGCGTGTGGCGGCGGTGTCGGTGAATGCCGCGTCGCAGGCGAGCTTCGATGCGCGGCTCGAACGGCAGCGCGTCCAGTTGTCGCGCCGCGAGCATGAGATTTGCCGGCTGATGCTGTGCGGGCGCTCGGTGCCCGAGGCCGCGCAGCAGCTCGACGTGAAGCTGTCGACGGCCGAGTCGTACGTGAAGCGCGCGTTCGCGAAGCTCGGCGTGCGCACGCGCCGCGAACTGTTCGACTGGGTGCTGGTCGACTGCTGAGCGCGGGGCGCGAACCTACGCGGCGAGCGCGGCCGCCTTGATGTTGAACGCTCGCAGCAGGTCCTCGCAGAACGCGTCGACGATCGGCTTGTCGCTCGTGCTGCGCTTCATCGCGAGATGCAGCGGCACGTCGAAGCTGAACGTCGCGCGGCCGACCGCCTTCACGAGCCCGCGCTGCTCGAACGGCTCCGCGTAATGCGCGGGCAGGTAGCCGAGATGGCCGCCCGACAGGATCAGGATCGTCGCGGCCTCGATGCTGTCCGCGCTCGCGGTCACGCGCCGCTCGGGCAGCGGATACTGCTCCTCCGGCACCGGATAGGTGCGCCATACCCAGTCGTGCAGTTGCAGATCGTCGGCCGTCACGGGCCGCGACGCATGGAACAGCGGATGCCCGCGCCCGCAGTAGATCACCTGCTGCTCGGTGAACAGCGGCGTGTAGAGCAGGCCCGGCACGCGATGCCAGAAATAGCCGATCGCGAGATCGAGCTGGTTGTTGACGAGGCTTTCCTCGAGCTCCTGCGGCGACGCGACCTTCATCGCGAACGTGACGGCCTGGTCGCGCTGGCGGAACGCGCCGATCGCGTCGGCCACGCGCGCGTTCTCGACGAGCGGCGCCTGGCCGATCAAGCCGATCGACAGCGTGCCGACCAGCTTGCGGTCGATGTCGCGCACGCGCGCGACGAATTCGGACGTCGCCGCGACGAGCGTGCGCGCGGTGGCCGCGAAACGTTCGCCCTTCGACGTCAGGCGAAAGCCGCCGCGCCCGCGATCGCACAGCTTGAAGCCGACGCGCGCTTCGAGCGCCGACAGCTGCGTGCTGATGGTCGACTGCCGCACGCCGAGCGACGCCTCGGCGGCGGTGATGCCGCGTGCGTCGACGACGGCCAGAAAGACCCGGATGAGCCGGAGATCGAGATCGGTGGTATTCGAAAACATGCTGGAAGCCGCTGCCCGTGTACGCACGGCCGGCATGGCGCGAATCGTGCGCTGCCTGACCGCCTTCGCCGATGAACCGAACCTGACCCGCGCCGCCATCGGCAGCGGCGCGCGTCGCAACCGTCACTCGGGCGCCACCGCGAGCGGGCGCGCCATGCCGAACACGGCCGGCCGCAGCCGCCCGTAACAGAGGAACGCGACCGCGCACAGCACGATCGCCGCGAACAGCGCCGACTGCGTGCCCGCGCGTTCGATCAGCGAGCCACCCGCGACCGAGCCGACGCCATAGCCCAATGCGACGCAGCCCGGCGACAGCGCGGCCGACTTGCCGATCAGGTCGTACTGCGGAATCGTCGCGTAGATCAGCAGCGCGCCGCCGGTCCAGCAGCCGATGAACACGATCGCGCCGAGCGTGAACGTCGCGACCGACGCCGGCATCGCGAGCAGCACCGCCGCGACCGCGCAGCCGCCGAGATTCATCAGCGTCCAGCGGCGCAGGCCCGCGCCGGCGCCGAGCTTCGGCATCGCCGCGCAGATCACGAGGCTCGCGACGTTCGCGACGCCGAGCACGAGCGAGACCGACCGGCCGCTCAGGCCCGCATCGGTACCGATCTTCTCGAGGAAGGTCCACACGACGCCGACGCCGCCGTACAGCGCGAGCTGCGCGCACAGCACGAGCATCGCGCCCTTGCGGTCGATGCCGCCGACGGCGCCGGCCGGCGTCGGCGCGGCCATCGTTTCGCCGCGGCGAAACAGCGGCGTCGCGAGCACGAACATGCCGAGCACGCAGGCCACGAAGCCGAACACCCCATACGCGCCCCACGTGCCGCTCAGCAGCGGGAAGATATAGGCGAGCAGCACCATGCTCCACATCACCTGCCCCATCAGCATGATCCCGAGATTGCGCTCCGGCGCGCGCGAATACGACAGGTAGCGCAGCGCGATGCCGTTCAGCCCGCCCGACCCGACGCCCGCGACGAACTGCAACGTCGAATACGCGACGAGCCCGTGCGTCGCGAGCGTGCCGAGATTCGCGCCGGCCGCGAGCGTCACCGCGCCCGCGAGCACGAGCCGCACCGGCTGGCGGCCGAGCACGAACGCGACGAGCAGCGTGCCCGTCGATTCGCCGAGCACCTCGATGAAGCTCGACAGCCCGAGCGCCGCTTCGCCGAAGCCCCAATGGCGCTCGACCTGCCCGACGATCGCGGGCAGACCGAGAAAGACCGTCGGCCCGAGCATGCCGAGCAGCAGCATCACGACGACGAACAGCGCGCTTTCCTGCCGCGCTTCATCCTGCAGGTTCACAACGTTCATGGGGTGTCTCTCTCCGTGTCCGCCGTGCGGACCGTCTCCTCGGGGGAGCGTGTCATGGCGGCGGCCCGCGCGGGGCCGCCGTGTCGCTTACATCGGGAAGCCCATCGCCTTGAGGCCGCTGATCCACGCACGCTTCCAGCCGCCTTCGGCATCCGCGCCGTCGAACGCATGGAACGTGATCTTCGCGGCGACCCAGCGCATCGGCTCCGGCGGGATGTAGCTCGGGCTCTGGTTCGCGATGTCGAGCTTGCGCTCCGGGCTGTCGCGGTCGAACAGGATGTTCAGCCCCATGAACGCGCCGAACCGGCTCGCCGCGACGCCGAAGCCCGTATAGCCGGCGACGAACACGGCCTTGTCGCCGAGATAGCGCTTCGCGAACACCGAGCCGCGCGAGCAGTAGTCGATCGGGCCGCCCCACGCGTGCGAGAAGCGCACGTCGCTCAGTTGCGGGAACGTGCGGTAGAACGCTTCCGCGAGCCGGTAGTAGGTTTCGCGCCGGCCGTCCTGATGCGGCTCCGGGTCACCGTCGAAGTGATAGCTGACCAGGCCGCCGAAGATGATGTTGTTGTTCTTCGTCAGCCGGAAGTAGTTGAGCTGCGTGCGCGTGTCGTACACGCCCTGGCGATTCTTCCAGCCGATCCGCGCGAGTTGCGCGTCCGTCAGCGGCTCGGTCGCGAGCACGTGGTCGCGCACCTGCATCACGCGCCGGTTGATGTCGGGAATCCCGACCTTCGCGGTGCCGCTGCCGAACACGACGCGCGGCGCGCGCACGCTGCCCTTCGGCGTCTTCACGAACACCGTGCTGCCTTCGTCGGTCACGCTCGTGAGCGGCGTGTGCTCGTACAGCGTCACGCCGAGCTGCAGCGCCGCGCGCTTCAGCCCCCATGCGAGCTTCGCCGGATGCACGATGCCGCTGCGGTTGCGCGACCACAGCGCGCCCGCGAACAGCGGCGAATTCAGTTGCGCGAGTGTTTCGTCGCGGTTCAGCAGCACGACGTCGTGACCGTATTCGCGATGCAGGTCGTAGTCGCCCTTCAAGTGCACGAGGTGTCCGGGATCGACCGCGACCGTCATCTCGCCGTTCCACTCGATGTCGGCATCGATGTCGTAACGCTTCAGCGTTTCCTCGAAACCGTCGAGGTTGCGGTGTCCGAACGCTTCGAGCTGCGCGATATCGTTCGGGAACACGCGCACCGCGTTCGGCAGCCCGTGCATCACCGACGTCGAGATGATCCCGCCCGCGCGGCCCGATGCGCCGTGCGCGACCTTGCCGGCCTCGATCAGCACCACGTTCAGGTGCGGCATCTGTTCTTTCGCCTGCACGGCCGACCACAGCCCCGTGAAGCCGCCGCCGACGATCAGCAGGTCGGCCGTCACGTCGCCGACGAGGGCCGGCTCGGCGGCCGGCGCGGCCGGGTTGTCGAGCCAGTACGGGAACAGTTTCGTATTCGCGAGCGCCGCTTCGACGCCCAGCGCGACCGGCGCGCCGCGCAGCACGTGCGCGTCGACCGGCGCGGTCCGTTTTGCTTCGTTGACTTCCATTTCCATGATCCCAGCCATCACACGCGAAAAACGAAACCGCCGCCGGGTTCGCGTCACACGGACGACGACGCCGCGGCGGCGGTTTCCGACATCACGACTGCTCGAGCAGCACGTAGAACTTCTTCGCGTCCTCGATCGTCTCCCAGCGGCCCGCGAAACCGGCCGGCAGCAGATAGCCCTGGCCCGGCGTGAATTCCTTGCGATTGCCCTCGACGTCGGTCAGCGCGATCCGGCCCTCGACGAGCCACACCGCTTCGTCGGCTGCCGTTTCCGGAAACTCCACCGAGCCGGCCTTGCCCTCCCACCAGCCGACGATGTAGTTGCCGCTCTTGCCTTCGGCCGCGCGCCAGTCGCTCTCGTCCATCCCGAAGTCGAGCTTCGTGAATTCACCCACGCCTGCGCCCAGCGGCAGGATGTCCTTGATCAGTTTGGTCATCTGAATCTTTCGTCTCTCGATTGAAAAAAGCAGAGACAAAGTTACTCATTTACACTGCCCCGGTATGCCCCCCTTCGGGGGGGACAAGCCGCGTTTTCGGAGGTACGCGAGGCAGCAGGACTCCGTACGGTAATTCCCCTAATGACCTTTTCGGGCGCGGATCGCTACAATCGCGCCGCTTCAAGGGCCGGTTCCAGGGACCCGCATGCTGCTCAACGTGAACCCCTTCCACCGCGACGACGACCATTTCAACGTGTCGTTCAAGGCGCTGGGCGAGCTGATCGAGACGGTCGGCACGCCGCATTTCGTGCCGCGCCTCACGCAACTGCTGAACGACGTCGTGCCGCTCGACGTCGCGCACGTCGAACGCTCGCGCGTCGACGGCACGATGCCCACCGGCTACCGCTGCGAATGGATCGGCAGCAGCGGCATCGGGACCGAAGCCACCGAAATCTCCGACGTGATGACGCTCTACTACGAGCGCTTTCTCGACAGCGACCCGCTGTTCGCGGGGCTGCGCGGCAAGACCGGCACGATGCTCGTCGTGCGCGACATCGCGGCGATCCCGCCCGGCGAATTCCGCCAGCGGATCTACGACGACGTGCATATCGGTCACGAATGCGTGCTCGCACGCGGCACGCGCTATTCGCAGCATTCGATCGCGCTGGAGCGCGGCCGCGACCGTCCGCCGTTCACGCTCGCCGAGATGAACCGCTTCCGCAGCATCAGCGACGTGCTGTTCCCGCTGCTCGAGCTGCATGCGTCGACCACCGCCGCGCGGCGCATCGCGCACCCGACGCCCGACGTCCATCCGCTCGCGCAATTCGACGCGCGGCTCGCGGCCGGCGACGTGAAGCTGTCGAAACGCGAATACGAGACCTGCAAGCACCTGCTGTCCGGCAAGACCGTGCCCGAAGCCGCCGCGATTCTGGGCGTGCGCGTCGCGTCGGCCGAGTCGTACGTGAAGCGTGCCTTCGCGAAGCTCGGCGTGCGCACCAAGCGCGAACTCGCCGCATGGGGGTCGGCGGCAGCCGCGCTTCCCGCCGCCGGAGCGCACGACGACGACGCACCGCCGGCCATCCCGCGCTGACCCGCCCCGCCGCGTTCGGTCGCGCCGCGTCGATGCGGCGGCGCCACTTGCATCGAGCCCGGTCGATGTAAACGTTGCGACTTCAGGATCTTCGCGCGTGCGTTCTCCTCTACCATCGGCCGATCGCTTGACACCAGAAAGAGGAGACGGCCCCATGCCCCGCGAACTGAACCAACCGATGGGCGGCAACGAGATGCCGCGCTTTGGCGGCATCGCCACGATGATGCGGCTGCCGCAGGCCACGACGACCGACGGCCTCGACGCGTGCTTCGTCGGCGTGCCGCTCGATCTCGGCACGTCGAACCGCTCGGGTGCGCGCTTCGGCCCGCGCCAGATCCGCACCGAATCCGTGCTGCTGCGCCCGTACAACATGGCCACGCGCGCCGCGCCGTTCGATTCGCTGCAGGTGGCCGACATCGGCGACGTCGCGACCAACCCGTACGACCTGAAGGACTCGGTGCGCCGCATCGAGGAGGCATACGACGCGATCGTCGCGAACGGCTGCCGGCCGATCACGCTCGGCGGCGATCACACGATCGCGTGGCCGATCCTACGCGCATTGCACCGGAAGTACGGCAAGGTCGCGGTCGTGCACGTCGATGCGCACGCGGACGTGAACGACACGATGTTCGGCGAGAAGATCGCGCACGGCACGCCGTTCCGCCGCGCGGTGGAAGACGGCCTGCTGCAATGCGACAAGGTCACGCAGATCGGCCTGCGCGGCACCGGCTATCACGCGGACGATTTCGACTGGTGCCGGCAGCAGGGTTTCACCGTCGTGCAGGCGGAAGACTGCTGGAACAAGTCGCTCGCGCCGCTGATGGCGCAGGTGCGCGAACGCGTCGGCGACACGCCGGTGTACCTGAGCTTCGACATCGACGGCCTCGACCCGTCGTTCGCGCCGGGCACCGGCACGCCGGAAATCGGCGGCCTGACCGTGCAACAGGGCCTGGAGATCGTGCGAGGCATGAAGGGCCTGAACATCGTCGGCGCGGACCTCGTCGAAGTATCGCCGCCGTACGATCCGGCCGGCACCACCGCGCTCACCGGCGCGAACCTCGCGTTCGAAATGCTCTGCGTGATGCCGGGCGTCGCCTACCGCTAACCCGATCGACAGGATGACCGTCATGTCCACCGCCGAACTTTCCCGTTCCACGCACCCGTTCGTGCTGCCCGCCGCGCGCATCGCCGGCCAGCCGGTGCGCACGCATTCCGACACGATCGGCGCGCCGGTCTTCAACGCATCGACCGGCAATACGATCGGCTGGCAGGAATTCGCGACGCCCGCGCACGTCGACGCCGCGGTGCGCGCCGCGCGCGACGCGTTCGCCGGCTGGCGCGATACGCCGCCCGCCGAGCGCGGCCGCGTGCTCGCGGCGATCGCCGGGCGGGTCGACGCCGCGCGCGAGCGTCTCGCCGCGTTGCAGATGCAGGTGAGCGGCAAGCCGCCGTTCGAGGCCGACGCGGATGTCGGCGATGTCGTCGCGACGTTCGCGTACTACGCGAAGCTGTGCGAAGACCCGGCGCTGTTCGCGGCCGAACCGGTTGCGTTGCCGAGCGACGGCGTCACGGCCGAACGCTTCCACGATCCGGTCGGCGTCGCCGCGCTGGTGATGCCGTGGAATTTCCCGATGGTCACGACCGCATGGAAGCTCGCGCCCGCGCTCGCGGCCGGCTGCGCGGTCGTGCTGAAGCCGTCCGAGCTCACGTCGCCGACCGAGCATGCGCTGCTCGACATCGTCATCGAAGCGGGTGTGCCGGCCGGCGTCGTCAACGTCGTGAACGGCGACGCCGAGGTCGGCGCGGCGCTGACCGCGCATCCGCTGATCGACAAGATTTCGTTTACGGGCAGCACGGCGGCCGGCCGCAAGGTGATGCAGGCCGCGGCCATCGACATGAAGCGCGTGACGCTCGAGCTCGGCGGTAAGTCGTCGCTGATCGTGCGCGACGATGCCGATCTCGATGTCGCGGTGTCGCTCGCCGTGGCGGGCGCGTTCACCAACGCCGGCCAGATGTGCTCGGCCACCGCGCGCATCCTCGTGCACGACAGCCTCTATCGCAGCTTCATGGCCGCGTTCGAGACGGCCGTGCGCGCGCTCGTCGTCGCGCCGCCGGGCACCGGCCAGGTCGCGATGGGGCCGCTGATCTCGGCCGCGCACCGCGCGCGAGTCGCAGCGATGCTCGAACACGGCGTCGATGCGGGCGCACGCATCGCGTTCAGCGGCCGCGTCGCGGACGCCGGCGGCGCCGGCTTCTTCATGGCGCCCGTCGTGATCGCCGAACCGGCCGCGGACAACCCGCTATGGACCGACGAAGTGTTCGGCCCCGTCGCGTGCGTGAAATCGTTCCGCACCGATGACGAAGCGATCGCGCTCGCGAACGATACGCGCTACGGGCTCGTCGCGACCGTCGTCACGCGCGATGCGGCCGCCGCACAGCGGTTCCAGCGGCGCGTGCGCGCGGGGCTCGTGTGGATCAATGCGCCGCAGCTGATTTACCCGCACGTGTGCTGGGGCGGCTTCGGGCTCAGCGGGATCGGGCGCGAACTCGGCGTCGCGGGGCTGCGCAGCTATCAGGAACTGCGCCACGCGATGCGCGCGATCGACTGACCGGTGCGGCCGTTCGGGTCGTGGGCGATACCGTGTCGCGCGGCGACGGTATCGCCTTTTTTTGCGAATCCGATATATTCCGTAGAATATATCGAGACCTGCATACCCGGAGCACCATCATGACCCGCACGGCGACGGATCGCACCCCGCTGCACAGCGCTCGGGAACAGCCGTTCGCGCACAAGATCAGCGCGCTCAAGCCGCTGTCGAGCGACGCGCGGGCGCAGCAGGTCACCGATGTCGTCGATGCGTTCCGCCGCCTGCGCGGCAGCGTCGCACGTTTCATCCGGATGTTCTCGGCCGCGCACGCCGAAGCCATGCCGGACGACGCACTGTCGGCCATGAGCTTTCGAGAATTGCTGTCGATGCTCGAACACGAAGCGCGCACTGCCCGCTTCACGCGGCTCTCCGAACTCGAATGCGCGATCGGCCACGCGCGCCGCCTCGACCGCAGGCGCGACGACGTGTTTTCCGATGCGTTCAGCAACGACCCGGCCGCGATGCGCCGCGCGGTCATCGCGCTGGAACGCGTCGACGTGCTGTTCGTCGGGTTGTGCGTCGAATCCGTGATCGCGCGCCATGCGCCGGCCTCGGCATCGGCCCCCGTTTCGCCCGCTGCGCCTGCCGTCGTGCCGCAGTCGATCGACCGTTCAACGGCGCTCTGCTGACCGCTCGATCCCCGCTGCCCGGTATTTCCCCGGCATCGGCCTCGTTATATTCCGTGGTATATTTCGAGCCATCTTTCGCGCATCCGTCTCCGGCCCGATCGTGCCGGATCGAGGTCAACATGCACGCTCCGCCCTTTCGCCTGGCCCGCACGGCGGACCTCTCGTCGCCCGGCGGCCATTCGCCCGCGGCAGCCGGCACGCGGATCGATGCCTGCTGCGCGCCGTCCCGCGCGCAACAGGTCGAACTGACGCGCCGCGCGCGTCTGTCCGAACTCGACGCGAACCTGCACTGCTCGATCATCGGCACGTGCCTGACCACGCACGAACTGCGCAAGCTGGTGCCGAAATTCGCCGATGTCGACCGTCAGCGCGCGACCGATCTGGAGATCCATCACGCGGCCGTCGAACTCGCGATCGGCGGCACGGCCGGCGCCAAGGCGTTGCACAAGGCGCTCGACGAGCGTTATGCCGGAGCGATCCGCGCATTCGACGGCGCGAAGGACGCGGACGCACTCGTCGCGCGCTGGAAGGACGCGCTCGCGAGCGGCGACATTCCCCCGGCGTACTGGGCGCTGATGACGCATCCGCGCGCGACGATGGCCGTGCGCCAGGTCGCGTTCGGCGACGTGCACATGCTGTCGCATCTGGTCGGCGCGGCCAATCGCGCCGATATCCGGCGGCTGGTCGCGCTCGAACGGGAGAACGCGGAACTGCACGCGAAGCTCGAACGACAGCAGGCACGCCTGCACGAAATGAGCACGCAGCGCGACGTGGCGCTGCAGGAGCGGGATGCGCTCCACGCACACCGGCACGCGCCACCGCTTGCGGCCGAAAGCGTGCTGCGCGACGAAGTACACGCGTTGCGCGAAGCGCTGGCGGCGCGCGACGAGCGGCTCGCGCTGCACACGAGCCGCCGCGAGGCGGCCGAGCAGCGGATCGCCGCGGAACAGGCAAGCGCCCGTGCAATGCGCGCGCGGCTCGACGACCTGATGGCGATGGTCAAGACGCTGCGCGCCGAAGCAAGCGCGCTCGAACAGGCGGTGCAGGCGTCGACGGACGACCCGGTCGAGCACGCGGCGCATTCGCCGTCGATACTGCGGGGCACGCGCGTCGTCTATGTCGGCGGACGGCCCGGCTCGAACCGCGCGATCCGGCGGATCGTCGAAACGGCGGGCGGCGAAGTGACGCTGCACGACGGCGGCATCGAGGATCGCAAGGGCTTGCTGGCCGCGGCGCTGCCAGGCGCGCGGATGGTCGTGTTTCCGGTCGACTGCATCGACCACGATTCGATGAACCTGCTCAAGCGCACCTGCGAGCGGCATCACATCGCGTACTACCCGCTGCGGACCGCCAGCGTGGCGAGCTTCGTCGAATTGATCGGGCGGCTCGATGCGCAGGAGCGCGACGTCATTATGCCGAATGCCGCCGCGAGCGATACGTCGTCACGCTTCTGCCTGCGGCACGGGTAGGCCGGCGCGCACGTCGGCGCGACGCACCCTTCAGCGCCGCACCATTTTCGTGAGCGCAGCGATCTCGTCCGCGCAAGCCGCGTACGCGCGCGCCTCGATCCCGCGATAAAGACGGATGATTTCCTCGCCGACCGGCGTCAGCACGCTGCCGCCGCCGCTCTGCCCGCCATGCTCGGACACCGTCGCCGGCGATTTCAGCGAACGGTTCAGCTCGTCCATCAGCAGCCACGCACGCCGGTACGACATGTTCAGGCTGCGCGCCGCCGCCGAAATCGAGCCGTGCTCGCGCACCGCTTCGAGCAGCGCGACCTTGCCCGGGCCGAGCGCGATCGTGTCGGCCTGCTGGATACGCATCCTGAACCGCACCTCAGGCTTGGGGTGTGCCGAAGTCTTCATGTTGTCCGCCGTTAGATCGATGCGGGCAAGCATACACGATGGCCGGCACGGCGAATGCCGGCCGCCCACCTGCCTGGTTCGGCCCTCGGGCACGCGCGCGACGATGCCCGCCAGCCGCCTAGGACAGCACGATGTTCTTGATGACCTTCCGGATGTTCTTGTAGCTGTCGACCGACTCCGCTTTCTGGTCGGTGACCAGCGTGCCGATCCGCGCCGGTTCGCAGAAGCCGATCCGGCTGTTCGTGCCGAGCTTGCTGAAATCGGCGAGGATCGCGACTTCCGCCGCGTTGCTGACCATCGCGCGCGCCACTTCGGTTTCCATCCGGTCGTAGTTCGTCGCGCCGCGCACGTGGTCGACGCCGACCGGCGACAGCAATGCGAGATCGGCACGATAGCGGAAGATTTCGGCGACCGTGCCGTCGCCGACCGTCGCCGCCGCGCGGCTGCCGATCATCCCGCCGAGCAGGATCGTTTCGTTCTTCGCCTGCGCCGGGTCGCCCGAGCGCATCTTCAGCGCGACGTCGATCGAATTCGTGACGATCGTGAGGCCCGACAGCTTCGCCAGTTCCTCGGCCAGCAGCGTCGTGGTCGTGCCCGCGTCGATGAACAGCGTCTGCGAGCCCGACACCAGCCGGGCGGCCGCGCGGGCGATCGCCAGCTTCGCCTTCACATGCGTCTGCGCACGCTCGGCGATCGGCGCTTCGTCGCCGACCTGCACCGCGCCGCCGTGCACGCGCTTCAGTTCACCGAGCGCCTCGAGGTCGACCAGATCGCGGCGCACGGTTTCGCGCGACACGTTCAGCTCGGCCATGATCCGGTCGGTGGAAACGCGCTGCATCTTCGATAACAGAAGCCGAATCCTCTGGTATCGCTCTTCTTGCCACATGAAATGTCCTCGGAAATGTTCGTCAATATTATTCGAATGACCGTCTACCCAGCGCTTTCCTCCAACTTTTTGATGCCGGCGAGGGTCTGCAGGGATTGACGCGCCACCTGGAACTCGCTGCTCGTCATCTTCGAAAACACCACATGGATGCGATCGTCGTCGGGCGTCGCGTCGTCCTGCTCGATGATGAACCGGACGATCCGTGCCTGGTCGATGCCGGGCATCGCCTGCAGCGACGTGAGCTTCACCGCGCCGCGGCTCGCGAGAATGCGCACGCCCCAGCGCTGCCGCGTCGCGAAGAAGCGCTTCTCGATCGGCTTCAGCCCGGCCAGGATCGCCAGCACGATCGCGGTCGCGGCGATCGCGGCCACGTACATCCCGCCGCCCACGGCGAGCCCGACCGCCGCGACGACCCACAGGCTCGCGGCGGTCGTCAGCCCGCGGATGATCTCGCCGCGCAGCATGATCGACCCCGCGCCCAGAAAGCCGATGCCCGACACGACCTGCGCGGCGACGCGCGACGGATCCAGCGACACGTTCTTCGCGTTCTGGATATCGGCGAAACCGAACGCCGACACGACCATCACGAGCGCGGCCCCCACGGCCACCAGCATGTGCGTGCGCAACCCGGCCGCCCACGACAGCCGTTCGCGCTCGATGCCGACGAGGCTGCCGAGCAAGGCCGCCAGCAACAGGCGGGCAATGATTTCCAGCTGACTGATCATGCGAAGTCTCCTTGTCCTGCGGTTCCACTCGATGACGCGCAACCCGTACGGGCCGCCCCGACTTTCCCTGCCCTCGTCCCGCCCACGTCGCACGGGCCACCCGACGATTTGTATTTTTGTGCGATCTTGCGATTTTGTGCGTTCTAATATACGGTACGCAAAACGACAAAGCCAGACCCAAGTTTGTTTGTTTCATCCGATCCACACGATCAATCGTCAGACCAATCAGGTAACACGATCCGGAACACTGCTTAGGAGACCGACATGATGAAGAAGGCATGGATGCTGGCTGCAACGTTGCTGACGGCGCTGGCAACGGCCCCCGCTCACGCTTCGGAAGGCGACGTGTGCAGGAAGGTGACGCTCGGCGACGTCGGCTGGAGCGACATCGCGGCCACCACCGGCGTCGCGATGATGCTGCTGGACGGGCTCGGCTACGAGGCCACCAAGACGATCGCGTCGCCGCCGATCGTGCTGGCCGGCGTGAAGAAGGCGCAGATCGATGCCTTCCTCGGCTACTGGGATCCGAGCATGACGCCGACGGTGAAACCGTTCGTCGACGCCGGCGCCGTTCACCTGCTGCCGCAGCCGAACCTGGTCGGCGCGCGCTACACGCTGGCCGTGCCGCAATACGCGTCGGACAAGGGCCTCAAGCGCTTTGCCGACATCGCCCGGTTTCGCGACCAGCTCGACGGCAAGATCTACGGGATCGGCGCCGGCAACAACGGCAACGCGCTGATCCAGCGAATGATCGACAAGAACGAGTTCGGGCTGGGCGGCTTCAAGCTGGTCGAATCGAGCGAAGCCGGGATGCTCGTGCAGGTGACGCGCGCGGTGCAGGAGCACCGGATGATCGTGTTCCTCGCGTGGGAGCCGCATCCGATGAACCTCCAATACAAGATCGCGTATCTCGACGGCGGCGACACCGTGTTCGGCCCGAACTACGGCTCCGCGAAGGTCTATACGCTGGTCTCGCCCGGCTATCTCGAACGCTGCCCGAACGTCGGCCGGCTGCTGACCAACCTGACATTCACGACCGACGAGGAGAACCAGCTGATGGCGCCGATCATGAATCACGCCGACCCGATCGCGGTCGCGAAGGAATGGGCGAAGAAGAACCCCGGCGTGCTGTCGAAGTGGCTCGACGGCGTCACGACCATCGACGGGAAGAACGCGAAGGACGCGATCGACAAACTCATCGGCGCGTGACGACGCGATACAAGGAACCACTCATGCACAAGAATCTCGCGCTGTTCGACCTCGATCACACGCTGCTGCCGCTCGACAGCGACCAGGCCTGGAGCCGCTTCATCACGCGGGTCGGGCAGGAGGACGACGCGCACACGGCGCTGATCGACGAGTACTACGGCCACTATGCGGCCGGCACGCTCGACATGGACGCGTATCTCGCCGTGACGCTCGCGCCGCTTGCGCGCTACCCGCGCGAGCAGCTCGAACGCTGGCATGCACAGTTCATGGACGAAGTGATCCGGCCGGCCATCACGCCGCAGGCGCGCGCGCTGGTCGACCGGCATCGCGAGAACGGCGACCTCTGCTGTATCGTGACGGCCACCAACGTCTTCGTCACGCGACCGATCGCGGCCGAGTTCGGGATCGAGCATCTGCTCGGCATCGAGCTCGACACCGACGACGGCACGCCGGCCGGGCGGTTCACCGGGCGCAGCATCGGCGTGCCGAGTTTCCGCGAAGGCAAGATCGTGCGCACGGCCGCGTGGCTGGCCTCGCTCGGCTACGCGGCTTCCGATTTCGAACGGACCTACTTCTACAGCGATTCGATCAACGACGTGCCGCTGCTCGACTACGTCACGCATCCGGTCGCGACCAATCCCGACGCGAAGCTTTCCGGGGTGGCCGGCACGCGCGGCTGGCCTGTCATGAAGTTGTTCTGATTCGGGCGATATGCTCTGCTGTCCATTTTCATGTCTGGAGGGGAAATGAAATACGGAATACGCATCATTCATTCCAATCATTCAGGAATCCGACTCGATCAGGGTCATCCACGAACCGTCCCGCCTCGCCCTGCGGCAAGCCGTATTCCGCACTGGCGCGGCGTTTTCATGATCGCGCTCCTGTGCACGCTGGCCGGTTGCGGCGACGGCGACTCGAGCCCGGCCGGCAACATCGCCGCCGCGCGGGCATCGGCGCCGGCATCGACGTCCGCGCCGGTCGTGCATTGCGCGACCGTGTGCCACTGACCGACGCACGCCCCATCCGTCACCCACGACAGAGAGCGATCATGCAAAACACACCCACGACACGACGTCGGTTCCTTGCCGACGCGCTGAAACTCGCTGGCGCCACCGCGGTGACCGGCATGCTGCCCGAAAGCATCCTGCGCGCGCAGTCGATTCCGGCGGCGAGCGTCACCGGCACCCTGCAGGACGTCAAGCACGTCGTCATCCTGATGCAGGAAAACCGGTCGTTCGACCACTATCTCGGCACGCTGCGCGGCGCACGCGGCTTCGGCGATCCGCGGCCGGTCGTGATTTCCAGCGGCTACCCGGTGTGGCGCCAGCCGGCGCCGTTGTCCTACGTGTTTCCGTTCAACCCGTCGCCGCCCGTTTCCGGCGTCGCGAACGGCGACACGTACTATGGCGATCTCGATCACAGCTGGAATGGCACGCACAGCGCATGGAACAACGGCCGCTACGACAACTGGGTCGGCGCCAAAACCAGCGGCACGATGTACTACTTCACGCAGAACGACATCCCGTTCTATCACGCGCTGGCGAGCGCCTTCACCGTGTGCGACGCGTACCACTGCTCGATGCTCGGCCCGACGGACCCGAACCGCCTGTATCTGTGGACCGGCTGCTGCGGCAACGTCGCCGGCTATTCGCCCTACACGAACAACACGATGACCGGCACCGGCTGGACCACGATGCCGGAACGCCTGAACACGGCCGGCGTCACGTGGAAGTTCTACCAGGACAAGGGCAACGGGCTCGATGCCGGTCACGGCTACGGCGAATACAACGGCTCGAAGCGCGATCTCTGGTGGAACGGCAACTACGGCGACAACGTCATCCTGAACTTCCGGCAGTACCAGAACCTCGGCGCCAACGATCCGCTCGCGCCGGCGCTCAACGGCACGCAGATCGATCCGACCGGCGGCGGCAAGGAATACGACACGAATCTCTTCAGCCAGCTGCGGGCCGACGTCGCGAACGGCACGCTGCCGCAGGTGTCGTGGATCGCCGCGCCTTACGCCTATTGCGAGCATCCGTCGTGGGCCGCGAGCGGCGGCGAATGGTACGTGAGCAACGTGCTCGATGCGCTGACGTCGAATCCGGCCGTGTGGGCCAGCACCGTGCTGCTCGTGATGTACGACGAGAACGACGGCCTGTTCGATCACGTGCCGCCGGCCGTTCCGGCGAGCGCCGCCGCCGGCACCGGCCGCTCGACGGTCTCGACCGCCGCTGAATTCGTCGCGAGCGGCGGCGCCGCATCGGACGGCTCGGCGAGCGGCGACACGCCGATCGGGCTCGGCCCGCGCGTGCCGATGTTCGTGATCTCGCCGTGGTCGAAAGGCGGCAAGGTCAACTCTCAGGTGTTCGACCATACGTCGGTGATCCGCTTCCTCGAAGCGCGCTTCGGGCTGCAGGAAACCAACATCACACCGTGGCGGCGTGCCGTGTGCGGCGATCTCACTTCGGCATTCGATTTCGCGAATCCGGACCAGACGATTCCCGCGATCCCGGCCGCGACCAGCAACATGGACCCGAACGGCTCGACGGTCCTGATTCCCCCTGCCACCACCACCGCGGTGCCGGCACAAACGGCCGGCCGCACTCCCGCGTGCCGGCTGCCGTACGAGTTCTTCGTCCAGGGCAAGGTCAACCGCGCGGGCAAGACGCTCGGGCTGACGATGACGAATACCGGCGCGGCCACCGTGCATCTGCAGGCGTGGGTCGACGGCACGAGCACGATACCGCGACACTACACGATCGGCGCCGGCACGGGCACGTGCGTCACGGACGCACTCGCGCTGAATTCGGGCGGCGGCTACGACTACTCGATCTACGGCCCGAACGGCTTCCTGCAGACGTTGCGCGGCAACATCGGCGCAGCAGGGAGCGCGGGTTCGACGGCCGAAGTCAGCCTCTGCTACGACGTGCAGAACGGCAACGTGCTAATCACGCTGGACAATGCCGCCGGCGCCAGCGCGACGACGTTCCAGCTCGTCGACAACGCGTACGGAATGAACAGCGCGCAGTCGGTCAGCGTGCCGGCCGGCGCGACGCGGACCGTCACGTGGTACGGCGACGCCGGCTGGTACGACGCGAGCATCCGCGATGCGAACGACCCTGGCTTCCTGCGCCGCATCGCCGGCTGCGTCCAGGCGCAATCGGGCACGTTGCTGACGGATTCGGCGATCGGCAATACGAACGGCAAGTTCGTCGCGGCACTGTCGTCGCAGGGCGCGTCGTATGGCACGCTGCGATTCGACTACGTCGTGCCGCCGTGGCGCCACAGCCCGAAGAACTGGGTCGGCATCTATCCGCGCGGCGCGCAGCCGACCAAGGGCGGCTACAAGTCGTGGGCGTACCTGCCCAAGAGCACCGGCTCGCTGCTGTTCTCGTCGACTGCGAACAGCGCGCTCGCATCGGGCCAATACGATGCGTGGTTCCTGTTCGACGACGGCTACACGCCGCTCGCCGGCCCCGTCGCGATCACTATCTGACGTCGCCCGTCCCGGCGGCGCGCAAACACGATGCGCGCCGCCGGGCGGGTTGCCCGGGCTACGCGTCGATCAGAACTTGTGACGCAGGCCGATCCGCGTGACGAACTGCGTGTTCGCGCCCGCGCTGCCGACGAACGACGGCGACGAGCCGATTTCAGCCTGTACCGGCACGACCCGGCCGTTGATCGTGTTGCTGCCCGACGCCTTCTGGTACGCCGCGCTCACGTACACGTCGGTACGCTTCGACAGCGCGTAGTCGACCGCGGCGTTGACCTGGTGCCACATGCCGTCGTAGCGGCCGTCGAGCTTCGAGAACGTATAGCCGAGACCGCCGCTCAACGCCGGCGAGAACGCATAGCGGCCGCCGATTTCGTAGTGGTTCAGCTTCGACGATTCGCCCGACAGCGGCGTGAACTTCGTATGCGTCCAGTTCGCCCACACGAGGCCCGCCGCGATCGCATAACGCGCGCCGACGCCGACCGTCTCGAGGTCGCGCAACCCGAACGTGTTGATGTTCGCGATGCTCACGCCGAACGCCGGCGTCGCGCCGTTCGGGAAGCGGATGTTCGTGTACGCGGCGCCGATGCCGAACGGCCCTTGCGCGTAGTTCGCACCGAAGCTGTACGCGCTCGACGCACCCTGCGCGCCGTTCGTGCCGGTCGTGGTGGGCGTGCCCGCGAACTGCGTCGAGTTCGAGAACCCGTACATCGCGCCGAACGTGACGCCCGCGAAGTTCGCGCTCTGGAACTTCACCGCGTTGTTGATGCGGCTCGACGTCAGCTGGTCGAGATCGTTGATGTGATACGCGTAGTTGCCGGCCGGCGTCTGGCTGCCCATCGTGTAGTTCGCGCCGATATAGTCGGTCGAGAACGAGTATTGACGGCCGAACGTCAGCGAACCGATGCCGTTCTTCGACAGCCCGACGAACGCCTGCCGGCCGAACAGCGCCCCGCCCTGGCCGATCGAGCCGTCGCCGCTGCTGAAGCCGTTTTCCAGCACGAACAGCGCCTTCAGCCCGCCGCCGAGATCCTCGCTCCCGCGGATGCCCCAGCGGCTGCCCGACGCGACGCCATCGCCGTACTTGACGAGCTTGCCGTGCCCGCCCGTCGTCGCGACCTTGTTCGAATACGTGATGCCCGCATCGATCAACCCGTAGAGCGTGACGCTGCTTTGCGCGTGCGCGGCCGTGCCGAACATCCCGAGTGCGGCCGCGGCCACGATGGTCTTCTTCATGTTGCTTCCTTTTTGTTGTGGACGCGCGCGCCTGCGTCGCGGCAGGACGCGCGGCGTGTTGACGAGAAACCGTACGACGGACGAACGCCAGCCCGCACCGGCAGACGCGGGCGTGCCTCATGCGCGTGCACGATGTTCCGTTTCGATGCCGGTGTGGGCTTGCGGAAGCGGCATGCCGCAGGGCGGCCGCTCGTGTTGCGGCGTCGGCACGCGTGCGCATCGGTGGCGCATGCGTGCCGGCGCATTGCTCCGGCGATGCAGGTCAGACGCGCTTCCGGCTGTCGTGGAGCAGATGGACGGCGTGACGCCTGACGGCATCACGACCTTCGATATATTTTTCGGAATATAACGAGTTGTCACCGAACGGTAAACAATTATTCGGGTTCCTGTCGTCATTCATCCACAGGCAAGCGGCGACGAGCCCGGCGCGAAGCCGCGATGCACGTCAGGCGTCATCGCATCGCGACGCAGCTGGCCGGCGCCGAATTCCCGCATAATCAGGCGGTCGAACGAGCGCCGCGGCCCGCGCGCGAATGCCGCAAACGTATGCGGTGTCGCCCGATCCGTCGGCCGCATGCATTCGACCGTCGCGCACGCAGCCGGTCTGTGCCGGCTCCACGCGCGACGAATTGTGCAGGTGCAAAAAACCACGCAACGACGAGAATGCGATTCGCCGCCCGTCATGGTGACGACGATCGCATCACGGACTACACCACGCCATCCCGCGAAGACAGGACACCGACATATGGACCGAGCCGAACACATCAGCATCGAACCGGCGCTCGCGCTTGCCGCCGACGAACTGGACGGATGCGATTTCTCGTTCGACATCGCGTGGGAATTGAACGCGCCGTATCAGGACTTGCTCGATCTTCGCGCGCTGCCGGTGCGACGCAAGGACTACGGCTTCGATCCGGCCGGCTGGGCGAGCGGCGCGTCGGGCCGCACGGCGCTGTTTCGCGCGACGGCCGGCGAACGGCTCGCCGGCTTCGTCGCGATCGAGGAAAGCTGGAACGGCATGGCCGAGATCGCGGAGCTGGCCGTCGACCGCCAGTACCGGCGCCAGGGAATCGGGCAGTTCCTGCTGGCAGCCGCCGAAGCGTGGGCGCGCGGCCACGGGTTCGCCTTCATGCGGCTCGAAACGCAGGCGAACAACGTCGCGGCCTGCTCGACCTATGCACGCGCGGGCTTCGCGCTCGGCGGCCACGACCGCTTCCTGTACGCCGATGGCGAGAACGCCGGGGAAGTCGCGTTGTTCTGGTACAAGGACCTGCGCGACGGGCAGACCGCGCGAAGCCGCACGGTCGACCCGGCATCGGTGCCGGCGGTGCGCTGAGGCACGGCCGGCCGTCGCGTCGATACCGCGCTACTTCCGCGTCGCCACGATGAACAGGCGCGGAAACGGCAACAGCACCGTGCCGTCGTCCTGCGCCGGATAGCCGTCCGGCCCGGCCAGCGCATCGCGATAGCGTGCGACGAACGCGCGCTGTTCGGGCGCGTCGAGCGCCGCGAGGAACGGCCGCAGCGCGCTGCCCTTGAACCATTCGACGACCGCATCCGCGCCGCCGCGCAGCGGGTGGTAATAGGTCGTGCGCCATACGTCCACGCGCGAACACAGCGGCGCGAGCAGCGCATGATAGTAGCGTGCGTCGAACCGCTCGGTGCGCGCCGCCCCTTTCAGCTTGTCGGCCCACGGCCCGTCCGCGGCGACTTCGCGCATCAGCCGGTGCGCCGGTTCATCGAGGTTGTCGGGCATCTGCACCGCGAGATGGCCGCCCGGCGCGAGGCGGCCGACGAGCATCGGGAACAGCGTGTCGTGCGCCGGCACCCATTGCAGCACCGCATTCGACAGGATCAGGTCATAGCCGCCCGGATCGTCCCAGGCGGCGACATCGGCAAGGTCGAAACGCAGTGCCGGCAGGCGCTTGCGCGCAGCCGCGATCATGTCCGCCGACGCGTCGATCCCGTGGATCGTCGCGTCCGGTGCGCGCGCGATCAGCGCTTCCGTCGAATTGCCCGGCCCGCAGCCGATATCGATCGCGGTATGGATCGGCGTCTTCGGCACGGCGGCCAGCAGGTCGCGCACCGGCCGCGTCCGTTCGTCCTCGAACTGCACGTACTGGGTCGCGTATTGATCGAGCGGGGTCGTCACGATGGATCTCCTGGTCGGCATGAGCGGCCGCGTTGCATCGCGCACGGCGATGCAACGGGCCATCGATTCAGCGCATTCTGCGACTGCCGCCGACCTTCAGTAAAATGAATTTAATATCGTGATTGATTCAAAATTCTGATGAAGATCGATACGCTCGGTGTCCAGGCTTTCGTCGCGATCGCCGACGGCGGCAGCTTCAGGCAGGCAGCCGATACGCTGCACGTCACGCAAACGGCGATCACGCAGCGGCTGCGCAAGCTCGAATCGTATCTCGGCGTCGCACTGGTCGAGCGCACGACGCGCCGCACCACGCTGACCGAGATCGGCCGGCGTTTCCTGCCGCAGGCCCGCCGGCTGCTGAACGAGCTGTCCGACGCGTTGACCGAAATCCGCGAGACCGGCCTGAGCCAGCGCGGCGACGTCACGATCGCATGCGTGCCGACGGTCGGCGTGCAGTACCTGCCGCGCATCCTGCGCGCGTTCTCCGGGCATCGGCCGCACGATCGCGTGAAGATTCTCGATCATGCGTCGGCGTCGGTGCTGCAGGCCGTGCTGCGGCGCGAAGCGGAATTCGGCATCAGCATCGCCGGCGACCAGCACCCGGAACTCGTCAGCGTGCCGCTCACACATGATCCTTATGTGCTCGTGTGCCGCGACGATCACCCGCTCGCGAAGCGGCGGCGCATCCGCTGGGCGGCGCTGCAGCCGCATCCACTGATCTTCGCCGGCGAAGTGAGCGGCAATCGCGGGCTGCTCGAAGGCGCGCTGAAGACGAGCGGCGTGTCGCTGCATTCGTTCTACGAGGTGCAGCGCAGCTCGACGGCGCTCGGGCTCGTCGCGGAAGGGCTCGGCGCGGCCGTCGTGCCGAAGCTCGCGATCCAGAAGAACGCGTATCCGATGATCCGTACGATCGAGCTCGTCGAACCGTCGGTGTCGCGCACGCTCGTGCTCGTCACCCGCCGGAGCGCGCAACTGTCGCCCGCGGCGCGGGCGCTGTACGACATGATCGTCGAGCGGGCAGCGCCCGGGCGGTGATCCGCGAGCGGTGCGGTACGACCCGCGTGTCACGGGATGTCAGGCAACGACCGGTTGCCGCTCAAAGCACCTTGACCATAAACACGCGCGCCGCGCCTGCCGGCTCGCACGGCACTTCGCCGAACGTCTCGTAACCGTGCTTCCGGTAGAAGTCGGGCGCCTGGAACGAGATCGTGTACAGCACCGCACGCGCGCAACCGCGCCGCTTCGCCTCCGCTTCGGCCTCGCGCAACAGCCGGCTGCCGAAGCCGCCGCCGCGCAGCGATTCGGGCAAATAGAACAGGTCGATGAAGAACAGGCCGAGCGACGTCCGGCCGGTGAGACCGCCCAATACCTCGCCGGTCGCGGAATCGGTTACGTAGACGTCGAGCGCGGCTGCATCGGCGCGCCCCGTCATCGCATGGTTGAATTCGCCGAGCTTGCGGCTGATGAAGTCTCGGGCGGCCGGTTGCCCGGTGTCGGTCAGTTGAAGGATAACGTCGGGATGCGGTGTCATCGGAGGCGAACACGTGCGTGAATGGATCGCCGGGTGTGCGGCAGCCGCGGCGGACGTCGCACGACTATAGCGCGTCGTCACGCGTTCACGCCATCGCGTACGCCGCCGTCGGGCCGCGACGATCACGCCCGCCACGCCGGTATCGCGTCCGCGATGAAGCACGTCACTTCGCGTTCAGCTCCTTCCAGCGCCGGTACACGTCGATCGCGCCGTCATGCTTTCGCTGCACCATCGGCAGCCGGCGTTCCTCGATCGGTTTCGCATATTCGGCATAGAACGTATCGAGCTCGAAATACTTGCGGTCATCCCGATAGAACGGCGCGTAATCCTCGCGCGTCGTGATGTAGATCACGCGTTTCGGGCTGCAGTAGTACAGCGAGCCGAGGCACATCGGACACGGGCTCGCGAGGATGTAGATCTCGCAGTCGGTCAGGTGCTCGGTGCCGAGCGTGCGGCACGCGTCGCGCACCGCGAGGATCTCCGCGTGCGCGGTCGGGTCGCTGGTCTGCGCGACGAGGTTCGGGCTCTCCGCGACGATCTCGCCGTCGCGGACGATCACCGTCGCGAACGGGCGGCCGCCCTCTTCCACGTTCTTCATCGCGAGATCGATCGTGCGTTTCACAAAATCCATGGTTGCGTCCTCGTTGAAACGGCATGGCGGGAACGTGCGCCGGCCGGCGCACGTCGGGTGGCACCGCGCGGCACCGCGTGGCGGCGCCGCACCGGCGTCAGAACGGCTTGGTCGGCAAGTACTTGCCGTCGAGCGTGATCACCGCACGCGAGCCGCCTTCGGGATCGTCGACCTTCTTCACGTCGAGCCGGAAATTGATCGCGCTGATGATGCCGTCGCCGAACTTCTCGTGAACGAGCGCCTTCAGCGTCGTGCCGTACACCTGCAACATTTCGTAGAAACGGTAGATGGTCGGGTCGGTCGGCACGCGATCGTCGATGCTGCCGCGCAGCGGGATCGTCTGCAGTAGCAGCACCGCGTCGTCGTCGAGGCCGAGCTTGTCGGCGACGATGCGCGCCGCGTCGGCCGGCAACGCATGCTGGCCGAGCAGCGCGGCCGTGACGAACGCTTCGCTCAGGCCCGTGCCCTCGGTGAGCTGCGCGAACGACAGGTTCTTGCGCGCTTTCGCGAGGACGACGGTTTCCGCCAGCGCGTGGCGCGCCGTCTGACTGTGCTGGGACTGGATCATGGTAATGCCTCGTAGTGGAGTGGGAGCGATTCAGGCCGCGACGGGTAGCGTCGCGGGGGTAGCGCGGACGCCGGGATGGTCCGCGAGGGACACGAACCGGCCGGTCGCGCCGTCGTAGGCGTCGATGCAGCCCGATTCGATGTCGTAGACCCAGCCGTGCAGCGCGAGACGCCCTTCTTCGAGCGCGAGCCGCACGGCGGGGTGCGTCTTCAGGTTGGCCAGTTGCGCGACGACGTTCTCGCGCACCATCGAGTCGATCCGCTCGCGCTCGCTGCGGTGCGTGCGCGCCTCGTTCACGACCCGCGCCGAATCGGCATAGCGCAGCCAGTGGCCGACGGCCGGCATGTGATCCATGCACTGGCAGGTCGCGATCGCGGTCATCGCGCCGCAATCGGAATGCCCGCAGATCACGACGTCGGTCACGCGCAGCGCGGCGACCGCATATTCGACCGACGCCGACACGCCGCCCGGCTCCGGGCCGTACGACGGCACGATGTTGCCCGCGTTGCGGATCACGAACAGGTCGCCCGGCTCGCGCTGCGTGACGAGTTCGGGCACGAGCCGGCTGTCCGAGCACGAGATGAACAGCGCCCGCGGGTTCTGGCTGCGCGCGAGATCGCGAAACAGCGCGGCGCGCGCCGGGTAGGCGTCGCGCTGGAACTTCAGGAAGCCTTCGATGATGTCCTTCATCGCGTGTTCTCCGGTGCGGGTGGAATCGATGAAGGGCAGGTTACGCCCGACTTCCGATAACGTAAAAGACTGATTTATGATCCACCGGATAAGCACGACTTATGGGAACCGCCATGCTGCTGCGTCACATCCACTACTTCCTGGCCGTCGCCGAACATCGCAGCTTCACGCGCGCGGCCGCCGCGCTGCACGTGTCGCAGCCCGCGCTGTCGCAGCAGATCCGCCAGCTCGAGGACACGCTCGGCGCGCAACTGTTCGACCGCACCGGACGCGTCACGCGGCTGACCGATGCCGGCGACGTGTATTTCCGCTATGCGCGGCAGGCGCTGCACGATCTCGCGGAAGGCCGGCGTGCGATTCACGACGTGCAGGATCTGAGCCGCGGCTCGCTGCGCCTCGCGGTCACGCCGACCTTCACGAGCTATCTCGTCGGGCCGCTCGTCGAGGCGTTTCACGGCCGCTATCCGGACGTGTCGCTGTCGGTGCGCGAGATGTCGCAGGAGCGGATCGAGGCGCTGCTCGTCGACGACGAGCTCGATGTCGGCATCGCCTTCGAGGACGTGCAGACGGCGGATATCGACGCGCAAACGCTGCTGGTCGAAACGCTCGCACTCGTCGTGAACCGCGGGCACGCGCTCGGCGGCAAACGCAAGGCCGGGTTGCGCGCGCTGCACGACGCACCGCTCGTGCTGCTCACCGCGGAATTCGCGACGCGCACGCAGATCGACCGTTATTTCCGCGCGCACGACGTGCAGCCGCGCGTGCTGATGGAAGCGAATTCGCTCGGTGCGGTGATCGAGATCGTGCGCCGCACGACGCTTGCGACGCTGTTGCCGGCGACGATCGCCGTCGAGCACGACGATCTCGTCGCCGTCGCGCTCGATCCGGCGGTGCTGCGGCGCACGGCCGTGCTGTTGCAGCGCCGGGGCGCGTATCGGAGTGCGGCCGCGCGTGCGTTCGTCGAGCTGGCGCTCGCGCACGGGGCGGAAAGATCGAGGCGGGAAGGCAGCGCGCGTGCGACGCGCAACAAGGCGTCCGGCTGAATGCCGTCATGCGCGACGGCAGGCAACGCCGTCCCGCGCGGACGTCCGGCGTTTCACTCGACCGAAACGCCCGCGTGACGTTGATCCGACGCGCAGGGAACGCGCGTCAGTTGTACCCGAGGATCGCCACCGCCGCGACCTCCGGCCGGTCGATCGCGCCGCCGACGAGCGACGTCGTCGGCTCCTGCAGCACGGCCTGATACGAAGTGACGCGCCCCGCTTCCGGCGCGCCGGCTTCGTCCCGAACCGGTTGATCGAAGGCATCGATGCCGCTGAGGCAGTCGGATTGCGTTTGCATGAAAGTCATCTCCATTCCTTTGCTTTGCTTTGATATGTCGTTGATGGTCTAGCTGGCCTGCTTCAACGCGACCGCCTGCACAGGCGCGCCGTCGTGCGCCGCCTCGGACCGCGCCAGCTGGGCGCGCGTGCGCCGCGTGATGTGGATCACCGCGAATACGACCGGCGCGATCAACAGCCCTTCCGCCAGTTCGGGATCGACCGGCAGGTTCATCACGTGCAGCGCCTTGAACGCCGCGGTCGCGAGCGACAGCACGTAGTACGAAATGGCGGCCACCGACAGCCCTTCGACCGCGTGCTGCAAATGAAGCTGGTTGCGCGCGGTGCGCTCCATGCCGGCCAGGAGCCGCGTGACGTCCTTTTCCTGCGCGAGATTCACGCGGGTGCGCAGCAGGTCGACCGCCCGCGCGATTCGCGCGGCGATCTGTTCGTGGCGCGCCCATACGCTGCGGCAGGTTTCCATCGCCGGCGCGAAGCGCCGCTCCATGAATTCGGCGAGCGTCGGCATGCCTTCGATACGCTCCTCGCGCAACTCCTGAATACGCGCGAGCACGAGCTTTTCGTACGCGCGCGACGCGCTGAAGCGCGCCCCCGATCCCGACAACGATTCGACCCGCACCGCGAGATGCGTGAGCTTGACGAGCAACGCCGCGTCGTCGCCGTCGGCGCCGCTCGCGTCCATCCGCTGCATCAGTGCATGCAGCGCCGCATGGATCTCGTCGAGCTCGCGGCTCATCCGGCGCGCGACGGGCAGCGCAAGCAGCGCCATCATCCGGTACGTCTCGATTTCGTACAGACGCTGCAACAGCCGGCCGCCCTGCTCCTCGCGGAAATCCTCGTCGACGACGAGAAAGCGCATGAAGCCGTCGTCGCGCACGTGCCAGTCGCAGAACACCTTGCCGCCGCCGAGCACGTGGCTGCCGACGAGCGCGGGCCCGTCGATCCAGCGCCGCAGGTCGCCGCACACGCGCCGCGCGGCGTCGCCCGACAGCAGTTCCATCCGCACCGCGACGAAGCGGATGCCGGCCAGCCGCGCGAACCACGCGGCCGGAATGCCGGCGATCGCGCGATCGTCGAAATAACCGGTGTCGCGACGCGGCGCGAGGAACGTGAAGGTCGAGAATTCGGTGTGGCGTTCCCACTTCAGGTACCAGCCGCACGGCGACTGCACCGCATGGTGCGTCGCGCCTTCGTGCGGCGCGTCGATCCCCGTGTCGCGGCACAGCGCATGCAGCAGCGTTTCGTGGATGTCGGGCTGGCCGTCCGCATAGATCGCGTAATGCGTGAGCGACACGGCTTCGGCGAGCCGCAGGAACGGCCGGGCATGCAATTCCGCGGCCAGTGCGGCGCGCAACGGATGGTCGATCATCGATACACCACGCTTCCTTGTTCGGTGCTGCACGCCGGATCAACCGGCCTGAACGCCGCGCCGCCCTGGGGCGAAACACCAGCGTGATCGCACTATGGCAGACACACAGCAACAATAAAAACGCATAATGCTGATCGTTACGTTCAGTTTTCCTGATACCCATGAAGATGCTCGATCACGACGTGCTGGCCACCGTCGTCGCCGTCGCGGAAACCGGCAACATGACCCGCGCGGCCGAGGCCGTGAACCGCTCGCAGTCGGCCGTGAGCATGCAGATCAAGAGCCTCGAAGACGCGATCGGCCGGCCGCTGTTCGTGCGCAAGCCGCGCAGCATCGTGCTGACGCGCGAGGGCGAGGTGCTGCTGGGATTCGCCAGACGAATGCTGGCGCTGCGCGACGAGGCATGGGCGGCCGTGGTGCGGCCGGAAGTGACCGGCAAGGTCGTGATCGGCGTGCCGGACGACTATGCGTCGTCGCTGCTGCCGTCGGTGCTGAAGAAATTCTCCGCAACCTACCCGAAGGTCGAGATCCAGGTGATGGGGCTGCCGAGCAGCGCGCTCGCGCCGCTGATCAAGGAGGGCACCGTCGATCTCGTGTGCGGCACGCGCATCAAGGGGCTGTCGGGCGATTTCATCCGCCACGAGCCGATGGCGTGGGCCGCGATGACGAACGGGCCGCGCGTCTGGGAGGAACGGCCGCTGCCGATCGCGGTGTTCATGCCGGGCAGCGTCGCGCGCGAGAACGCGATCCGCAGCCTCGAACGCGCGAAAGTCCCCTATCGCACGTCGTATGAAAGCCCGAGCCTGCTCGGGCTGCTCAGCATGGTCGAGGCCGGCCTCGCGGTCGCGCCGCTCGCGCGCTGCGCCATTCCCGCGCAACTGTCGATGCTCGGCCGCTCGCACGGGCTGCCCGACCTGCCGCCGCTCGAGCTGATCCTCGCGCGCAGCACCAAGTCGAAACGGCCGCCGTGCGACTTCCTCGCGGAACAATTGATGGAAGACCTGCAGCGGCAGACCGGGCAGACCGGCGACGCGTGAGCCCGCCGGCGCCGGCTCGCAGCAAGGTCAGCGATGGCCGGTCGCGCCATGCCCGGCCGCGCGCAACGCCGCGTTGACGATGCCGGCCACCGTATCGACGAGCGCTTCCAGCGTGTCGCCGTGCACGTGCCGCCCGGCAGGCGGAACGTGCTCGCTGCGCCGGCCGCCCCACTGCGAGCCGGCCGTGACCGACAGCGTCGCGCTGAACCGCTGGCCGTGCCGGCGGCCGAAGATGCCGATACGCCGCTCGGCGACGTAAGCCTGTTCGGGAAGAAACAATCGAATCTCGACCGCCGCTTGATCGGGGTCGGCCGCACACGCGTCCGCATCGAACGCCGGTGCGAATGCCTTGACGATGCGGAACGTCACGTGGGAATCCCACGCGGCGAGCGGCCCGCCGGCCGCGTCGACGCGTTCGGCGTCGACCGACCACTGATGGCGATCGGGCACGCGAATCGCCTGGCGCAACAGCACGTCCGCCGCGCGAACCGTCACCGTCAACTGCCGGGCAAGCTGCCTGCCCGACGGCAACGCCGCGGTATGCGCGCGACGGGCAGCCGGGCGCGCAACACGCACTTCTTCCGTAAGGTACATGGGCCCTCCCTGTTCAGGGGTCGCGCCGCGTTCGACGCAGCGCACAAACGTCCACCATCGCCAGCCGGCGAACAGCACCGCGGCCGGCGAATCGGCGGCGGATTAGCCAAGCAATCGCCGTTCCCGGCTCAGCGTGCGTCGGCCGGGAGCCGCAACCGGCGCGCGATCGGCCCGATTACCGCATCGACTTGCTGCGCGATCAGCGCGTGCAGCGTGAAATCCAGATCTTCCGCGGCGATGTCGAAATGCACGTGGATCACGTTGCGCACCGCGCGGGCGCTGACGACGTACACGCCGAGCGGGGAATGCAGCAATGCGGCAAGCCGGGCGTGCGCGGCCGCGGCGGAGCCGGCCGTCAGCGTGACCGGCAGTTGCAGGCGCGGGCGCGGCGGCGGGAACGGTACGACGTCGCCGGATGGGCCGGCGCGCAACCGGCGGCCGGCGACATCGAACGCGGGAAAGGGATGAATGAAGGTCATGGCGCGGACGGAAGCCGTCCCGGCTGTCAACACGTCCCCAGCTTAGAAGGGACCGTATAAACGCCGTGCAAAAAAACGGTGTGCCCGTGCAAAAAACGGCATGCCGGCCGGGCGCTGGCCCGTCTTGACGACGTGATACGGCCGCTCGGCCGTCGCGCGTGCCCGTCAACCATGACAGGTCGACAGCCGGCGATCCGCCGATACACTATGAGCCGTCCCGACGGCCTCGATCGATGTCACCGATGCCGGCGGCCGGCTTCGATCGCGCACGGCCTGCCGCTTCCCGCCCGCCCCGCGCACCGTCCGCACCTTTCCAAGGAGTTGCACTTGAAGCCCTGGCGCCCTGCGCTGTTCGCCTTCGCCGGCCTCCTGGCCGCCGCATCTTCCGGCGCCCATCCCGTCTGCACGGTCGTCGCCGACGCCGCCACCGGCAAGGTGCTCGTGCAGCGGGGCGATTGCACGACCCGCGTGACGCCGGCATCGACGTTCAAGGTCGCAATCGGCCTGATGGGCTTCGACGCCGGCGTGCTGAAGGACGCGCACACGCCCACGCTCGATTTCCATGCCGGCTACCCCGACTGGGGCGGTGCGCCGTGGCGCGAGCCGACCGACCCGGCACGCTGGATGAAGCTGTCGATCTTCTGGTATTCGCAGCAGGTCACGCAGGCGCTGGGGCAAGCGCGCTTCCAGCAGTACACGAGCGCGTTCGGCTACGGCAACGCCGACGTCACCAGCAACGAGGGCGAACGGCCCGGCGTGATGGGCGCGTGGGTCAATGCGTCGCTACGCATCTCGCCGCTCGAACAGGTCGCGTTCATGCGCAGGATCGCGCAACGGACGCTGCCCGTCAGCGCGCACGCGTACGACATGATCGCGCGCATCACGCTGATCGACGCGCAACCGGGCGGCTGGACGGTACACGGCAAGACCGGCACCGGCTCGCCCGGTATCCAGTACGACGCCGCACACGCATACGGCTGGTTCGTCGGCTGGGCGACGCAGGGTGCGCGCACGCTGGTGTTCGCGAACCTGATCCAGGACGACGCGCGGCAGACGCCGAATGCCGGCCTGCGCGCGCGCGACACGTTCCTCGCGGCGCTGCCGACGCTCGCCGAACCGGCCCGGCCGCAATGAGCGCCGCGCCCCGCAACGCCCGCATCGACCTGCTGCGCGGCATCTCGATCCTGCTCGTGCTGCTGCATCACTTCAACATCGCGTATTCGCTGCGCGACACCGCGCTCGCGCGCGTGCCCGGCTGGGACACGATCCATGCGATCGTGCGCAACGGCAACTACGGCGTGACGATGTTCTTCGCGATCTCGGGCTACCTGATCACGTCGAACGCGCGCCGCCGCTGGGGTAGCCTCGGCGCGCTCGACGTGCGCGCGTTCTACGTGTCGCGCATCGCGCGGATCGTCCCGTGCCTGCTTCTGCTGCTCGCGCTCGTCAACGGCCTCGCGGCGGCCGGCGTGCCGATCTTCGCGAACCACGCGCCGCAGGGCATCGCCGTGTCGTACTGGCTCGTGAATCTGGCGTCGCTCACGTTCTGGATGAACGTGCTGATCGGCGCGTACGGATGGGTCAACTACGCGCTCGGCGTGCTGTGGTCGCTGTCGGTCGAAGAGGTGTTCTACCTGACGTTTCCGCTGCTGTGCATCGCACTGCGTCGCGACACGCGGTTGCTCGCGTTCTGGCTGCTGATCGCCGCGATCGGTCCCGTGTACCGCTACACGCATCCGGGTGACGAAGGCGGGTTCCTCTATGCGTACTTCGCGTGCTTCGACGGCATCGCGATCGGCTGCTGCACCGCGCTGCTCGCCGAACGCGCGCAATGGCGCAAGCTTGCAGCCGCGCCCGTGCAGTGGCTTGTCGCGGCACTGATGACCGCGCTCTATCTCGCGTGGCCGATCGCCGAAAGCCATGTGCTCGGCGTGTCCGCGATGGCGCTCGGCACGGCCGTGCTGCTGATCGGCGCCCATGCGGAACGCGCCCCCGCTCGCGGTCGCCTGCTCGCGCCGCTGCGCTGGAGCGGCCGGCTCAGTTACGAGCTGTAT
Source organism: Burkholderia sp. 9777_1386 (assembly GCF_015712265.1). NCBI lineage: Bacteria > Pseudomonadati > Pseudomonadota > Betaproteobacteria > Burkholderiales > Burkholderiaceae > Burkholderia > Burkholderia sp. 9777_1386. Next base: position 10,175 of record NZ_JACCQB010000048.1, on the reverse strand, counting down.
CTGTTCCACCTGATCGTGCTCGGCGCGCTGCGCACGTTCTGGCCGCCGTCTGCCACGCATGGCGACGGCAAGCTGGTGCTGCTCGTCGCATATCTGGCGCTGTCGGCCGGCGTGAGTGCGGTCATCGCGCGCGGCTATGCGACGCCGCTCGACCGCTTCATCAAGCGTGCCGCGTCGCGGCCCGCGGCGCCAGTGACGGACAGCGCGCGCGTGTAGCTTCCCGCACGTCGCGGCGAACAAGGCGGGAGCGGCCAGGGCCACGCGGTATCGCCTGCACGATACCGGCCGGCCCGACCGCAAGCGCCGCTTGCGCCGCGTCGCTCAATCGAGATAGTCCGCGTATTCCTTGCGCGAATAGCCGGCGAGCGTCTGCCACGGCAACGTGTCCCGCCGCGCGGCCGGCGCCGGCGTCAACGTCAGCTTGCGCGTCACGCGGCCGTCCGCGCTGCGGTATTCGACCGACAGCGGCGCCTGCAACCGCTCGCTCCACAGAATCCGGTTCGCGCCGCGCGCGCCGGGCGTGTCCACGGCCTGCTCGTACCAGACGGTGCCGGGCGCGTCGCCACGCTTGGCGACCGCGAGCCGCTTCAACTGCGACGGCGGCGTCACGTAGTACGCGTTGTCCCACGAGCCGTCGAAGCCCGTGGTTTCGTACTCGGCCGGCGGCACGCTGACGACCGTCCGGTTCGCCACGTCCACGTACTCGATGCGGGCCGACTTGCCGTCGTACGTGACGTGCCGCGCGGCGACCTGGAAGTTGAAATGCTTGTGGCCGGCGTGGGCCGCGGCCGGTTTTACCCCGGCGCGGCGGCCCGCATCGTGATCGTGGTCATGACCGTGATCGTCGCCATGCTCGCCACCGGCCGCCGCCGCGGGCAGCACGCGCTCGACCCACACGTGGCCGTCGCGCCGCACCATCCGTTCACGATACAGCGTCGTGCGCGTCACGCCGTCGGCCGTGACCGTGCGGCTTTCGTGCTGCAGCACGGCATCGAGATCGGCGGCGGCCACCGCGGGCAGTGACACCCACCCGCAAGCGAGCACGCAGAGAAGCTGACGTTTCATCGTGACGTCACCCGGCTCAGAAGCCGAACGCCGAGCGCACGAGACCGAACACCTTCGTGTTGTCGATCGTGCCCTTGAACGCCTTCGCGTCCGCGCCGTCGGCGAACAGCATCACGTCGCCGCCGCCGTGCGTCTCCGATCCCGCGCTGCCCATCCGCACGCCGACTTCCTGCAGGTACGCTTCGTTCATCGCGGTGGCCGAATCGACCGACGCGCGCACGTTCGGCCGGTTGGCGCCGTTGCCGAACACCAGCGTCGTGTAGGTATTGCCGTCGGCATCCTTGCTCGGCTGACCGTCGCGATAGTTGCGGCTGATGTCGAGAATCGGGTTGCCGCGCTTCGAATAGCCGTTGATCGTCATCGTGTGGTCGTGGTCGGCCGTCACGACGATCAGCGTATTCGCCAGGTCGACCTTCGACAGCGCGACGCGGATCGCTTCGTCGAACGCCGCCGTGTCTTCGAGCGCGCGCTTCGCGTTGGTGCCGTGCAGCGCGTGATCGATCCGGCCGCCTTCGACCATCAGGAAATAGCCGTTCGAATTCTTCGACAGCACGTCGATCGCCTTCGACGTCATGTCGGCCAGGCTCGGCTGCGTCGGCCCTTCGCCCTTGCCCGCGACGCGATCGAGTTCGTACTCGAGATGACTGGTCGAGCTGAAGAGACCGACCAGCTTGCCGTTGCCGGCCTGCGCGAGCTGATCCCGGGTCGCGACGACCGTGTAGCCCTTCGCCTTCATCTCGTCGAGCAGGTTGCGCCCGTCGGCACGGCCGCGCTTGTTCGACACCGGATCGAACGGCGTCCAGTGGTTGCGGCCGCCGCCCATCAGCACGTCGACGCCGTCGCCGAGCGCCGCGTTGTAGCCCGCGCCGCCGGGCGCGGCCTGCGCGGCGATGTCGTACTGCGCATCGCGATGGCAGATGTGCGAATAGGTCGCGGCCGGCGTCGCATGCGTGAGCTCGGTGGTCGTGATCGCGCCGACCGCCTTGCCGCGCGCCTTCGCCAGTTCCAGCAGCGTCGCGACCGGCTGGCCGTTGCCCGGTGCGCAATGGTTGACGGTCTTGTTGCCGTTGACGTCGCTGCCCGGCGCGACCGCGCGCGTGTCGGACGACATCGACAGCACTTCGTTGTTCATCTTCACGCCGGTCATGTACGCGGCCATCGACGGCGCGCTGTCGGTCGTCTGCGCGTCGTTCGAGAAGGTCTTGACGCGCGCGGTGCGGGCCAGCTTCTCCATCGTCAGTTGCCCCGATTCGCCGACCTTGTAGATCCGGCTCGCGGTCACGGTCGTCGGCCCCATGCCGTCGCCGAGAAAGAAGATCACGTTCTTCGCCTGGCCGGCGGCCTGCGCCGCGCCGCACGCGAAACCCGCGACGGCCAGCGCCGCCGCGATGCACTTGATGGTCGACATCCTGTATTCCCCTGTACCCGTGTTGTCGGCGCTCAAAGCTGCACCGCGTTGCGCACCAGCTCGAAGACCCTGTTGTTCTCGATCACGCCGTGGAACGCATCCGCGCCGCGACCGATCGCACCGAGGAACACATCGGTGCCACCGTGCGTCTCGCTGCCCTTGTCCATTCGCACGACCGCCTCCTGGCGATAGTCGTCGGCGCCCGTCACCGCATCGGTCAGCGCGGTGCCCGCGCGGCTGCCCTGCACGCGGTTCTCGCCGTTGCCGAAGCCGATGATCGTGTACGGCGCGCCGTCCGCGTCCTTCGCGATCGCGCCCGTCTGGTAGCTGCGCAGCACGCCCAGCACGCCGGGCTTGCCCGCTTCCGTCTTGCCGGTGCGCGCCGCATAGCCGTTCAGCACCAGCGTGTGATCGTGATCGGCCGTGACGACGATCAGCGTGTTCGTCAGGTCGGGATCGGTCTTGCGGACCTTGTCGAGCGTCGCCTTGATCGCGTTGTCGAACGCGATCGTGTCCTGCAGCGCGCGCTTCGCATTGGTGTCGTGCAGCGCGTGATCGATCCGGCCGCCCTCGACCATCAGGAAATAGCCGTTCGGGTTGGCCTGCAGCACGTCGAGCGCGCGCGTGGCCATGTCGGCGAGGCTCGGCTCCCTGGTCGCGCCGCGATCGAGGTCGTAGCTCATGTGGCTCGACGCGAACAGGCCGACCAGCTTGCCGCGCTTCGTCGCATCGGCGGCCAGCAGGTCGTCGCGGTTCTGCGCGAACGCGTAGCCTTTCGCCTTCAGTTCGTTGACCAGGTTGCGGCCATCGGTGCGCTTGCCGCCGCCGTCCTTCGGCACGAAGAATTGCGCGCCGCCGCCGAGCACGACGTCGACGCCGTCGCCCAGCGCGCCGTTGTAGCCCGCGCCGCCCGGCACGAGCTGCGCGGCGATGTCGTTCTCGGCATCGCGGTGGCACACGTGCGCATACGTCGCGGCGGGCGTCGCGTGCGTGACGCGCGTGGTCGTCACGACGCCGGTCGCCATCCCGTTCGCCTTCGCGATTTCGAGCAGCGTCGACACCGACTTGCCGTTGTTCGCGCCGCAGTTGCCGGTGAGGCCCGCGCTCGGCTCGATCGCCTTCGTGTCGGGCGACATCGAGATCACTTCGTTGTTGGTCTTGACCCCGGTCATGTACGCCGACATCGACGGCGCGCTGTCCGTCACCTGCGCATCGTTCGAATAGGTCTTCACGAACGCGGATTCCGGCAACGTATCGATCGTCAGCGCGCCGTCTTCACCGACGCCGTAGATGCGTGCCGCCGTCAGCGTCGTCATCCCCATCCCGTCGCCGAGGAAAAAGATCACGTTGCGCGCCGCCGTCTTCACCGGGGCGGGTGTCGAGCTGGTCGGGCCGTCGTCGCTGCCGCATCCGGCCAGCGCAAAGGCGCCGGCACACAGCAGCGCCGCCATTTTGATTCGATTCATGTTGCCGATCTCCCCCGCCGTTGATGCTTTCGAAATGAAAGGCGATGGTAGGAAGCCGATGTGACGGCAAGATGAATGGAAACTGGAAGGATCGGTATGGCTGATGAAAGGATGGAACGAGGCGCCGCGTCCGGGCGCCCCGCGCGACCGGGCTCAGCCGGCGTATGCGGCGGCGGCGCAGCGCACGGTGACGATTCGTGCAGGTGGAAGATTGGCCCAGACGATCCGGCTGCCGCTGGCAACGAATGCCGAGTCGCCGAGCGGATGACGGCCTGGCGGGCGCAGGTCGTAGGTGAATTGAATCATCACGCCGTCGGCCGACAGCACGCGATGGCATTGACCGACGATCGCCGCCACGGCTTCACGGGGCAGCGTGCGCAGCGGCAGGCACGACACGATCGCGTCGACCGTCGCGCCCGGCGGCAGCAACCGCTCGAGCTGCCGTGCGTCGCCCGACACGATCGAGATACCGGGAAAGCGCCGTCGCAGATGCTGCACGAACGCCGGCGAGCGTTCGACGACGACGAGACGCCGGGGCGCGACGCCGCGTTCCAGCAGCGCCGCGGTGATCGCGCCGGTGCCGCCGCCGAGTTCGACGACCAGCCCGTCGCCATCCGGCACCGCGTCGGCCATCTCGCGCGCCAGATGCCGCGAACTCGGGCACAACGCGCCGACCGCGGCCGGCCGGCCGACCCACTCGCGCACGAACAGTGCCGAGACACGCCACGCGTTGGGCCACGTCATAGGCGGGCCTCCGGCGCATGCGCGCGCGGCGGCGACAGGCCGACGACTGCGCGGGACAGGGCTACGGCGACACGGGCAAGGTTCATGCGCATCCTCCTGGGCGAATCGGTCCGCCGCGGGACACGCGACGATCAATCGATTCTAGGAAACGCAAACTTAAGACGACGTGAAGATTGACCCTGATTCTCCTGACCAATTCGTGCCGGATCGGCCGTCGATTGCCGAGCCATCATCGATGCGCTGCCGCGACTGCGCGGGATAACGCGCGTCGACCAACCGGGCCTGCCGCAGCGCCGTGTCGATCGCGGCGCGAGTGCGGTCCTCATGGGTACGGCGGCCGAAATGGGGTCAGCACTTCGGCCGCCATATCGTTGTTCCCGCCGTTCATCGAAACCGTGCGCAAGTGAGCGGTACAGCCCCGCCTGCGAACCGCGCGTCACGCTCGCCGCACGACGCGCGATACACCGTCACCGCAAGTTGGTTCTCGCCAGTTCGACGATCTCGTCGCCGCGCCCGCTGAGAATCGCACGCAGCATGAACAGGCTGAAGCCCTTCGCATGCGCGAGCTCGATCTTCGGCGGCATCGCGAGCTCGTACTTCGACGTGACGACGTCGACCACCGCCGGCCCGTCATGCTCGAACGCGGTGCGCAATGCGTGTTCGACGTTCTCCGAATGCTCGACGCGCACGCTGAAGATGCCGGCGCCCTTTGCGATCGCCGCGAAGTCGGTCGGGCTCAGGTCGACGTTCGTGTCGAGATAGCCGGCCGCCTTCAGCTCCATCGACACGAAGCCGAGCAGGCTGTTGTTGTACACGACGATCTTGATCGGCAGCTTGAGCTGGCGCGCGCTCAGCAGATCGCCGAGCAGCATCGACAGCCCGCCGTCGCCCGACAGCGACACGACCTGCCGCCCCGGATGCGCACCTTGCGCGCCGAGCGCCTGCGGCATCGCATTCGCCATCGACCCATGGTTGAACGAGCCGTGCAGTTGCCGCTTGCCGTTCATCGTCAGGTAGCGCGCCGCCCAAAGCGTCGGCGTGCCGACGTCGGCCGTGAAGATCGCATCGTCGGCCGCGACTTCGTCGATGATCTTCGTCAGGTACTGCGGATGGATCGCGCGGCCCGGCGGCTCGGCCACCGCGAGATCGTCGAGCCCCTTGCGCGCGGCCGCGTAGTGCTTCAGCGCATTCTCGAGGAAGCGCCGCTGCGTCTTGCGCGTGAGCCGCGGCAGCAGCGCCGCGATCGTTTCCTTCACGGTGCCCACCAGCCCGAGCGCGAGCGGCGCGCGATGGCCGAGCTGCGAGCCCTTCCAGTCGATCTGCGCGATCTTCGCGTGGGCCGGATAGAACGGCCTGTACGGGAAATCCGTGCCGAGCATCAGCAACGTGTCGCACGATTCCATCGCGTGATAGCCGGAACTGAAACCGATCAGCCCCGTCATCCCGACGTCGAACGGGTTGTCCCATTCGACGAACTGCTTGCCGCGCAGCGCATGCACGACCGGCGCGCCGAGCGTGTCGGCCAGCGCGACCACCTCGTCGTGCGCGCCCTGCGTGCCGCTGCCGCACAGCAGCGTGACCGCGTCCGACCCGTTGAGCAGCGCCGCGAGCCGGTCGAGGTCGGCATCGGCCGGCAGGATCGCCGGCGGCGCCGCGTCGCTCCACGCGGGCGCTTCGTCCGGGCCGTCGCCGAGCGCGATGTCGCCCGGCAGCACGATCACCGCCACGCCGCGCTCGTCGATCGCGGTGCGCATCGCGCGCGCCAGCACGCGCGGGAACTGCGACGCGTTCGTCACGAGCTCGGCGAAGTGGCTGCATTCGCGGAACAGCTCCTGCGGATGGGTTTCCTGGAAATAGCCGAGACCGATCTCGGTGGACGGGATGTGCGCGGCGATCGCGAGCACCGGCTGGTGATTGCGGTGGCAGTCGTACAGCCCGTTGATCAGGTGCAGGTTGCCTGGGCCGCAACTGCCCGCGCACACCGCGAGCCGCCCGGTCGACGCGGCGTCGGCGCCGGCCGCGAACGCCGCGCTTTCCTCGTGCCGCGTGTGCATCCAGCGGATCGAGCCGAGCTGGCTCAGGCTGAACGACAGGCCGTTCAGGCTGTCGCCCGTCACGCCCCAGATGCGCTCGACGCCCGCTGCCGCGAGCGTCTTCGCCAGGTATTCCGCCATCGTCTGTCTTGCCATGATGCCCTCACAGTTGGGTTGTCGCGACATGCAGCCACTGCCCTGCATCGGCGCATGATAGTCAAGGACGCGAACTGACGTATGAACGGTGCAATCGCGATTCGTTCCGCGCGGCCGACCGACGCGAAACCGGCCGTCCCGCCGCGCTACAGCGGCAACGCATGGGTCGACAGGATCTCCTTGAGCACCATGAACGAACGCACCTGCCGTACGCCCGGCAGGTACAGCAGTTGTTCCGCGTGCAGCCGATTGAAGCTGTCGTTGTCGCGCGTGCGCACGAGCATGAAATAGTCGAACTCGCCGGTCACGACATGGCACTCGACGCACCCCGACACCTTCTGCGCGGCCTTCTCGAACGCGGCGAACGTTTCCGGCGTCGAGCGATCGAGCACGAAGCCGATCACGACCAGCATCCCGGCGCCGAGCGGCTTCGGCTCGAGCAACGCGACGATGCCGCGAATCAGCCCCATTTCCTTCAGCCGCTCGACGCGCCTTAGGCACGCCGGCGCGCTCAGCTTCACTTTCGCCGCGAGGCTCACGTTCGAGATCGACGCGTCCTGCTGCAATTGCCGCAGGATCGCGCGGTCGATCCGGTCGAGCGCCGGTGCGGCGTCGGCCGGCGATGCACTGCTTCGATCTAATTTCATTGCGCAAACCTCGTTTTAGACGAATTGAAATTGTTTATCTTCCGCTCATATCGTCGATAACGTAGGCTGCCGCAATTGATTTCGCAAGCTCATTTCCCGTGCTTCTGCCTATCATTTTCGTCATCGGACCACGGCCTGCCGGCCGCGCCCGAACGATCCGATTTCCGCCTCGTCCCCTGTTCCGGAGCCCCGCCGATGAATCTGCAACGCTTCCCCCGTTATCCGCTGACGTTCGGCCCGACGCCCATCCAGCCGCTCAAGCGCCTGAGCGCGCATCTCGGCGGCAAGGTCGAGCTGTATGCGAAGCGTGAGGACTGCAACAGCGGTCTCGCGTTCGGCGGCAACAAGACGCGCAAGCTCGAATATCTCGTTCCCGACGCGCTCGCTCAAGGCGCGGATACGCTCGTGTCGATCGGCGGCGTGCAGTCGAACCAGACGCGCCAGGTCGCGGCCGTCGCCGCGCATCTCGGGATGAAGTGCGTGCTCGTGCAGGAGCACTGGGTCAACTATGAAGATCCGGTGTACGACCGGGTCGGCAACATCCAGTTGTCGCGGATGATGGGCGCCGACGTGCGGCTCGTAGCCGACGGCTTCGACATCGGCATTCGCCGTAGTTGGGAAGAAGCGATGGAGAGCGTGCGACAGGCGGGCGGCAAGCCGTATCCGATTCCGGCCGGCTGTTCCGAGCATCCCCTCGGCGGCCTCGGGTTCGTCGGCTTCGCCGAAGAAGTGCGCGCGCAGGAAGCCGAGCTCGGCTTCAGGTTCGACTACGTCGTCGTCTGCTCGGTGACGGGCAGCACGCAGGCAGGGATGGTCGTCGGCTTCGCGGCCGACGGGCGCGCGGACCGCGTGATCGGCATCGATGCTTCGGCGAAGCCGGAACAGACGCGCGAACAGATCACGCGCATCGCACGGCATACGGCCGAGCTAGTCGGGCTCGGCCGCGATATCGTCGAACGGGATGTCGTGCTCGACACGCGTTACGGCGGCCCGGAATATGGGCTACCGAGTGACGGCACGCTGGAAGCAATTCGGCTGTGCGCGCGGTTGGAAGGCATGCTGACGGATCCCGTTTATGAAGGAAAATCGATGCACGGGATGATCGACAAGGTGCGGCTCGGGGAATTCGAGCCGGGGTCGAAGGTGTTGTACGCGCATCTCGGCGGGGCGCCGGCGTTGAGTGCGTATAACGGGATTTTTCGCAACGGGTGACGTCGCTTTTCGAGACAGTTCGCACTTAACGGCCCCGGTACCCAAACCGACACACGTATAAATTGAAATGCCGCCGGCAAGCCGGCGGCGAAAGATGCAGCCGCATATCACGTGGCGCACCTGAGGCACTCGATTCGACGTACTCGGATCGTGCTAGTTGCAACGACTCGCGCAATGCAGCAGCGGGCAACGCGCCCGCCTAATTCTGCGTGAGCGGATTTAGCGTCGTGCACAGGAAGCCCGTGCAGTTCTTCGGCGTGAAATAGAACGATGCCATCACCGGCGTGGGGGTGCCCAGAGCCAGATCGCTCAGATAGGCGCCTCCTTGCGCGCCGAACGTGTTGGCCTGCTGCACGAAGCTCGCGCCGGTCGACTGGATCGCGGCCGACTGGTACGTGAAGGTCGGCGACTGCGTCTGGTCCTTCACGTAGATCCACGAGATCGCGGTACCGAATGCCATGCCGCCCTTCGCGCGATAACCCTTCGCCCCTTCGCTGTTGGCCTGTGCAATGAAGTCGTTGACGGTCGACGTCGGCGCCAGCGCGTCGTACGTATAGGTCGCGTTCGACGCGTTATTCTTCATGTACACGTTCGCCTGCACGGCGCCCACCATCAGCGGGCCGAGCAACCAGTAGCCCGACTGGCCCTGGCCGTTCGCCTGCGTGAGGAACGCGTTGGCATCGGCCGGCAGGCTAGTCGTCGTGTACGTGTAGGTGGCGGATGAACCGCCATCCTTGCGATAGAGATCGCCGTACGTGAGCGGCCCTTCGTAGCGGTAGCCGCTCGCCCCCTGCGCGTTGGCCGCATTAACGAAGGACGTCATGTCGGCCGGTGCCGTCTGCAACTGGTATGTGTAGGTCTGCGCGGTGCCATCGTTCACGAAGATCGACTGCGTTCCGCCATTGCCCGCAGTGTAGAAGTAGTCACCCAGATAGCGATAGCCCTTCGCGCCTTCGTTGTTGATCAGCGTCAGGAAGCTCGCCTTGTCGGCCGCGACAGGCTGCGCCTCGTAGCGCCACGTCAGCGTGACGCCGCCCGAGCCACCCGAACCGCCGCTGCCGCCGGAACCCGTGCCGCCCGTGCCGCCGCTGCCGCCGTTGTTGGTCGTGCCCGACCCGCCGGACGCCGCGGGCGAGGAATTGTCGTCGCCACCGCCGCAAGCGGTCAGCGCCAGACAGGTCAATGCAATCAGTGCAACGGCTTTCATCGGGATCACCCTCCGAACGAACAGGACGAACGCAGCCGGTACGCGCGCATCGTGCCGCACGCACCGACCCTCACGAATCGGACACCAGGAATCAAGGCAATCGGCCGGCGGCCCTCGCCGGCCCGGCGACGTCAGTTGACCTGCAGCTGGCCACCGCGGCCCAGCCCGCCCTTGACGTCCTGCGCCTTGTAGCTGCGCAGCGCGACGACCATCTTGTTGTACGCATCGATGAACGCG